>CAZTYI010000010.1:0-25768 GCA_964618335.1 uncultured bacterium
ATATTTGTTTTTCGCAGTTAAAAGCACGAATATGATTTTTATTTTGTGATTTTTCTTCCATATTCAAGTCGATAAAATGTGTTAATCTACTTTTTATACCGGAATAATTTGTAATGTTTTCTATTTCTTTTTGACTAACATTGTGAATAAAAATTGTTTCAATTGGATTATGGATAGAAATAAATCTTTCTAGCTCATCAAACGTAGTTGGGTTATCTATGAATACTTCATTGAATTCAAATAAAAAGGATTCGCCAGTTAAAATATTAATCTGATCGAAAGCCTTGCCAAAGGATCTGACGGCAAAAGAAAGGTCTTCTTCGTTTTCTACAAACCAAGTGTCGAAATCATCAATAGCTCCCTGCAGTTTTTCGGCCAAAGCAGTGATCTCATGGGTGATTCTTTCGATCGGTTCTACCGAGTTGGCATAAATGATCTGGTTAGTAATAATCTTGGGAATTTGGCCTTTAATAGGTGCTTTAGGAATAATGGCTATCGATTTTTCTCCTAAAAGACCAGTCGTGGCAATTGTAATTTCATCAGTATTGTAAACTTCTACAGTAGAATCCACTTCCAAGGTCAATTGATAAAAATATACCCTCCCTAACTCATCGACCACATCGCTGCGAGCTCCCTCGATGGTGGAGATTTCAGTGACTTCTCCAACGGGTTTACCAGCTAGCGTGACTCTGGTTCCTACTCCGATATTGGCAATATTAGAGAAACGCACCCTCAAAATTTTACCGCCGTCGCCGATAATCGGCTGTAAAAACATAATCAGATAAATAGAAGAAGCTAAAGCCACTGCTACAAAAATACCAATATAGATGGTTTTTAGCTTATCTTTCATTTTTGCGGCTCCTTGCGCATTAACGGATGGTGCTCCAAACTTTCTTTTAAGAAAGATACTATAGGATTGTCAATAGATAAAAATTTCTCAACAGTCTCTAACTGAGTAATAACGCCATCTTCTTGCAGGGCAATCCGGTCAGCGATAAAAAGTGCGGAATGAATATCGTGGGTGACCACGATGCTGGTGCCTTTCAGCTCATTTTGGGTTTTGATGATCAATTCATTGATCTGTTTGCAGGTCATAGGATCTAAACCTGTAGTCGGTTCATCGTAAAGCAGAATTTTTGGACGGTAAGCAATGAGCCGTGCTAGAGCTGCTCTTTTTTTCATGCCGCCGGAAAGATCAGAGGGCATTTTATTTTCGATGTTCTCTAAACCAACCATTTTCAAAGCATCTTTGACTCTAGCTTTGATCTCATTCTCATTCAGTTTCTTTTTTGTAACTGGGTCGATATGCTGATGCAGATAAAAGCCGACATTTTTTTCGACGTCTAAAGAATCGAATAAGGCACAGCCCTGAAAGAGCATGCCCATATTTTCGACGACTTTATAAAGATCACTTTCATTCAAATTAGTGATATTGACGCCATTAACTTCTACATAGCCGCTGTCTGGTTGTTCAATGCCGATGATATGTTTTAAAAGGACACTTTTGCCGACTCCTGATTTACCTAGAATAACGATAATTTCGCCTTCATTAATCGTCAGGTTCATGCCTTTGAGCACTTGCAGTTTATTAAATTTTTTCCAAAGATCGACAATTTTAATCATGTTTAATAACCCAATACCTCGTGGATAGTGTTTAGTCCCATCGTCAAAAAGAAATCAGAAATTAAAATAGTGACAGAGCTGATCACCACAGAAGAAGTAGTAGCTTCTCCTACTCCGGCAGCTCCTCCTTTAGTTTTCATGCCTTTATAGCAACAAATAGTGACTATCACAAAAGCAAAGAAAATAGATTTGATAATACCGGTGTTGACATCGAACATAGAAATATGGGTAGGCATAGGGTCGAAATAATTAGCAGTAGACATGCCAAAATAAAAAACTGAAATGGCCCAGCCTCCTAAGATGCCAAGCATAATGCTGAACATAGTCAGCAATGGAGTCATGGTAATAAAGGCGATAAAACGGGGAGCTAAAAGATAAGATTTAGGGGAGACTGACATGGTTCGCATAGCATCAATTTGTTCTGTAACTCTCATCGTTCCCAATTCTGCGCACATAGCTGATCCAATTCTGCCGGTTACCATAAAAGCCGTTAAAACCGGGCCTAATTCAGTGATCATGGCTTTTGCTACCATGATACCGGTCACTCCGGAAAGGCCTTTAGCAGAGAGTTGGTAAAAGGACTGAGCGGCCAAGACGATTCCAGTTGAGATTCCGGTAATAGCTACGACCGTCAGAGAAAGTACTCCGATGCTGTAAAACTGGTCTCTCAGTAGCTCCCATTGAGGTGGTTTTTTGATAGCAGCCCAAAAAACACTGAGTACAAAACGGGTATATTCTCCTAATGATTGGAAGGGAGAAACTAAAGGGTTGGATTGTAAAAAACGCAAAAAAGCACTAGTTTGGTTATTGTTATTATTACCGTTATTATTTTGGTCTTTATTTTCTAAAGTGGCGTGATCCATGCCAAAAAGTCCTTTTTAAGGTCATTGCCTTTTGGGCTCACTATATGAAAAGGGTATTTTCAGGTCAAAGGGCAAATTTTATAATATTTTAAAATCTCCTCTTTTCTTTTAAGTAATATGGTTTTTGGTTAATGATAATTGCATTATTGGTAACTATAGTAATAACATTAACAATGTCAATAGAACAACATTAATAATTAAGTTGTAAGATGACTGTAGAAAAAAGAAAGCCGATCTCTTTTAGAAAAGCTCGGATCAACCTCCAACTCTCATACTAGCAGATTCATTATTGGCTATTGAATTACGCAAGCGGTCTAATTCTTCTGCAGCACTGCGTCTGTGAGCATTATCTTCTCGGGCTTGCTGGATTTCCATTTCTTTTCGTCTTATGATGGCATTAGCTGTTATTTCAGGTTTTTTAAATCTGTTAGTTACTGCTTGAGAACCTCCTTCAATAGTACGGGCTAAACCAGGCAGCCTTTTGTGAGATTTTATTAAAGCATCTCTAGCTGCCTCAGTTATTTTTGCAAAGGAAGTAGTTGGAACTCTTTGAAAAGTTAGATTGCCGGTATCAGCTTTTGCAGCTGGAGCTGGGGTTGCTTTCTTTAAAGCAGCGCCGACTATTGCACCGGCAAGACAAAGAATACCAATAGCACAGACGGCAAGATATACATTACTTTGCTTATCAAGAGCTTCCGTTAGCACATTTGTTTGTTCGTCCATATTTTTTTGAGCGTTAAGGATTGCTTGTTGTCCAAGCCGAGAGTTTTCAAGTGTTATTAGATCCAAAGCTTGGTAAGTAGAGGTGAATTCGTTAGATAGATTTGTTACTGAGGTCATGGTTTCTCTCCTTAGTTAAATATAAAAAAATTGTTTCTTAGCATAGATCTTAAAGTTTGAAGAATGGATCTATTCACATTAGAAATAAATTCGATATGTTCAGTCAGAAAGGGCAGATCGTTGAAAAGAACTGTTTTTTTCTGATCTATGGTTTTTAATTGGGATTCTACTTTTAGAGTAGAAGCCTGAGTGTAGTTGCTGCCTATACTAGTGGCTGTAGATAATGCTGCCATAGTTGATGTAATCACAGCAGGTTTAAAATTAGCTGTTAAATTCAAAGCCCCGGAAAAAGCAAAGCCACTCATTACAGCAGCTCCTAAAGAGACCACGGTAGCAGCTGTTTCTAGATAGGAAGTGTATTTTTGCTGAGTTTCCGAATTTGAGCTAAGTTTAGAAGCTACCCATTTCCAACTTCCGGTATCGCTCATTAACTTACTAGTCAGACCAAGTGCGCCAGCAGCTATCAAGGAGATGGAACCGACTGGAGAGGCGCAAAAACCAATGCCGACTACAATCGAAGCTGCTGATGCTCCATAAGAGGCAATGTCTGCCGCTGTTTTCCAAACGCTGAGATTTTTAGCTTTTTGATTGTATTTTTCTGAAAGCGTCGCTTCTTCTTGGAATAACACTAGATGTTGTTGGTTAATGATCTTAATTTGTTGTTCAAGCTTAGGTTTTTCTTGACGGTCGTTTTCTTCTTTTTTGCAATAATCTTCAATAAAGAAAAAAAGAGGGTTTGTTTCAAATGCTATAGATTCAGATGCTGTAGATAAGGTGGTTAGAACAGCTCCAAGGCCTAAAGGAGAGTTTTTAGGAGGGTAGGTAGAAGAAGGCGATTTAATAGAAGAAGCTGGTAGAATAGAGAATACAGATTGGGTAGTATCTATTGTGGTGTTTTGAGCCATAATTTACCCACGGATTATGCTATTTGAAATTATTCTAGATTTTGAAGCGCTATCGCTTTTCAGAATTTCTTTAGCGATTTCAATATAATACATTTTGTTGCGCCCTAAATCATCGGCTTTTTGATAGGAATGTTTTATTTTTAAATTGCCTGCTTCTTTTTCACTTCTAATATCATAAATGGTAGGAGCCGGTGGAAGTTCAATTCCTAGTTGTTTTAACTCTTCAATAAGCTCTTTTTCTTTTTTTGAGAGGGGAGTGTTAGCATCTCTGCTTTTTCCATTCTTATCGGGTTTGGAAAATTCTGCTTCGAGAGAAAGTAGAGCTGTTAGTGCTTTACCGGTTTTTTGAGAATCTGTTAGGTATGCTTTCATTTGAGCGTCAGTAGCGTTTTGACACTTAATAGCTAAATCAATAATTCGCTTAACTAAGCTTTTTTGTTTTTCATTTTCGGGAGTAGAGGTTGAAGGGGCTTCGATAGATGTGTATGTAGGATTAGAAACGGCTGAAACTGAACCTTCATTACTCATTTTTTACCTCTTATAGTTAAATTTTAAGTAGTATTGTGCTGAAATTATAGGAGGCTGAAAATAAAAAGCAAAGTTAAAAACTTTAAACCCTAGATAGTTGATTTTTTTTATTTTTAAGTCTTTTGAAATAAAATGGATAGAGATGATCAATTTTGTTTTTGATCAGTAGTTATGCTTCCATTTGAGCGTAAATTTATTCTGCTGTTCCTGCATCATAGTCTCAAACTGGAAAAAGACCCCCTTAAAGAAGTCTACTTCTACGATAATGTTGGTGACACCATAGTCAAAACCTCTAGAGAAGGAAAGTAGGACATTTTTCATAATGTATTTACCAATCAAAATCGCTACCTGGTCAGGGTCTTCATTTTCTTCAGAAGAGGTGGCAATCACTGCCAAACGGTCAATGCCCAGTTTTTTCTTAGCTGCTTCTAAGACATTATTATCCCCTGAAAGAGAGGAGATGGTATTGGCTACTTGCAGAGCCTGTAAAGCAGAAATTCCTGAAATCTCCTGACCGAACAGCAGCAAAGAAAGGATCGAGCCTAAGGGCAGTGAAGGGGATGAGGTGAAATAGAGTTTTGGAGCATTTAAAGGCCCTTTTAAATTAGCGTTGATCACAATGCCGCCCTGTTCGACTTGGCCGGTAATGGCTAGTTCTGGAAAAGCGCCTTTAATACCGGGGAAGATAATTCTGGAATCAATCAGTTCAAAAGTTTTACCGGAAAAAGAATAACTGCCTTTGGCCACGTTTAATCTGCCGGAAGAAATAATATCATCGAGCGAGCCGGTTAAATAGATATGACCTTCTAGTTCAGCATCTACACCACGGCCTTTAACGAAAATGTTCTTTGGCATATTTAGCTCTAGATCTAGGAAAATAGGATACTGTTTGGCTTTTTGGGCACGGGGAACAGTCTCTTTTTTTTGATTGATGTAGGTAGTCGGAATGGCAGGTACGATCAGGGGGATTTCTTCAGGGATGGTAATTAACCCGGAATTGATCTCTACTTTGCCTTTGATTAAGCCTTTGTTTAGATTGCCCTTGATTTCGATTTCACCGTCAGCTTTGGCATCAATGAAATCACTTTTCATGATTTGCGTAGAATCAAAAGTGCATTTTAAAGCGTAGGGGTAGTTTAGTAATTTGTTAAAAGTCAGAGCTCCTGAAGCGGTGAGCGGTTTTTGCTCTAGATCATAAGCCTGGAGTTTTTCGATAATCATCTTGCTTTTGGCAAAAGATATGTCGGCGCTGATATTTTGGAAATAAGAGCCGCTGTGGTAGTTTTCAAAAATCCCGTTTTCCAGTTTTAAAAAGCCTTCGACTTGAGGATTAATCAGGTTTTTGGAAAGAGTCAGCTGGCAAAAGAGATCTCCTTCTAAACGGTTATGCTTTAAATTAAAAAAGTCTAGCAAGTCTTCAACTCTGCCTTCATAAGCGACTTTGGCTTTGAGATCTTTTTGCTGAAGAATGTCAAAATGAAAAAGACTTTTGCCGACTTTTAGAGGCAGACTGAGATTTAAAGCGAGAAGGCCATTTTGACCGCTTTTTAAATCGCAAGTGGCGGAAAGCAGGCCATTGGTTATTTTAGATTCGATCTCTCCTTGGATTTTAAGAGGGTGTTCGTCGCTGACAGCTGCTATCGTAGAATCTTCTATGTTCAGTTTTAAAGTAGAGTCAATATTAAAAGAGCTTTGGTTCAGAGTAAAATCACAAGAAGCAAAACCGGTTGTTTTTAGTTCGAGCGGATTGAAAGAAAAGAAATCCAAAGGGAAATGGTTGGCTAAGACTTTAATCTGGTTATTAGCGCCGTCAATCTTAATATCGGCTTGGAGCGAAGAGGTTGGCATCATAAATTCAAAGTCGGAAAGTGTAAAATGATCTTGGTCTTTCCAAGAAAAAGCTGTTGGTTTTTTCAGATAAAAACTTTGGGTTAAAGCTTTTCCTGAAAAATTGATGATCTTTAAGTTAGTTTGTCCTTTAGCATAAGAATAGTTGCCGACTAGATTGCAGTTAACGGGAGTTCTCCAAAGACCAGAAGCAGAAAGAACAAAATCCCAGCCGCCTTTGTTAGAGCTGTAAGAGGTACCTTCAAACTTGTTAAATTTCAGATCATGGAAGGTTAGATCAGTGCCGTTGAATTTCAGGTTTCCGACGGGGGTTTGGAAAAGATTTTGAATGTCTGCTGAGAGAAATAGCTTTGAGCCTAAAAGATAATTAAGATGGTAATCTTTAAAAGTGCCGCCAATCTTGACATTTTGTTTTTCTTGAAAACGCATAAAATCAAAAGTAAATTCCCCAGCGCTTTTCAGAATGGCTTGAGGATAGAGTGTTTCTAAAGATCTTAAATTAGAAAAAGCCAGCTGGACTTTACCTTGCATTAAACCATTCTTTAGGATGTTAAACTTTGAACTTTTCAAAGAAAAGTCAGAGCCTATCAGACGGCATTTTTCCAATTCCAGATAGTCTTGTTTAAAGTTATATTCAAAGATGCTTTTAAAATTCAGGTTGTCTTCCAAAGCTAAAAGCGTTAGCGAACTGGAGCCTCTAAAAATAGAATCTTTCCAAATTCCCTTAATCTTACCTTCTAAGTTTTTAATCGGATGACGATCAATGACCAAGTTTTTAGTGGAAAGAGAAAAATTGACTTGTTCTTTATCAGTGTCAACGGTGGTTTTTAGAGTTCCCTTGATTGGTAAATTATAGAGTTCTTTTAGTTGAGCTAAGTTTTGAGCGTTTAAATCGAAATGCATTTTATCTATATCAAAAGCGGAGTTGAGAGAAAGGCTGCCTTCTGCGGAAAGCAGGCCGTTTTTGAGAGAAAAGTTGGAGAGAGAAGCAGAGAAATCGTTATTTAGAATGAGGTCGCCTTTGATTTCCGAAGGTAGTTTTTCTAAAGCTAAAAGACCATGTAAAGAGCCCTTCATAGCATTCGGCAGTTTTTGTTCAAAAATCAAAGTTTTAATATCTTCGTAACTGCCCTTGAGAAAAATTGCGATTTTAGTGTCATTAGTGAGATGGTCTTTGAGCTTAGGCGAAATAAAATAAAAGCTAGGTTTTTTTAAGAGCAGAGTAAAATAACCTCGGTGGATTTTTTCTGAGCCTTTAGTTTTAAACCAGAGGATGTTTTCTTTGAAATTATGGCTGTAGATAGTGGTATTTAAAGCAAAAGAGCGGGCTTTTTTCTCTAAAAAGGCGTGGCCGATCAAGTTAAAAGTTTGATCGTCTATGTGGAAATTTTCGATTTTAAACTGTTTGATAGAAAGATCAAACAGTGGAGGCTCAGGAGGTGTTAAGGGAACAGAGGCAGTAGCTTTTGATGGCAAAGCATTAGCGTCTGCTCTGACTTTTTTGAAAGAGACATTTTTAACGTGGAAATGGCGCAGAGAGACTTCTTTTTTGGCTAAAGCTAGGAAAGAAATGCGCAGGGTGATTTCATCGATCACGATTTGCTGGTCTTCAAAAGGGATCTCGACTCCTTTGACCACCCAATAAAGAGGGGGCAGCCCTTCGATTTTATCAATCGTAATCGGAAGATTATTTTTTTTCAGATAATCGACCACATAGGTTTTGGCTTTATTTTTCATCCAATCGCTTTGTAGAAAAGCGATGGAAAAAAGCACAAAAGCCGAGAACAAAGTCAGGGCTCCGATTAAAACTAAGTATAATCTGTGTTTTATTTTTTTGTTTTTCATATCAAAATGCCTGTCCTAAGCTAATGTAAATACGAAAGCGCGGATCTCCTTTACTATATCTATCTAGGGGAAAACCTACATCTAATCGGATAGGTCCCATCACGGAAAAATAGCGACCGCCGATGCCGAGAGATTTGCGCCATCTGCCACTGACTGTCGGTACTTTGTTGGTATTAATTTTACCGACATCTAAAAAGGGTACGATGCCGATAGTTTCAGTCAGCCTGACTCTGGGCTCAAAAGTAAAAAATATACAGCTGCGTCCGCCAATTAAATCACCCTTCCTGTCCCTGGGTCCAACAGTTTGGTAGCGATAGCCGCGCAGATCGTCATCGGTACCGCCTAAAAAGAGTTTGGTAATTGGAATCTGGTAGAGAGAGGGTCCGAAAATAGAACCTAACTGAAAGCGGAAAGCAAAAATTATTCGGGCATCTTTTTTAGTGGCGACATAAGTTCTAAAAGTAATTTTTTGCTTGAGCCAAACATTTTTTTTACCCCAGAGATTTTTATAAACAGCAACATAATATCTAAAGTTTAAACCGCTGCTGGGATTTAAAAGATCATTCGAAGTGTTGTAATTTAAAAAAACAGGTATTCCTAAGACATAGTACTTGCCTTCATTGCCGCTATGAAAAGAATCGATGTATTCATTTTTAATGCCATATGAATAGAAAAAGATTTTGGAAATCTTGCGTTCCAGACGAATATAACCGCCGTAGATATAAGCATGATACAAAGAGGGCCAGTCTTTTTCAGCGTAAGCCTGTACAAAGAGATTCTGGTTAAAAGCAAAGACATCGGTTTTTGACCAAGTAATTGTACCGGTCTGAGCTTGTTGGGCAATATAGCCTTGCAGTGCGAGTAACTCTCCTACGCCGCGGAAATTATGATTGGCATAAGTGAAATTACCACCGAAATGATCTTTGGTGGCATAAGAGGCGCCCAGGCTGATGGTTTTGTTTTTCGCCTCTCCCATGTAGATTTTAATCGGTAAGTTTGGGTCTTGGCTATTGTCCGGATAAGGGATAATAATTGAAGAAAACAGCTCGGTTTTCATTAATCTTTGTTTAGTCTCCACAAGTTTTGCAGGCGAAAATAAATCCCCTTCTTGATAGATCAGCTTTTTACGGACAAATTCGGGTTTGATTTTATCCAGTCCAATAATAATTGTCGGACCGAAATAACAGCGCATGCCTTTATCGATTTCCATTTCTGCCAGAATGACTTTGCTTTCTTTATCCACTACGATGTCGAATTTTTGGATTTGAGCTAGTGGATAAGCGTCATTGCCTAAAATTGTTTTAGCTTTTTGTTTGAAATCTGCCAGTCCAATATTAGAAGTGGGCTTACCTAGCTCCACACCCAGTTGTTTTAAAGAAAAAACTGGCTTGCCGTCAGTAAATTTAAGCTTAAAGCTTTTTAGAATGTACCGAGTTCCAGGTTCGATAAAAACAATGATTTTTAGTTTCTTAGGCTCTTCTTTAATTCTGAAATTGATCGTAGCGTCAAAATAACCATAAGCATCCAGCGCTTTTTTAATATGGGCAATATCGCTATTGGCGCGGTAACGCAATCCGCTGTATGAAGAAGGGGGATGGTTTTGTAATTTCACCAAATCAGAGCTATTTTCAATAGTTTTTAAAATGTAGTTTTCATGTATCCCGACAAAACGCACTTCATAGGAAAGAGCGAAGAGATATGAACCAGCAATTAGAAATAGCAATAAAAAACAATTAAAGCGCATGCAATCCTCTAATTGTCAATATGACTGAAAAGAATTAAGATCGTCAATAAAAAAAAAGATATATATTATTATTAGAGATTAAAATTATTTTTTTTGGCATAAAGAGGTGTTTTTTATTTTTTCTGCAGTAGTTTTTTCTCTTGGTATAGAAAAGACTTCTTTCTTAAGAGAGATTGGAGGAGGATGTCATTAAATTAGGAGTTCAAAATGTTGGCTAATATTACAGTAAGTTTTTTCATTGTTTTTATTTTAATTTTCCTGGGCATTGCTTTAATCACAGTGCTAGGACGCTATTTCAGTCTGTGGTTTCAGTCTTTTGTTTCCGGAGCCCCTATTTCTTTATTTAACATTGCTGGTATTGCCATGCGTAAAATTCCCCCTCGCTTAATCGTCAATACGAGGATTAACCTGTGCAAAGCCGGTCTGAAAAATATTACTGTCGCTGATTTAGAGACTCACTATTTAGCTGGAGGTCATTTAAACGAAGTCATGCACGCTTTGATTGCTGCTGATAAAGCTAATATTGATCTGGACTGGCGCAGAGCGACAGCGATTGACTTGGCTGGCAGAGATCTATTTGAAGCGATTCGTACTTCGGTTAACCCCAAAGTGATTGATTGTCCTCCTAATGCTTCAGAAGGTGGTTATATTTCAGCGGTAGCCAAAGACGGCATTGAGCTGCGCTGCAGAGCCCGAGTGACGGTGCGCACTAACATTCATCAACTAGTCGGTGGAGCGACAGAAGAGACGGTTATAGCACGGATTGGAGAGGCGATTGTTTCAGCTATCGGTTCTTCAGACACTCATTCGCAAGTGTTAGAGTTTCCAGAGAGAATTTCCAAGGCTGCTTTAAGTAAAGGATTGGATAAACAGACAGCTTTTGAGATTATTTCGATTGATATTTCAGAAATTTCTATTGGCGAGAATGTCGGCGCACGTTTAAGAATTCGCGATGCTGAAGCTGGTATGAAAGTAGCTGAATCAGAAGCTGCGAAAAGAAAAGCCGTAGCGGAAGCTAAAGAAAAAGAAAATAAAGCCGAAGTCGTAAAAGCGGAGATTCAAGTGCCGCTGGCTATGGCAGAAGCTTTTCGTTTGGGTCATTTAGGTATTATGGATTTTAAGCGGATTCGTAATTTGGAAGCTGATACCGATATGCGCTCAGCCATAGCTAAAGAGACAGTCAATGCAAACATTTAGCGATTTTTTGATTTACTTTTTATTTATCGGAATTTTTCTGATTTATTTTTTTAGTAAAGAGGCTAAAAAAAGAGTTTTTAAAAGCAAAAAATCTATAGAAAAAAAAGCAGTCTCTTTTTCTAAAAATCAAAACATTTCTTCTTTTCCACCTTTAAAAAAAGTTTTAGAAGAAGAAGAAGAAGAACCGAAGAAAAAAAGTAAAATTAAAAAGAGTATTTTGAAGTCAAAAATAAAAGCTAAAAACTTAAAAGATCTGGTTATTTTGTCAGAAATTTTTCAAAAACCTGATTATTAAAACCAAACTCCTTTTTATAAAACTTGAATGAATTATCCTAAATTAACTCTTTTTTACTTCAGAGTCTAATGTCTGAATTTTAAGTTCATGTTGCGATTCGCCGATCAGTATTTTTTTGTTTTCGTATTCAACTAAATAAAGCACTGTCTTGGGACTAAGTGCTCTTTTTTCCAAAATTTTAATGATGTTGTGTTGGTTGATTGAATCGAGGCGAGAGCGCGATAGTCTTTTAAACATGTAAATTGTAATGAAGAAAAAGCCTACGAGCACTACCAGCCAGAACAACATTTTTAGAAAAGCCCATTTAAATTCCATCGGTTTGTAATCCGTAGTGACTTCTTCTTCTAGAGTTTGAGCTGTGGTTTGATCATTAGTCGGCTTAGCGATTTGGTCTACTGGCTGATTTTGGTTTTGCTGTTGAGTTTCAAGAATTAGATTTTTATTTTGATCGGTTTTAAAAACCGTGGTTTGGTTTTCGCTAAAAAGGCAAGTAAAACTGACTAGTACAAATAAATAACGCCACATAAAGAGCCTCTGGTTTTTAAAACTTAAAAACTTATTATGAAGCTCTTTTCTTTTTTTTGTCTAAAAAAACTCTCTTTTTTACTTTTAATGTCTAACTTAAAAAACCTTTGAGAGAATTACTGTCGTCAGCCAGTCCCATAATATTGAGGCCGTTATCGACAAAAACTACCGAGCCGGTAATCGCTGAGCTTAAAGGAGAAGTTAGAAAGGCAGCCGTAGCAGCTACTTCTTCAGCAGTTAGCTCTTTTTCTTTTAACGGTGCATTAGCTTTAGAATATTCAATGATGTAATCGATCATGCCAATAGCCTTGGCTGCTCGGCTTTTAAGAGGGCCGGCAGAAATGCAGTTAACCCTAATACCCCATTTCCTTCCAGCTTCATAGGCTAGAGTGCGGGTATCGCTTTCTAGTGCGGCTTTCGCTGAGCTCATGCCGCCGCCATAACCTGGCACGGCTTTAACCGAAGCTTCGTAGGTTAAGCCTAACATAGAACCGCCTTGGTTCATGATCGGGCCAAAGAATTTAAGCAGGCTGACAAAAGAGTAGGAAGAAGCAGACAGAGCGGCGAGATAACCTTTACGGGAGGTTTCTAAGAGCGGTTTTTGGACTTCAGGCGCATTCGCTAGAGAATGGATCAGAATATCAATTTTGCTATAGTCTTTTTCTACTAAAGCAGCGACATCTTGAAGAGTGTATCCAGTGAGGTTTTTGTAGCGTTTGTTTTCTTTGATTTCTTGTGGTACATCTTCTGGAGTATCGAAAGCAGCGTCTAAAGGATAGATTTTAGCAATTTCCATTAGCTTGCCGTTTGCCATTTTGCGAGATTCGTCAAATTTGCCATTTTTTAAAGAGGTCTGAAAGATATTTAAAATGGGAGCCCAGGTACCAACAATAATGGTAGCGCCGGCTTCATGAAGCGCTTTAGCTATTGCCCAGCCATAGCCTTGGTTATCGCCAACTCCAGCAATAAAAGCAATTTTGCCTTCTAAATTAATTTTTAGCATGAAATCTGTTCCTTGTAATTTTTATTTTAAACTTAAATTATAACATTTTTAGATAAAATTTCCAAGAAAGAGAGTTATATTTTAATGTGATTAAACTTTAGAAGGTTAAGAATAAAGGTAAGGCTTTTTTTTATCTTATTATATCTCTTTTTTTAGTTTTTGATGTTCATCTTCTAAAAAATCAATAATTTTTTTTACGAAATTTTCACTTTGTGCTCTCAATTCTTTTAATTTTTGAGTCCGAAAAAGAGATGCATCAAGAGTTATTAGCTTAGCTTCTTCATCAGTTTCTTCTTTTGTTTGTAGTTGAGCTAAATCTTCTTCTGCTTTTTTAATTTTACTTTTTAGTTTTTTTCTGGATGCTATTAGTGTTTCCCGAATAGGTGACGAAGGTGGAAGTTCAGAAGGGTCTGGTAGCTTTTTTAAAGCTGCTTTTAATTCTTCGAGTTTTTTTTGAGCTTTTTCTCGATCTTTGCGTGTTGTTGCTAATTTTTGTTTGGCTTTTCTTGTTTCTCCTCTTCCCTTAAAGATTAGCTGTTGTAAGTCTTGAATAGCATTTAAATGTTCTTGGAGATCTTTATATGTTTGATCTGTGTCTATCCAACTGATGCCCGTATTAATAATTAAAGATTGCATAAGCAGCGGAATTTGTTCTGGACTACTAGCGTTTTTTATACTTTCAATTAAATCATGATATACTTGTAAGTCTTCTGTTATTAATTCTCTTCTATCAGACTGGAGTTTGGCTGGCGTCGTTAGAGCTCTTGGTCTCTGTGTTTGTGCTGGAGCGGTTGTGGGTGGTGGGGGTTCGCTGGCTCTTCTACTTCGTGGAGCAGGGGAGGTTTTCTTCTTTTTAGGCTTTGATTTAGTCGCAAGAGGTGATTCTTTGAGGGATTCTATAGTCTTTTTTATCAATGCTTTTTGTTCTTCTGTTAATTTATTATCAGGTGAATTAGTTATTTTCTGATATATATCTTCTAGTTGTTTTGGTAGATTCTTTTTGACATCTTTAATAGCATCAGTAAGTGTCGAATCTCTCATAATTTGTCTAAACAACCGCCCTATTCTTTTTTGAAATAATGTTTTTTTGCTAGTCGTTGATGTTGGCTGAGATCCTGTTAAAATACTTTGGAATTCTACAAATATTTTTTTCATACGTTGAGTGAGGTCTTTTTTATCTTTTGTTCCTTGAAAAGATGTTCTGAAATGAGTTTCAAATGTTTGCAATTGCTGTTGTAATGTTGGTTCTATCTGGCTCATTTTAAACCTTATTTACTTATACTTTTTATATGTAGATATTCTTTTAAAAAAAGTAAAGGATTTAAATAGCTAAATAATAATAAAAAAAAACAATCACAAAATTAATAATCAAAGAAGGAGATCGAATTAAGATCTTTTTTTATGTTTAAGTCTTAGCCAGCCTTCAGCAGTCAGAGTCTTATTAGAAGCTGGAAGCTGAAAAGGCGGTGGTGCTTTGGGTGTTTTTCTGGGAGGGGGTTGAGTTGGCGGTTTGTTGTCTAATGTTTTTTTTGTTTTAGCTTTTAATTGTTTTGGAAGCTTTTTAGCTATTTTAGCTTTTTTAACAGCCGGTTTTTTAGCTGTTTTGAGCTTTTTAGCTGTCTTTTTAGTGGTTTTCAAGCCTTTTTTAACTGCTTTAGATTTTTTAGCTTTCTTTTTTGGGGAAGCAGCTTTTTTTTGAGATTTAGTTTTGGCTTGCTTTTTCTTGCGAAGAAATTTGCCGAACATGATTTTTACTCAGTTTTTTCTATAATAGCTTTTATTTTTTTCCTCTGTCAACTTAAAAAAGATAAATTTAAAAGGTCTTAAAATGCTATTCTAATGGCATAGAACTAGTATGGATATATTTGTAAAATATATCTATTGTATTTGCGGATATATCTATAGAATTATGAGAGATAAAGACAAGAAGGCCAAAAAGCTAGAAAGGTAAAAAAATATTATGAAGTATCAGAACTTGATCGCTTTTAAAAAAAGTTTGGAAGCTTCTTTTCCTAACAATTTAAGCCTGCTTTATTTTGTGATCATGGAAGATGATTTTGAACGATTGAAAATCATTGATTTTATCACCCGCTATTTACCTCATGACGGTGCTTACTCTCTCTCTAAAAAAAGTGCAGCCAATTTATCCTCTACCCAGTTGATTCAAGAATTAGATGCCCCTTCGTTACTTTCTAATCGTTTTTGTTTAGTGGTTGATGAGATCGAGCTGTATAAGAAAGCAGATACCCAAAAATTAGCGACTTATCTAGGTAAAAGTTCGCTTTTCAACTACTTAATTTTAGCAGCTAGAAATAAAAGAGAGCTGCTGACTCTTTTAAATGAAGTCGATCGCAAAGGCGGGGTAATTTTAGATTTATTTTTTGAGAATTTATTTGAAAAAGAAAAACGACTTTTAGCTTTTGTCTCTGAGAAATGCGCTCAGGCTAAAAAAAACATTACCAAAGAAGCGGTCT
Organism: uncultured bacterium; assembly: GCA_964618335.1. GTDB lineage: Bacteria > Chlamydiota > Chlamydiia > Chlamydiales > SM23-39 > CAZTYI01. The sequence continues at coordinate 15,691 of CAZTYI010000010.1, forward strand.
TATTACTTTTTGAAAAAGTAGGGCTAGAACTAGCGCTGATTGAAAATGAAATTGAAAAGGTAATTAATTTTACAGCGGATAAAAATCAAATTGAAGAAAAAGACATTGAAAAAATTTCACTTAGTTACGATAAAAGCACACCTTGGCAGATCGCTGAAAAAATTATTTTTCAAGATGGGTTTCATTTAGAACAGATGCTAGTAGATGCGACTTTTTTTCATTCTCTTCTTCCGGCTTTACGCTACAATCTGCAAGAGGGCTATAAGCTTTCTTCAGTTTTAGAAAGAAGAGTTGCACATTTTGATTATAAAGCTCATTTTCCTCACGTTAGACCTAAAGTCTTAGAGCAAAGAAAAGAAGCTGCTCTGAGATTAGGCAGTGCTTTTTTTAAAAAAGGGCTGAAAGCTCTTTTTAAAATTGATCTGATGTCTAAAAACAGTGTTGATGACCATCTAGCCTTATTAACCTTTTTTCAAACCCAACTAAAAAATTATGCCACTGATTATTCTGCCTAATTTCCTGACTAAAACAGGCTCTCTTGAGACTTTTCCTGCCATGCTTAAAACAGAAGTGGAAAAACTCGAAGTTTTGATTGCTGAAAGCGAAAAAAGCGCTCGGCGTTATTTAGTCCGTTTTATGAATCATGAGAAAGCTAATGGATTGCCTCTTTTTCTTTTAAATGAACATACCCAAGAAAAAGAGATTTCAGATCTTATATCTGAGCTGAAAGGTAAAACTTGCGGTTTGATTTCTGATGCCGGCATGCCGGTTTTAGCAGATCCTGGCGCCAAGCTGGTTTTTTTAGCTCGTAAACATCACATCCCTATTAAAACAATACTTGGCCCCTCTTCCATTTTTTATGCTTTAGTTTTAAGCGGTCTGCCAGCTCAAAGCTTTTCTTTCGAAGGCTATCTGCCTCGTGAAGAACCAGAGCTGAAAGCAAAATTACAAGAGCTGGAAAACTTTTCTTTAAAAACTAAAAAAACGATTCTTTTTATTGAAGCTCCTTATCGTAACCAGCGGCTGTTAGAAAAAGCGTTTTCAGTTTTAAATGAAAAGACCATTTTCGCAGCAGCGGTGGATTTAATGGATGAGACAGAAGAGATTATTGTTTCCAGCATTAAAGAGTGGAAGAAAAAAAAGTTTGATTTTAATAAAAGACCGGCGGTTTTTCTGTTTTATGCAGGAACTCTTTAAACAATAAAAAAAGTATAAGAACCAAAAAACAAAGATTAAAAAAGAAAAATACAGGAAAAATTCAAAGAGGGTAATTGACTAGTGAAAAAAGAGCGTCTCGCCAAAGTCTTAGCTAAAGCCAACGTTGCTTCCCGCAGAAATTCTGAAAAGTTAATCTTTGACGGGAAAGTGTCGGTTAATGGAGAAATAGTCTTAGTGCCTCAGACTTTAGTCGATAGCGACAAAGACCAAATCAAAGTCAACGGACAGTTGATTGCCGTAGAAAAACAAAAATATTATTTTCTGTTTCATAAGCCGCACAATGTCTTGTGTTCCAATCAACGTAAAAACCGAGAAAAACTAGTCATTGACTATTTTAAAAACGTACCAGCTCGGCTCTTTACAGCTGGCAGGTTGGACAAAGATGTGACCGGCTTGATTATTGTGACCAATGATGGCCATTTTGCTAATTTTGTAATCCATCCGCGCTACAATATTGAAAAAGAGTATTTGGCAAAAGTGAAACAAACGCTTACCGCTGCCCATTTAGCACAAATCCAAAAAGGGGTGGTGATCGAAGGTAAACTGGTCAAACCCGTGCTAGTTAAAAAAACCGCTGCCAATAAATGTAAGATCACTGTGACCGATGGTAAAAAACATGAGGTCAAACTTTTTATAGAAAAAGCTAAGCTTGATTTACTGGCTCTCTCCAGAATCAGAATAGGTCCTCTGACGCTTGGAAGGCTGCCGATAGGTTTATATCGCCAGATGAAAACAGAAGAGGTGGAGTTTTTTTTAAATTAATCTAAAAATGCAGCTAACTTTTTAAGCATGTTAGAAAAAAGTGTTTCATTCCAATTTTCTATATATTTTTGATCTTCAGGTTTTAAAAAAGTTTCAATATCCAAACGAACTGTTTTCCAATCTATTTCATTAATTTTTAACTGTAAATTTTGAATAATCCAGTCTTTATTAATGATTATTTTTTGTTCTTTAAATGGCCCTGTTTGAAATAATGCATTTGCCAGTAATTTATAATTGATGGGCGTATTTTTAGAAATATACCATAAAAAATCAAACCAATCTCGTCCCTTATTATATTTCCTACAAAGAAGTGCATGGCATTTGCTGGCGAATAAGCTTGGCAGATCTTGGCACAAAATTGAAAATGGATAGGGATAATCTAAATAATATGTTGCATAAGAAGATCCAGCTGGTGGATTAACATCTATTTCCAATTTAATCTTGATAGATTGTTTATCGGAAGGTAAAAAACCATGTTTCAATTCTAATACTTTTGCAAAAGAATTTTCTTTTAAAAAAGCTCTTTTGATAACGCCTTGAGCTTGAGAACGATCGAACACTTCCAAACTTAGACCAAAAGATTGAAACTCTATTTCAATGGATTTTAAATATTGCTCCCAAGTGAAGTTATTTTCCGATGTAAGCAAAATAAAATCTAGATCTTCAGAAAATCTTTTTAATCCATAAAGAATTCTTAAACAAGTCCCTCCTTGAAAAGCTCCTTTTTTAAAAAAATCACTTCTGGCAAGTCCGCAAAGAGCTATTTCTTGGCAGATTTCTTTTAAAGCATTAATTTCTTCTTGTTTAGTTTTAGGCTGATATTCTTTAAGCCTGCTTTCAACGATATCTAAACTCATCTGCTTAAATCCTTCATTAGAATTTTTAAAGCTTTTTTTACTCTTTTGCTAGGATATGTTTCAGCTAACTTTGCTAATAAATTCAAATCAGAATGTTGCATAAGATCAATATCTATTCTCATATCGTTGGAAAGAGCAATTATATTTGGCCAACTTCTTTTTCTTAAATAAATAAAATCGGCCAGTGCTTTCCAAGGATCTGCTATAAAAAAATTTGCATTTTTATCTTGAGGTAGTCCTTTATGACACGAAGATACTCCTATGTGAAAGATTGATATTGGAATGTTATAATAAGCAAAAATTCCTATAGAAGTTTCAAACCTTTTAGTTCTTTTAGAACAGGCACTGTTGGTAGTAAGCACAGCTTCTGGTATCCAGCCATGAAAACTTAAAGCTGACTCCAAACTAACATAAGAAGGGCCATAAAGCAGTGGAGCTATTTCAAAAGTCTCTGGTTTGATATTTTCTATCTTACTGGAAATTAGGTAAAAATCTCTTTTCAGCCTGATTAAAAGACCTTCTTTCACAGTCCTTTTTAAAAGAGAATGCAAAGCATTGGAAGAACCATCTAAAATAGGCTTCAAATCTCCAGAAGAGATATGGATTTTAGGCCATTTGTTGAGAATGTCTACTAATTTTTTCTTCATGATAATGTCACTTTTTGACAGTTTCTAGCTTTAAAATAACAATAACTGCATTTTTTAGCAAGACAATGTCATAAAATGACAGTTTTGTGCTTGTAATATTAATCTAAACCTTTTATTTTAAAAAACTTTGGATAGAAATTAAATAATTTCTTCTGCTACCAGATCATAAAAAAGAGTGCCTTTAGCAGTCAGTTTCAGTTTTTGCTTTTTTGTATCTAATACTAATAATCTTTGTTGCTTTAGCTTTTCCAATCTTTTTAGGGTTTCTATATCAAGCAGACCATTTTTTTGTTCAAAGTCTTTTAGATCAATGCCTTTTAAAATCCTCAGATTGATAGCTAACAGCTCGCGGATATTGTCAGGATAGGCAAGCTTTTCCGAATAGGAAACTAGTTCTTTTTCTATCTTTGTTCCCTTATTTTCCTTTTTAGCTTCTTTTTCAGTTTTAATGTTTTGAACCTGGATTAAACGGCAATATTCATTGACCGAAGAGCAGTTTTGGAAACGGCTTTTGTTAGCATAGGAAAAAGCGCTAGGTCCAAACCCTAAAAAGGGTCTTCCTGTCCAGTAACCGAGGTTATGTTTAGAAGCACAGCCTTTTTTGGCAAAAGCCGAAATTTCATAGCGTTTAAAGCCAGCCTTAGAGAAAAGAGTTTTTGCTTTTTGAAAACTTTTTAGAGCTGCCTTTTCATTTAAAATCAGTTTTTTTAACCTGGCCTGGCTTTTGAAAAAGGGAGTCTTTTTTTCAAAAATCAGATTATAAAGAGAGATATGGGTAATAGGTAATTTAACGGCTTTGAAAACACTCTGAATAAACTGTTCTTCTGTTTGCGTAGGGATATCATACATCAAATCAATCGAGATGTTTTCAAAGCCGGCTTCCTGCGCCAGATAAATGTTTTTTTCAGCTTCCTGCGCACTATGGCTTCTTTGCAGTATTTTTAAGAGTTCGTCATCAAAAGACTGGACTCCAAGAGAGAGGCGGTTAATCCCGGTTTTTCTAAGATCTAAGAATTTCTCTTTAGTCATTTGAAAGGGATTAGCCTCAATCGTAATTTCGCAGTTTTTTGAAATTTTTATTTTATGGGAGATTTTGGTTAGCAAAGTTTCAAAAAAAGCAGCAGGCAGCAGGGCAGGGGTGCCTCCTCCAAAATAGATAGAGACGATTTTTGGTTTTTCATTTTGGCTTTTATTTTGGTTTTCATTAAGAACAGTCTGGTCTAAATGGGCAAGCAGGCAAGACTGATATTTTTCGACTAGTTTTTGTTCGGGATAGACAGAATAAAAATGACAATAGGGGCATTTTTTTAAACAAAAAGGAATATGGAAATAGAGAGAAATCTCACCAGTTGTCGGCATCAGGATCTGCTAGGACTCCGCGTTTCCAACGGTTTTTATCAGAAAAGGGGTCTTCTTCCGCATCTTCGATAATAGTGGCTTCTTCTTTGTATGAAGTGGATTCTCCGACAGAGGTCTCTAGATCGAAAGTTTCGGTTTCCATGCTCATTTCAGTGTCCATATTGATATCCAGCCCTGGCATCGTCTGAGGTTCTGAATAGGGCTGTTTAGAAGAGCGTTTAGGTAATTCAAATTCTTCGTTATCACCAGATTCTTTTAAGAATTGCAGTCTTTCAAGTTCGTCTTTGACTTTGTTTTTAACATGGACTATTTCTGCTTTGTGTTTTTCAATTTCTTTTTTTGGAACTAGCCCTAGGCTAAGCCATTTATCTAAATCTGCTAGTTCTGCTTCTAATTTTTTTAATCTTTCACTTTTCATGTAAAAACCTATTAATCTTTCTGTGTCCACAAAATACAGAATAAAAACTTTTTAGGAAAGTTTTTATTCAAAAATTTTTTATAAACATTTTTTTAAAAACTTAAAAGCCATTTTTATTTTAGAGTCTTTTCAAACCACTTAATCTTTTAAAATAGCATTTATTCTACCAAGCAGTTCGTCAATTTCCGCATCGGAAAGCCCGTGGTTTTTCAACCCTTCTTCAAGATTTTCAAAAGCAGCAGCAGAGCAGCCTAAGCATCTGATGCCTGCTTCCATTAAAATCTCTGCGATTTCACTGGCTTTTTCCGGATATTGATTAAAAATGTCTCCGATTAAAATATCTTTTGTAATCATTAGAATTTCGCCTTAACGGTGCCCTTCAGGATTTTACATTGGCAACCGAATCTTTCGTTAGTCATTTCCCCTAAAAAGTTTTTTTCATGATCGGTAAAAGGAGAGAGGTTTTCCATGCCGGAGATAATTTCAATTAAACAGCTACCGCAGATGCCTTCTCCTCCGCAAGCAAAGGGCACACCGGCTTTTTCACAAGCCTCGCTGATGGGAGAACCATCTGGTAAATCGAATTCCTGTGAATTATTTTCAAAAATCAGCTTGGCCATACAAAACTCCTTTTTTAAGCCTAAATAGCAGCTTAAGGATCTCTCTTTAAAAAAATCAACTTAAACTTTTTTTGAGCTTATTTTTTAAATCGACAAGCTAGGGGAAGAAAAAATAACAAAAAGCTGAGATTTTTGAAAGCTTTTTAAAAGTATTTCTCAGATAGATCATTTGACCTATCAATCTTTAAGATCAGGTGCGCTCAAATTGGTGATAAGAAATGATCTAAATTTTTTTTAAATTATTTTTTGTGAATAGGTTTATTCTTAATACCAATATTCGATTGCTTGATCTTTTGTAATTTTTGCTTGATCAAAGTCTTTTTGTAGTAGACTAGAAGGAGTTTTAATTTTTGCCATTTGTTGTAATACTGTTAGGCTTCCTTCAGTACCGATCGGCAGATTATAAAAAGCCCAAAGTTTTTGTTTATCTCCGGTATAATCCGAATGGTCTTTTTTTACTTGCGCATATTGGCTATTATATTGGTCATCTAGTTTTTTCGCTCTATACAATAAATTTGTACGAAGGCCGGAAGAAAAATCTCTTGGTATTGTATTTATAAATTGATTAACAATCGTTGTAAATCCTTCTGTCCTGAGTTGCATTTGATGATTTACTAAATTAAAGGCAGCTGCAGGTTGTTTGCCTTTATTTTTATAACTTTCATATAAAGTAATAAAATCATCCGGATTTTTATCTAAAAAGAACGTAAGCTGTGTTTGCAAAGAACCTAAAAAAGGTACTACTTCTCCTGGCTTTTTAAATTTTTCCCAAGCTATTTTTAGTTCTTGATCAGTTCCCATAGTAATCAGCTGTTTTAATACTGCTTTGTCGGTTATTTTGTGAAAACAGTCTAATTGTAAAAGGCCATCATCTTTAGGGAATTCGGATAGAATGTATTGACGATAAAATTTTCCTAAATTTAATTTATCAGTATATAAATTTGTAGCTTTTGGAAAAATTTCTTTTGTAGCTATTCCTGCTCTAATGATTTTAAAAGCACCAAAATTACCATCTATTAAGGCTTGTTGTGCTAATAGTGTATAACCTTGAATAAGATTTTCTCTTTCTTCTTTTGTATTTGCACTTAAAATATCCACAGCTATGTTACGAATTAAGATGTTAGTTAGTTCTGTATAATGCCTGATTTCAGGAATCATTGTTATTTGGTTTGATTTTCGCACGTTAAAACTGCTCTGTGTGAGAGCAAGCGTTCCTTCTACGATCAATACATGCAGATCTTGCAAAGCTGCCTTTCGGCCTTTTTTTGTTGTAACATCAACAGGAGGTGCATATTGTAAAAAAAGTAATCGATTTTCTTCCCATTCTCTTTGTTGTACAACTAATTTTCTTAATGTTGTGAGATTTTTTAATGTCTCTTTTATTTGTTCTTCAGTGAAAACTTTAGTTTTTGTACCATACACAGTTAAATTTTGAAGTTGTTTTTCTAAGGTTTCTTTGCTAAAGTCGGTTTTATAAACAGAATTTAATAAATTTATATATAGGTCTTTCATTGCTTTTTCCGACATGGAAGTAGGTATGAAAATATTTGCATTTGATTGCTCTAACATTTCCTTGAGTAGTGTTACTTTTGCTTTCATTTTTTTCTGAAAACACAAATAAATATCAGCTTCTTCAATAAGCTTGCCCTCATTCAATATTTTGAAAACTGCTGCTGTTTCTTCTGTAGTAGGTTTTTCTGTCTTTTTAACAAAATTGCTTAATGTTGTTTTGTTGGCGGCGGTTATTGAGATGTTAGGATTTGTTTTTATGAGATCTCGCAGCATATCAGTGACCCATTCGTCTTGTGTTGCACTTTGTACCAAATGCCATTGATGTAATTTTTTTAAAATCTCGAGAGGTGGAGTTTCAGTTGTAGTTTGGTTTAATGCTTCTTGAAGTTGAGGAAATATTTCTATCCATTTTTTTACAAAAATATCTTTTAAACGTCTTTGCAAGGCATTTTGATGTTCTAGAATTTCTGTTGGTTTAAAGCCGCTAGTTTCTCTGTTGCTTTCGATATACGTACTTAAAATTTCTATCAATTTTTCTGTAGGTTTATCTATCTTTGGTTCTTTTTTAAAATAAATTTGTTGAGTTTTTGGATTGAATTGGTATAAGGCATGTTGGCCTGTGAATTTGTTAGAATTTGTCTTATATTGTTTTAGTATTTGACTGAAAGCGCTGATACAGACAGGTAAATTGTAAAACTTTTTAGCTAAGGCTGGATTTTCTTTCAGAACTTTATCAAAACTTAGCGCGAGTGCATATACTATGACGAGGTCAAGCGTATTCTTTTCAGCCATTTTTTCTAGCTGTGGTATAATTACTTTTTCTAAATATTCAGCATCGTTGCCTCTTCCTTTCAATCCTACTTGGCGTTTTCGAGTTTCAAAGATGTTTGTTTTTGAATTAAAACGGATTTTAATTTTTGATTGTTGCTCTATACTTAATTCTAAAAAAGCAGAACATGCTTTTTGAAATAAGGCGGGGATATTTGTTTGGGAAGTTTTTTTTCTTTTGTGGGCTGTTGGTCTAATAGGGGCTGTTGGTCTAATAGGGGCTGTTGGCCTAATAGTGGGACTGGAGGATTGTTCTAGGAGACTGTTTATTGCTTTAAAATCTTTTTCTACTTCGGGATCAATAGGTGTTGGTGGTGGGGCACTATTGGATCTGGAGTTTTTTTTTCAGTAGATTTTTTTGTGACAGTTCTAACTGATGGAGAATAATAAGCTCTTATGAAATCTTGAAAAACCTCTCTAACCGTTGTCTCAGAGTTATCCGCTCTTGTTACCATAGTATCTAAAGAAAGAGCAATGGTTTCAGAACCCTTTTTAATGGTTATTTTGTCTATTTCAGGGCTGCTGTTTGAGGATGGTTCGCTAGATGCTTCTTCTGATGACGGAGGTTCTTTAAGAGTAATGTAGGCCGTCATCGTTTCTGGTTTTTTTTCGTGTAAAGTTTTTTTATAAAGATTAACAATGGCAGCGGCTGTTTGATCGAGATTAGGACTGTCGGTTAACTTACCACCAGCTTTATTGGAAGGGGGGGTATAGGTATATTTGTACTTAACAAATCCCTCTCCTTCAATAAATATACGAATTGTACCTGTGGCAATACCTTTAATAGAACCCGGCATACTATTAACCCTGTTATCTATAGTATAGTATAATTATGTTTTTTTAGAAATTAGAAACCATGTTTAAATATAAGCAATTAAAGATTAATACATTAGTATATAATTAGTTTTATATATCTTATGTATTGGGGGTTGCCTCTTCCTTTAGACAGGGGGGATATCAATACCTATTAAATTAGTTCCTCACTTGCTTTGAATTTTTTTTTGGGGTACAAACAAAGGTATGCAAGCCTATATAAATACTTTTTTAATTTATATCTCTTCAGAAAAAGGACTTTCTAAAAACACCAGGGAAGCCTATGAACGCGATTTAAGAAACATTTTTAGCTTTGTCAAAAAAGAGCAGATCTCAAGAGCAGATCTGATTGATTATTTTTCTTATCTGAAAAGCCGCGGTTTAGCTTCTTCCAGTATTTGCCGATCTTTTATAGCCATCAAAGTGTTTTTACGGTTTTTAAAAAAAGAAGGACTGTTAGAAAAAGATCCTGGGAGTTTTTTAGAGATACCAAAAGTCTGGCAGTTAATTCCCGAGGTCATGAGTTATAGCGAAGTAGAAGCGCTTTTAAATCAGCCGCAGGGGCAAGATTTTATGGGAGCGCGTGATAAAGCTATCTTAGAGCTGCTGTATGCTACGGGTATGCGAGTTTCAGAACTCTGTGGTTTGAGAGTGATGGATGTCGATGATCAGTTTGTTAAAGTTAAAGGCAAAGGCAAAAAAGAAAGGTTAGTGCCTTTAGGTAAAAAAGCACTGACAGCCATCGATGACTATCTCTTAAACTTTAAAAAAGAAGGAGACTGGCTTTTTACTAGCAAAAATGGAAAACAGTTAGATCGTATAACAGTTTGGAATAGAATTAAATTCTATGCTAAAAAAGCGGGGATCGAAAAAAACAAAAATATCTCGCCGCATACTCTACGGCATTCATTTGCTACTCATCTTTTAGAAAATGGAGCAGATATCAGACTGATTCAGGATATGCTAGGCCATGAAGATATTGCGACTACTGATCGTTATACGCAAATCTCTCAGGGGCATTTAAAAAGCGCTTTTGAAAAGTTT
>CAZTYI010000011.1:0-24950 GCA_964618335.1 uncultured bacterium
ACTCGAACCTTCGACCCATTCCTTAAAAGGGAATTGCTCTACCACTGAGCTAAAGGCGCAAAAATTGACCCCAAGGGGATTCGAACCCCTGTTATTGGAATGAAAATCCAGTGTCCTAGACCGGGCTAGACGATGGGGCCAAGGTAATTGCCTACTATTCTATAGTTTAAATCCTTTTCTCTCAATTTAAATTTCTAAAATTTCCTTCTCTTTATTCACTACCATAGTGTCAATTTCCTTACAGAAGGAGTCAGTAAATTCTTGGATTTTCTTTTCTTCTTTTTTCTGTTCGTCTTCTGAAATAACTTTTTCTTCTTTTTTCTTTTTGGCATTTTTCATGGATCTGCCACGGATATCACGTATCGCTACTTTAGCTGCTTCCCCATATTTTTTGCATTGTTTGGCAATCTCTTTTCTGAGAGATTCATCCATAGGAGGAAAAGTAATACGAATGACATGGCCGTCAATCCTAGGCTGCAGGTTTAAATTGGCCTTCTCAATCGCTTTGCTAATCGGGATCAAATTATTTTGATCAAACGGAGAAATCAGCAGCTGTCTAGGTTCTGGAACAGTCAAATTGGCCAGCTCTTTGAGTTTCATCTGTGTGCCATAAACCTCTGCCCTGACCGCATCTAAAATAGCCGGATTAGCACGGCCGGTTCTTAGCCCTTTGAGCTCTCCTTTTAAATGTTCGACTGCTGTTTGCATCACTTTTTTTAGCTCATCTTCGAATTGCATAAAATCTCCCTCTCTACTTTTTTTAAAAAGCAAACATTAGAATATAAAAAAAAAGTTAATTTCTCAAAAGAAAAAGCCTTTTTATTTTATTAAAAAATAAAAAATGAATTTTAACTGTTTTTTTCCAAAAAATTTATGTAACAAAATTCACTATCACTATCTACTACAGCTACTACCTGAAAAAAGCTTTGTGATCTTTTTTTTAAAAGAAAAATTTTAAGTGAGAATTTCTAGCGTTTATGCTATGATGTCAATGTTATAATGTTTGATATTAAAATTTAGATGTAAAAAGTTTTATTGTTTATAATTTTAAAAGCTTACTAGCTAAATAAATTAATTGGACTAGTTTTAGTTTTAACAAAAAAAAGCTCAATACAAAACAAAAAAGATAAAAATATTTTTATGGCAACTGACGCAAAACAAGCAACTCCTTCTCTTTCCGCATTGAAAAATGAAGCTAAAATAGGCACTATTAAAGGTGTTTTTTTACCTAGCCTGCTGCAAATGATCGGTGTAATTCTTTTTATGCGACTAGGCTGGATCTTGGGCCATGTCGGGCTGCTTAAAATGTTTTTTATCATTACCATGTCCTCTTCGCTGCTGTTTATCACCGGCCTTTCTATGACCTCTATCGTTTCCAATATGAAAATAGGCATCGGGGGCTCTTATTACATTATTTCCAGGTTTTTAGGAGTGGTTTTCGGCAGCGCTATTGGTATTTTATTATTTATTGGACAGCATGCTTCTATTGCTCTTTGCGTCTCTGGCTTTGTGCTTTCTTTACAAGGACTCCTGCCCTCTATTTCTCCAGCTCTTTTAAAAATTTTTACTATCTCTGCTTTAGCCTTTATTTCCTATCTTTCGACTAATCTGGCTTTAAAAACCCAGATTCTCATTTTCGTTGTCCTCTTAATCTCTTTGGTTTCTATCTTTCTCGGCCATGGCAGCAATATACCAGCTTCTCTTCAACCGACAGAACTGGCTTCCACTTTGCCTTTTTGGCTCGCTTTTGCCATGTTCTTTCCAGCTACTACAGGTATTGACGCTGGTTTAGCCATGTCTGGAGACTTGAAAAAACCTTCTCGATCTTTACCTATAGGTACTCTGGGAGCTGTGCTTTTTGCTTATTTTCTTTATGTGAGCATTGCTCTTTTCCTTTCCTGCAACGTTTCTCCAGCTATGCTTAAATCGCACCCCTTTATTATTTTTCACCTCTCTAAAATCAGCTCTTTTGTAACTTTAGGAGTCTGGGGAGCAACTCTATCCAGCGCTTTAGGAGCTCTTTTAAGCGCTCCAAGAATTATGCAATCAATCGCTAAAGATGGAACCCTGCCTAAATTCCTATCAAAAGGCTATGGTCCTACCAACCAACCTAGAATCGCAACTTTAACTGTCTTTATCCTGTCCTTGATTTTAACTCTTTTTACCAGTATCGATCAGATCATTCCGATCATGAGTATGATATGCCTGGTGACTTATGGATTAATCAACTTTGTTGCCTTTTTTGAAGAATTTATCCATAACCCTAGCTGGAGACCAACTTTTAGGGTTCATTGGCTGATCTCTTTAATCGGAACCATCGGCTGCTTTATGGCCATGTTTATGATCAATCCAGGCGCTACTTTCCTAGTTACCATCCTGACTATCTTGCTTTGCCTTTGGACCGCTAAACGTCAAGTCAAAGGTAATTGGGAAGATATCCGTTATAGTCTTTTTTCCTATTTGATCCATAAAGGAACGGCTAAGCTCAATAACTTAAAAACCAATGCCAAGAGTTGGAGACCTCATATTCTGACTGTTTTCGATCCTGCTTATATTCAAAAAAGCTTGGTACTTTTTTCTCATAGTCTGAATCAGGAAAAAGGCTTTTTGACTTTTGGTTTCTGCCCAACGCAGGACTCTGCTTTAAAAAACTTAAAAACACTCAAACTCTCCTTCCAAAAAAATATCGAACAATACAAAGTCCCCAGCTACATCCATATCAATCCGGCAGCACAATTTTTAACCGGTGTTAGCCAGTTAGTCCAAAATTATGGTTTCGGCCCTTTAAAACCTAATACGATTGTGCTTTCTTTAACGCCCGAACATTATCAAAAAGAACATTTTGGAAAGTTACTTTTTGAAATCCACAACTACGGCAAAAATCTGATTTTATTAAAAGATGACGCAGAGCTTTTTTCTTTAGAAAATAAAGCCGAAACTCATAAGCAAATCAATCTTTGGTGGAGAGGTAAATATCGCGGTAACTTTGAGCTTTGCCTGGCTTTAGCCCATATTATGAAAAATTCTAAAAGTTTTACAGCTTCTAAAATCTGTATTAAAACAGTAGTTAAAAATGAAGAAGAACAGCTTAAGATTTCTAACTTCTTTGAAAAATATACTAAAAAACTGCGCATGAAAAACTTGAGCTTTACATCTATTATTGATCCAACAGAAAAGTTTTTTCCAAGCCTTTTACAAAGTACTGAAGAAGAGGGCGTCTTAACTTTTCTAGGCTTACGCAAACAAAGAGAAAATGAAAGTTTGAAAGATTATCAAACTTATTATCTAAATATGTTTGAAAATACTAAGAGCCTGAAAAACATAGCTTTTGTGATTGCTGGCGAAACTATTAAATTCGAAAAAATCTTTTCTTAAAAAGATAGCTTGCTCCCTCCCTTTCTTACCACACACTCTCTCTCCCTTTCAGATATTCTTATTAAGAAACATTGCATGTTTTAATAAACATTAAGCATTGCTAATTTTATTTAAAATCTTGTATCTTTTTCTAAAAAAAATTTAAAAATACGAGACAAAATATGAAAAAACAGTTGGTTTGGATTCTGTGTATCGCTTTAAATCTACAATTAACACCACTAGTGATTTCTGCTAATCAGAACGATTCAGTTTTCGATTCAGATTCGTTGTCACTCTCATCTGAGGCATCAATCGCCACTTTAGAAAAAGCTCTGCCAGCAGTTGTTTTGATTCTCACAAAAGAAGATTATTTCGAACAAGCCTATGGTTCTGACCCTAGTTTTTTTTATAAAATCATACGTCCTTTTTATGAATGGAAGTGGCCTTCCGTTTCTGGTTTCCGAGGCACTGGTTTTTTCATTAGCGAGGATGGCTATATTGCCACTAATGAACATGTCATCGGAAATGCTACAGAGGTTTTAGTCGCTGTTCAAGACGGGATTCTAGACATGGAATGTAGAATTATGAAGGCCTCTATTGTTGGAAAAGATCCACGTACGGATATCGCTGTGCTTAAAATCGACAATAATACAAATCTTAAATTTCCTCATTTGAGTTTTGGAAACTCTAATCATACTAAAATTGGCGAACCGGTAATGGCTATTGGAAATCCTTATCAACCATACCTCGAAGCTACTGTTACCACTGGAATTATCAGTGCAAAAAACAGAAATGATGAAGTATTGAACAATATAATAACGGGCTATCTTCAAACAGATGCTTCTATTAACGGAGGTAACTCGGGAGGACCTCTGATTAATTTAAAAGGAGAAGTCATTGGCATTAATGTTAGAGGCTACTGTTGGTATGGTTTCTTAGAAGGGCTTGGCTTTGCTATTCCCAGCCATACGGCTAAACACATTGTTCAGCAGCTCATCTCAAATGGCAAAATATCCCAAGGCTTTTTAGGCGTTGAGCTAGATCAAACCAAAGCAGAAACTTTTGATCTATCTATAATAAATTTAAATAATGGAGCTCTCGTAAAAAACATTATTCCAAATTCACCCGCTAAACAAGCTGGTTTAGAAAATGGAGATCTGATCTTAAAAATTAATGAGTATTCTATTAAATCGGCTCAAGATCTAAAAAACCAAGTTTATATTTTAGAACCTGATACAAATATCGATTTAACTGTTAATCGCCAAGGGAAAAAGTTGCAAATATCGCTTAAGCTTGGCAGTGATGATCTGTCGAAAAAGTATTTTTCTTTAGGTTATAAATTAGTAATTTAAATCTTGTAAAATCTACTACCATACTCTCACAGCTAAATCCAATGTGAGTCTTTAGTTATTTTAAAAAACGCAATAAAATTATAAAGCTAAACAGAAATATCAATAAAAACAAAAAAAGCCTTTAGCTTTAGCTAAAGGCTTAGATTAAAAATCTTAAACTTTAAAGAAATAAAAACGTTGTTTAAACGCCTATTTTCCAATACCAAAAACTGGAAATAGATAGCTCTTCGCCACTTTTGATTCCTGCTGCTTTGATAAAGGACTCTACTGTAGAAGTAGGCTCTTTAATGTACTTTTGACGGTTTAAGCAAACCTGATCATAAAAAGCGTTGATTTTACCTTGAACAATCTTTTCAATGATATGTTCCGGCTTATTTTTAATTTGCGATTTGGCAATTTCTTCTTCTTTAGCCACGATATTTTTAGGTACATCTACCGGCTTTAAATAGTCAGGAGATTCCGCTGCGACATGCATAGCTACAGATCTGGCCAATTCTTTTTCGCCTTCGCTGCCACTCAGTGCTACAATAGTCACAATCTTGCCGCCCATATGGGAATAAATACCGTAGGAATGGTTCTTTTGTTTTTTAATTAGTTCAATCCGTTTAATTTTGATATTTTCGCCAAATTTCTGAACCATCAGATTGCGAAATTCATCGACAGTTATAGAAGAGTCCGTAATAAATTTCTGTTTTAAAAAAGCCTCTAAAGAAAGCGGCTTTTCTAAAAGAGCTAACTGTTCTGAAAGATCATCCACAAAAACTGTGAAAGCTTCATTTTTAGCCACAAAATCAGTCTCTGCATTTACTTCTACTAAAGCAATCCAGTCATTTTTTTCTTTAACGCCAATAAAACCTTCTTTAGTCTCTCGGCCTTCTTTTTTAACCGATGAAGTCATACCTTCTTTTCTTAAAATCTCAATTGCACCATCGATATTGCCAGTAGCACGGACTAGAGCATCTTTGCATTTGCTCATACCTACACCAGTACGATCGCGCAGTTCCTGCAGCATCTTAACAGTAATAGTTTCACTCATCTTATTTCTCTCCGGCTTCAGGTTTTTCTTCTAATTTTTTTTCCTCTTTTGCTTTCGGAGCTTTTACTTTGATAGGTTTTGGCTGAGAAGGCTTTTCTTCTTTCTTGCCTTTTGCTTCATCGCCTTTAGCAATAGCCACACTCATCTCTTTTTTCTTGGCTATGATTTTCTCTTTAAAAGCTGTTAAAATCAGTTTAATAGTTTTCAAAGCATCATCATTGCAAGCTATTGGGTAATCAATAGGGTCAGGATTGCAGTTAGTGTCAATCAAAGCCATAACCGGAATGCCAAGCGTCTTAGCTTCAGCAACAGCGATATGTTCATTTCTTGGATCAACCACAACTAACAGTCCTGGAGGTTTGCGCATATTTCTAATGCCTGATAAGTTACGTTCCAGCTTAGTCTGGTCTTTAGAAAGTTTAGAAATTTCTTTCTTCGTCAAACCATCGCCGCCAGCAGCAATTCTCTTTTCAATTCTTTCTAAAGTTTTAATCGATTTGCGAATAGTTGGCAGATTAGTTAACATGCCACCTAACCAGCGTTCTGAAACATAAAATTCACCAGCTCCATCTCCACATTCTTGAATGATGGATTTAGCTTGTTTTTTAGTACCTACGAAAAGGATCGATTTATGATCAGTAACAATGCTCTCGATCACACCAAGAGCAATTCGAATTTGCTGCATGGTTTTCGCTAGATCAATGATATAAATACCATTGCGCTCTTCAAAAATAAAGCGGCGCATTTTTGGATTCCAACGTCTTTTTTGATGGCCAAAATGAGCTCCAGCATCTAATAAATCCTTAATAGTTATTTCTAATTCTTGTGTTGACAAGGCGTCCCTTTCCTTTGTTAATTATGTTAAATAAGCGCCTGATCAGAATCGAACTGACACACGTAGCTTGGAAGGCTACTGTTCTACCATTGAACTACAGGCGCTTGCCTCTATAAAAGAGAAAACATATTTTTACTGAAAAGAGAGTTTTTTTCAAATGAAAAAGATAAAAATATTTAGATTTGATTAAAGAGATTAAAGACTATTTTATTTTGAAATTAAAAGAAAATGTTTAAAGCCTATTAAAAACAAGGGCCTATTTTCTTTAAGACCAGCTGCATATTGTTAACTTTTAATTTAAATTTTCAGAGTTGTTTTTAAAAAAATATTTTTTTCTTTAATAAAAAATTTAAGTTATGATTAAAAAAGACAATGAAAACCATGAAATACTTTTTAACTCATAGTAAAATCGACCGGGTTTTACATTTTATTTTGATCCTATTTTTGCTGATCTCTTTTCGGATTTGGCATCTGTGCGTCATTCAAAAAGATGAAAGGATCAAAGAAGCTGCCCAGCCTCAAAAAAGAACTATTTTAGAAAGAGCTAAACGCGGAGCTATTTATGATCGCACAGGCGTTCCTTTGGCTTTAAACCGCATCCGTTATAGAGCCTCAATCTACTATGCCCATCTGCGCCAAATCCCTTCTTTTGCGGTAGAAAAAAGGGGCGGTGAAACCATTCGAAGAAGACCTCGCAAAGAGCATATCCGCCTGATTTCAGAGTTACTAGCTAAAGAACTAAAGCTGGATGCAGAAAGAATCGAGGATCTGATCTATTCCAAAGCTGCTTTATTGCCGCATATACCCTTTGCCATTAAAGAAAATATTTCAGAGCAAGAATACTACCGTTTAAAAATGCTTGAAAAAAACTTTACCGGACTCTACGCAGAAATTTCTCCTGAACGCTTTTACCCCCAAAGCTCTACTGCTGCTGACGCGATTGGATATATGGGCGCAATTTCTCAAAAAGAATACCAAAATATAACTCAAGAAATTCACTTACTGGAAGAAGAATACCAAGAAAATCAAAATCAGGAAGGCAATATTTTCAGAAAAAGCAGTCAAAGTTTAGAAAAGCTGCAGCAAAGATTAAAAGAGTTAAAAACCAAGGTTTATCAAATTAACGATTTTGTAGGCAAAAGCGGACTGGAAGGGGTTTTTGAAAAAGATTTACGAGGCTTTCACGGCCATAAAAACTTTGCCGTAGATATTCAAAGCAATTTTTTAAAAGAATTAGATAACAGCCAAAAAGCCTGTGAAGGCAAAACTCTGCATACCACTATTATTTACGAACTGCAAAAATATGCCGAAGAGCTACTCAAAAAAGATGAAATAGACAGAGAGGGAAAGAGTAGATACTACAGCCTTCAAAAAAAACAGACCGTCACTCAGTCCCAGCCTGGCATCAAAGGCGGAGCTATTGTAGTAATCGAGCCTACCAGCGGAGAGATCCTGACCCTGGCAACCTATCCCTGTTTCGATCCCAATGATTTTGCAGTGCATGATCCAGAACACACCAAAAAAAGAGTACAATGGCTAGAAAACCCACTGCATATCCAACAGATCTTCGATGGCAAAGCTCAATTTACGATCAGTGCCAAAGAAAAAAAAGAACTGTCATGGGCTCTTTTTGCTGACAATATGGCTTTGAATAATCCCGGTTTGAAAAAAGCTCTGCAAAGCGCTAATTCTATTCAAAAAGCCGCACTTCTATCAGAAGAAGTAGAAGAACTGCTCTATTTAGCAAAAACTAAAAATACCTCACTGCTCTTTGATCTGCTCTTTTTTGAGCATAAAAAAATTCCTCAAACTCTTGAAAAAACAGCTATTGAAAATGCTCTTTTTATTAACCAAACAAATCAAAATAAAGAGACCATTAAAACCGTAGAAAAAATAAAAAAGCATCTGGACCTGCACTTTGACTCTTTATCTTCCAGCAGCGACATGCTCTTCTTGTTAGATCTTCTGCGCATCGCTGTCTACAGCCCTAGTTTTTCTGATCAGCTCTTAAAAAGAGTTGGCCATTTTTCTTTGGATTACTATTGGGATTTTTCAAAAAAAACCCTTTTCCTAAAAGAACAACTACGCGACCTGCTCAAACCGCTTTTTCATAAAGTTCATTTCAGTCAGTTTAAAGATCTGTATCAAAAAGAATTTCTAAGAATTAAGAGAGAAGAAGAAAGAGAAAAAAAACTTTATCCACGTCCTTATCTTGATTATTTAGACCAAATCGAAAATAAGCTCTTTAGCAATTTTTTTGAAAAAAATTGTCTGTTACTTTTAACTTCTTGGATTAAACAACAAAAACCAAAAAATTCAGAATTAGAACCTTTTTTTGATTTTCTGAATGAACAAAGAGCTAACTTTGCTTCGGAAATCTCTTATCTGGAAAAAGCACTTAAAGAACTGGATTTTGAATTAAGCCATAGCTTTTTAAAAACTGTCCGCTCTTTTAACCAATTAGAAAGACCTCTCTTAGGTACTTATCCCCAACTAAAAAAAGCATCTCAAGAAAAAGATCTAGCCCGCCTTTTTTATCCTCAAAGCGGATTTGGTTTCATGTCCTCTTTCGCTTATAAAAAATCTGCTCCATTAGGCTCTGTTTTTAAAATTGTACCTGCCTGGGCTGCTTTGAAAAAACAGTATCTTTCCTTAAACCAAAACTCTCGTTCAACTGAAAACCTCAACCCTTTTTCTATGATCGACACTCGCACTTCTGAAAAGCTGGTCGTTGGCTATACCTTAGATCACAAACCCTACACTCGCTATTATAAAGGAGGAAGATTACCCGCTTCTTCTGCCCGCAATATGGGGCAAATTGATCTGGTCTCCGCTATCGAGCAATCTTCCAATCCCTATTTTTCTCTCTTAGCCGGAGATTTTTTAGATGGCCCTGAAGATCTGCTTGCAGCTGCGCAGGAATTTTCTTTTGGAGAAAAGACTGGTTTGGATTTGACAGGAGAAAGTAAAGGCCTTTTACCAGATGATCTTCCGATTAACAAAACCGGGCTTTATTCTTTTGCCATGGGTCAGCATTCTTTCGAGGCGACTCCTCTACAAACAGCGGTGATGCTAGCTACTATTGCCAATGGAGGAAAAGTTCTTAAACCTAAACTGATCAAAGAAGATCCTACAGAAATTAAAAGAAAGCTCTTTCTGCCTAAAGCCATTAGAAAGACGATCCTAGAAGGCCTAGACCGTGTGCTTTGGGGTGAAAAAGGGACCGCCCGGCCTTTAACAATTCAAAAACTAAGAGATGATCCCGCTCTGAAAGCCGAATATAAAACTCTTGCACACGAAATGCTCGGTAAAACCTCGACTTCTGAATTTATGCATAAAATGGGAATTTCCCCTTCGGTTAAAGCTGAAAAATATAAAGATATTTGGTTCGGCGGCTTTTCTTTTAAAAATGGTTCTTTCGAACAACCTGAATTGGTAGTGGTAGTTTATCTGCGCTACGGCAGTGCCGGCAGAGAAGCGGCTCCGATTGGAGCTCAGATCGTTAAAAAATATCGAGAACTCAAAACTAAGACATTAAACTAATTAAACTACGATCTCTTTCTTTTTGGTCAGTAGTTTTTCAAAATAAGCAACTGTTGCTTGCAGCCCTGTTTCCAATTCCACTCTAGGCTCCCAATCCAAATAACTCTTAGCTTTTTTAATATCAGGCTGTCTTTGCCGAGGATCATCCGACGGTAATGGCTTAAAGATCAATTTAGAGTTAGAACCTGTCATCTTTATGACTATTTTAGCAAGCTCCAAAATGGTAAATTCTTTGGGATTGCCTAAATTAATCGGACCGGTAACAGAATCATCTAAAGCCATCAAACGTAAAAAGCCTTCGATCAAATCATCAACATAGCAAAAAGATCTGGTTTGAGAACCATCACCATAAATCATCAGATCTTCACCCTTTAAAGCCTGCACAATAAAATTAGAAACCACTCGGCCATCGTGAGGATGCATATGAGGCCCATAAGTATTAAAAATACGAGCTACTTTAATTTTGACTTTATGCCGGCGATGATAATCAAAAAACAGAGTCTCTGCACTTCTCTTCCCCTCATCATAGCAAGAACGTAACCCTTTAGGATTGACATGTCCCCAATATTCTTCTGCTTGAGGATGGACTTGAGGATCTCCGTAAACTTCTGAAGTAGAGGCTTGAAAGATTTTAATTTTCAGTCTTTTCGCCAGACCTAGCATATTAAAAGCGCCTAAGAAACTGGTCTTCATCGTAAAAATAGGATCTCTTTGATAATGAATCGGAGAAGCAGGACAAGCTAAATTATAAATCTCATCGACTTCGACTAAAAGCGGCTGGCAAACATCATGACGCAGAATTTCAAAATGAGCATGTTTTGAAAGCTTTAAAATATTCTCTTTGGCACCGGTTAGAAAATTATCTACGCAAATAACTTCATTCCCTAAATCAAGCAGTCGAGCGCATAGATGAGATCCTAAAAAACCAGCGCCTCCGGTAACTAATACTCTTTTTCTCTTATGCATTTTTTTTCTATTTTCCATAAAGCATAGCAAAAACAGTTCTTTCAAGAAAGGTTTTTTGGCTTTTTAGATGGTCAAAACTAAAAAAGACTATGACAATTTTTAGATCTGATCACAACGATTTTTTCTGGGTCTCAATTTCATCTAGCTCATCTAGTTGCTCTGATTGGCTATCATCAGAGCCTAAAATATATTCATCCTTATCAAAAGGTTCACCACTAACAATAAACTTATTGCAGCTGCAAAAAATTAAAAAAATCAGAAAATAAGGTTTCAACATATCTTCATTTTAAAATTTCTCAGAATCTAGTGCTATGCTATACTCCAACATAGAAAAATTAAATTATTATTTAAAACAAAAGCATATAAACATCATGCGAATTTTAATTACCGGCGCTGCCGGCTTTATCGGTTTCCATTTAGCTAAGAGACTTTTTAAAGAAGAGCTAGTGATCGGGCTGGACAATTTCAATAGCTATTATGATCCCGCTTTAAAAGAACAAAGAGCTGAAATCCTAAAAGAGTTTAAAATTGAGATCGTGAAAGGCGATATCCAAGATACAAATCTCTTAAAAAAACTACTCCTTCAACACAAAATCACCCATGTTGTGCATTTAGCAGCTCAAGCCGGAGTCAGACATTCTTTTCTCCATCCCGAAGATTATCTCTCTTCTAACCTCGGCGGTTTTCTATCTCTGCTTGAAGCTTTAAAAAATAGCCCGGAAATTAAAACGGTCTATGCTTCCTCTTCTTCTGTTTATGGATCGAATAGTAAAATTCCTTTTTCTACGACGGATATAACTGACCAGCCAACTAACTTTTATGGAGCTAGCAAAAAAGCTAACGAGTTAATGGCTCATGCTTATCATCATCTCTATGGAATGCCTTTAATCGGTTTAAGATTTTTTACTGCTTACGGACCTTGGGGCAGACCCGATATGGCTTATTTTAAATTTACCAAAAATATCGACGAGGGAAAAACTATCGAAGTTTTCAATCATGGCCAAATGGAAAGAGATTTTACCTACATAGACGATATTGTCGATGGCATTATCTCAGCTTTAAAAACACCGCTTAAACTTAAATGCGATCTTTTTAACTTAGGCAACCACCAACCCGTGCCTCTCTTGAAACTAATTGAAATTATTGAAAAAAAACTCGGTAAAAAAGCTGTTCTGCGTTTCCTGCCCATGCAAAAAGGCGAAGTTTTGAAAACTTATGCTGATATTTCTAAAAGCCAAAAAGTTTTAAATTTCCAGCCTTCGACTGATTTTGAAAAGGGTATGAATCTTTTTCTGACCTGGTATCAAGAAGACTTTAAAGTTTTAAAAACCAAAGGCAGCGCTTCAATTAAATCAGAAGCCATGAGCGAATAAGAACTTTTTTCTTGAGCTGCTTTTTCTCCAGCTAAAGAGTGAATTAAAACTCCTAAAATCGCCGCTTCATCAGTTTTTAATTTCTTAGCTAGCAAAGCTGCGATGATGCCAGCAAGCACATCTCCGCTGCCAGCCGTCGCCATGCCAGGATCTCCTCTAGGTATAATTAACGGCTTTTCAGCTTTTCTAAAAATAAAACTGGGAGCTCCTTTCAGAACCAAAACACAATTCTTTTTATCTACAAACTGCTGACACTTTTCAAAGAGAGGTTCATCTTTCAGTTTTTGTCCTGGTAAATTTAAAAGCGTTAGCATTTCTCCTCTGTGAGGAGTTAAAACAGTTTCTTGAGGTAAAACAGTCTGAGGATTTTGAGCTAAAAAATAAAGACCATCGGCATCTAACACCACCGGCTTAGTAATTTTTGCTAACAGTTCTTTTAAAATCTCCGCTGTCTCTTTTTCTCTACCCAAACCTGGTCCGATAAAGACTGCTGCAGCTTTATCGCAAGCCTCTAAAGTCATTTTTATGTTATCTAACTCTAAATGCTCTTTAATGATTTCATCTGAAAGCTTTTTATAATCTATTTTTTTGCCGCTTAAAAAAACCCGAACCAGTCCAGCTCCAGCTCTAATAGCTGCTCTAGCACTTAAATTAGCCGCTCCTTCCATCGAAGGAGACCCTGCAATACCTACGACATAACCAGCTTCATATTTATGCTGTGAGCGTTGTATCTCAGGTAAAAGCTGACAAGCGCTAGTTTCATCAACCAGATAAAAATCAGCTTCGGCTTGATCTAAAGCTGCTTTTCTTAACCCAAAATCAATAGCTTCCAACTGACCGACATAATTCCAGCCCTGTTCTAAAAAAAAGCCTTTTTTAGGAGCTCCCAAATAAAAAGTCTGATCAGCTTGGATGGCCACCGGCAGAAGCTTTCCGCTATCGCCGTCTAAGCCTGAGGGAATATCAATCGAAATTGTAAAATTTTTGGCTTGGTTGATTTTTTCAATAGATGCAGCTAAAAGATTGTCCATATCTCCTTTTAGACCGGTTCCAAAAAGGCCATCTAAAATAATTTCATCATGATGGAAAACAAGTCTCTTAGGGTCGTTGATAAACTTGGCTTGGCCTCCTGCTTCTAAATAAAGGCGGCAATTTCTTTTGCAAAGTAGGCTATATTGACTGTCCTGGCAAAGTTGTAAAACACGTGTTTCATAGCCTTTTTTAAGCAAATGACGCAAGGCTACAAAACCATCTCCAGCGTTATTGCCTTTGCCGGCAATCAGCACTATTTTTATTTTTGTAGTTTTTTTGTTTATTTTTATTAGATTAGACTTAAGAGCTTTTTGGATTTTGTTAGCAATCTCTTCACCAGCTTTTTCCATAAAAGCAGCATTATCAACGCCTTTTTTAATTTCTGCTTTTTCTATGTTTTGCATTTCAGAAGATGAAAGAACTTTGATACCTTGCAGACTCATATTTTTTAACAGCTAAAAACAAATAAAAATGTTTTTTTGCTCCCCTCATTTTTACAACTAAATTAAAAGATCACAGATTATTTTGACACTTTTTTCCAAGATAAAAAAAACAAAACTACAAAAACATTCTTAACAAAATAGTCCCAACTATGTCTGTCAAAACTGTTGTGGCTGCTGTAACTGTCATCTTCCACATATTTTTCTGAAACTTAGCTGGATCATCTGCGCATTCCACTCCCCAAGTTACAACCCCAACAAAAGAATAAAGACCGAATAAAGCTATAGCGACTCCGGCAATGATAGCTGCTGTAGAAACAACCTTTAAAGCAATCACAGTACCGGCAACACTTAATGCTATAGACCCTATAACATAGGGTAAAGCTGCTTGAAAAGTACTATCTGGCCGAACAATTGCAGCACCTGGACAACTCATAAAATCTCTCTGGATTTAAAAGAAAAAAGTACAGATATCATACAAAAAGACAACAAAAAATACAAGGCTGTTCCGAGATATTCTCACAGATAAAACCGTCGGCTTTTCCTCTTAATTAAAAATTTGAATTAAAGATGCTCTTCTTTAATAGCCCGGTTAAAAAGCGCTTTAACCGCCTCTTCAGGCGACAGCCCTTCATATAGTATTTGATAAGTAGCCTCGGTTAGCGGCATTGGAATTTTCAACTTCTTACCTAGCTCATAAGCCGATACGCAGCTATAAGTGCCTTCGACCGCCATGCCAATACTTTTCTTGGCATCTTCCATGTTATAACCCTGAGCGATCAGCTTGCCGAAACGATAGTTACGGCTTAAAGTAGAAGTGCAAGTCACAAACAAATCTCCCAAGCCGGAAAGACCAAAAATGGTTTCTTTCTTACAGCCTAAAGCTACTGCTAATTTGCTCATCTCATGCAGGCCGCGGGTCATCAATGCTGCTTTGGTATTGTCTCCAAAACCAAAACCATCTGAAATAGCACAGGCAATTGCAATAATATTTTTCATAGAGCTGCCAAAAAGAACTCCTCTAATATCGCTATTAGGATAAATTCTGACAGAGTCTGAATTAAAAGCTGTTTGGATCAGCTCAAGTACTTTTTTATCAAAGGCTGAACAGACGACTGATGTAGGTAGAGATTTGATCACTTCTTCCGCATGGGAGGGTCCGGATAAACAGCCGATCTTATTTTTATTCTCTTCACCTAAAATCTCTAAAAGAACATCACAAAATAAAAGACCTGTATGCTGTTCAATACCCTTTGAAGTAATGACTATCGGAGGTAGATCTTTGCCTTTGATTTTTTTGACTGCTTCAAAAACTGGTCTAATACCAGCCGAGGTAACACTTTCTACGATTAAATCAGCGTCTTTGATAGCTTCTTCAATAGTTTCTACATATTGAATCTCTTTAGAAATTTGAAAATCTCCAAGCTTTGGATGTTTTCTAGTGCTGTTTAAAAGTTTAACCAATTCGCTATTGCGATCCCAGGCTTTAACCTGATGACCATTTTTAGCTAACAAGTTGGCTAACGCTGTACCCCAAGTGCCGGCTCCTAAATAACAGATCTTCATAAAAAAATACCTTGTCAATAAAGTTTTTTAACAGATCTATTTTAGCATAAAAAAGAGCTCTTTGAAACTATTTTCTGTTAAAAAATCTTTTGATGAAAAAGTTATTTTAAAAATAACAAGCAAACCACTGTTTCCCTGTTATTTATTATCAAAATAAAAAAAATAAATAATATCTTTACCCGAGATCAAAGATAAACTTCGTCTTTTTTAGCTAAAAAAAACTTTTGAATAACTGACAGATCCTCAATCCTCTTTAAAGGCGCAAAACACTCTTTTCGAGGATAGACGATAGCAGAGGCTTTTTGGGCATAATCCAAAGCCTCAAAAATGAATTTCTCGCATTTATAAACTTTAACTTTTTTGACAGAGGCTTTTCCTGCCCCTTTCGAGTCTGCTGATGGTTGGACGATAACCTCTTTTAAAACTTTATGAATCGGCAAATCAGCAAAGCTATGCTTTTCAATGAACTCCAGATTAAACAGAAAAAGAGCGCTGTTCACATAAGAAAAATCTACCTCCTTAGGTAGATAAAGATATTCGACAATTTTCAGTTTTTTAACTTTATTGTTACTTTGATCTTTGTTTTCTTCTACTAATGCTCCCATGTGTCCAAGCCTTTCTTTTTTTTTCAGGGCAATCAAAGAAACATCATTTTTATGTTTCAAATGAAAACCTAAGAAGACCGGATCTAACGGTTCAAAGATCGGATTATCCACCGGAGCTACTTGTAAATATTTAACGCCGGCTTTTTTAAGTTTTTCCAAAACTTTAAAACTTTTCAAACTTTCAAATAAAGCGCCATTGCCATTAGACCCTGAAAGAATTTTTCCTGTTGAATCTTTTACCGGCTGGTTATTTTCATCTAGATAGGGCAGGTTCGGCTGGGTGAAAAATAAAATCTGATTCTTTTGCAAACCAAAATAATTATGCTTTTCGAAAAAAGAAAGTGTCTCTTTTTCATTTTTTAAAGAAAGCAACAAACCCCAATAAATCGGCGCTCCATATTTTTTTTCCAAGCGCAAAAGTTTTCTGGCAAATAACTCAAAGAGTGATTTTTTAGTTTTTAGAGTAATCGGAAACATCCCTTTTGGCCCATGATAACCAAGCCGAGTGCCTTCTCCTCCGGCCAAAAGAACCAGTGCAGCTTCTTTTTTTGAAAGAGCAGCTTCGCCTAAAGCTTGGTATTTAAGCGAATATTCTTCGCAAGATTTCCAAGGCGAGATCTTTTTTTGATCAGGATTTTTATCATTCATAGCCAGAGGCCCTTTTTACAATAGGAACTTTAAAAAAGGGTAATCGACTGGCTATTTTTTTTCTTCAAAAAGATGCATCAAGACTTGATCAGCATGAATGTTAAAAAGACTTTCATTATGGTTAGTTATCAACGGGATATGTTTCAACTGAGGGTTAGGAGAAGCTACTTTTTGTTTCAAAACCCCCTGGCAGTCATTCCAAAGTGAAACTATTTTAATTGGGAAATCTACGTCTAAATAGTAAATTAAAGATAAAATCCCGCCGTCCGGCAGCACTAAATAAGAGCATCGGTTTTTAATAATTGAAAGCACTTCTATAACAGTTGTTTTTCCTCTTAAATCAATCACGTTAGAAAAGGACAATAGTTCTTCGCTATATAAGCCAAAAAGCAGAACTTTGATCTTAGGATGTACTTCTAAAGCTTTAAACAATTCTTCCCATCGTTGCTTAGGCCAATCGCGCCACAGACTATGGCCTGAATCCGTTTTCATTTGTACGCCTATGTACTGATATCCTTCTTCTAAACCAAACTTATTAAAGAGCTGATCATAATTGCTATTCCAGGTCAGACGCGGAATCACTTTACCAAGCTGCCAGCTAACCCAATGAGTCGGGTCGGGCTTTTCTATAACCACATCGAATTTTTTAGCAGAAACATTTAGACTATCCAAAGTTTGGGCTAGATCAAAAGGCTGATTTCTTTTCCAGTCAGGAGCCAAAATCATGTTAATACCATCTAAAAGTAAAAAGCCCTCTTTCAAAGCATCGCGAATCAAGAAAGTAACTTTTGCTTCGGGAATATATTGTCTAATTCTTTCTTGCAAAGCATAAAGCCCCAGCGGAATATCACCTAGACCTCGGTTCCAGGCCACCAGAAATTTTTTCTGATTTTTAGCCTTGGCTTTTTTTAACAGTTTTTCTAAAGGATTGGACTGTATTTTACGTAAAATAGTTTTAAACATAGGTTTTTATTTTTTCTAAAATTTTGTTAAAGACTTCTTCGATAGTAATTTCTGCCAAACAGAATTTCTCTTTTTCGCACTCTCTTTTGTAACAAGGACTGCAGTCGAATTGCTTATAAATAACTTCTGTCTGCGGACTATAAAAAGGACCTGTTAAAACTGGATTAGTCGAACCAAAAAGAGCCAACAAGGGTTTTTTTAAAGCCGCTGCTAAATGCATCGGACCGCTGTCATTAGCCACTAAAAGATCGGCTTGGTTTAAAAGAGCCATGAGTTCGCGTAGAGTAGTTTGACCGACTAAATTTAAAAAGTGACCGTCTGTTAGCAATCCCTTCTTAAGACTTTGATGTTCTGCATTTTTTTCTAAAGTTTTAAGTCCTTGTTCTAACTCTGGTTGAAATTTTTTTTCTCCTAGAAAAAGAACATAGACATCTTTTTTTTCGATTAACTTTTGCGCTAAAGCCAAATAGTTTTTAAGCGGCCAGCATTTAGCTTTGCCAAAAGCGGCAAAGGGTGAAAAAGCAATCAGTTTTTTTTCTGGACGATAGCCTAAGGTCAAAAGTTTTTGATTAGATAAATCTTTTTCAGCTTGGGTTAAATAAAGTCTGGGAGACTCAAAAGAAAAAGGAAACTTCAATGGTTTTAAAATTCGTTGGTAGGAAATGAATTGATGTTCCGTCTTTTTATTCAGAGGAACTTTCAAATTTAAAAGCCAAGAGCGCAAATCATTTTTATATCCCAATCTTTTTTTAACTCTACCCCGAAAAAAATGCCACGCTGAAGAAAAAGAATTAGTAAGCAGAATACCTAAATCAAAGTTTTCTCTTTTCAATCTTTCAGGAGAGCTTTCTTCTAACAGCCACAAATGATCTAGACTAGGATCATTTTTAAGCACTAAATGCAAAGGGCTTTTCACTAGCGCTGTCAATTCAGATTCAGGATAAGTTTCTTTTAAAGTAGCTAAGAGCGGCTGGGCCATCACCAGATCTCCTAACCAATTCGGAAACCGAATAATAATCTTACGCATGAAATCCTCTTTTAATCGCTCTATTTTTACATCTTTTGTTTTTTTCAAAAAGAGCTCTTTTCACCTTGTTTAGATTTGTCTTTTTTCGGTATCTTAAAGAAAAAAAATAATTTTAAAAATAAAAACAAAAACACCAGTCTAAAACATAATTAAAATTATGGCCGAAAAGATTATCATGGGCATCGATCCCGGCACCAGAAAAGTCGGCTATGCTTTTTTAAAAAAAGAAAATGCTCTAGTAACACCTGTGGATTTTGGTCTAATTCGTCCTCCTGCTACTCTGCCTTTAATCGAAAGGCTCTTCATTATTCTAGAGTCCTTGGAAAAACTAGTTTTGAAGTTCCAACCTGAAGAGCTCGCCATTGAAACTCAATTTGTTAAAAAAAATGTAGCGATTGCTTTAAAGCTAGGTATGGCTCGCGGTGTAGCCATTGCCGCTACTTACAAAAAACTAAAAATCCCTGTTTTTGAATATGCTCCCAGAAAAGTTAAATTAGCAGTGGTAGGATCAGGAGGGGCGTCGAAAATCCAAGTCCAGAAAATGATGCAAAGCCTCTTAAAGCTGTCCGAAATCCCTCAAGAGGATGCTGCCGATGCTTTGGCTATCGCATTATGCCATGCTTATCAAAATTTAAATTTGGAAAAAAATTATGTATGATTATTTAAAAGGAAAACTAGTTTTTTTTGCGCAAAATAAAATCACTCTCGACGTCAACGGCGTCGGCTACAGTCTGCTGATTCCTTTTAACAGCTTCGCTAAATTGCCCGTTTCCGGATCGGAAATGCTGGTTTATACTGCGCTAGTCATAAAAGAAGACTCGCATACCCTTTTTGGGTTTTTAGACAGAAAAGAAAAAGAGCTCTTTGAAACGCTCATCAATATCTCCGGCATCGGTCCTAAAACCGGACTAGCGATCATTGGTCATATTGATTATGACCATTTCTTTTTAGCAGTCGCTAAAGCAGATATAAAAATGCTCTCTAAAATTCCAGGCCTCGGTAAAAAAAGCGTGGAAAGGCTAATTATTGAAATGCGCGGCAAAGTCAAAAACTTACAGGGAATAACACTGGCTAGCGCTCCTTTAGAAAAAGGTCCTGCTTATGATGCTGTTTCAGCTCTCATGAATTTAGGGTATTCAGCTGCAGATGCTCAAAATGCTGTCCAACAAGCCCTCTCATCTATTAGCAAAAAAGGTAAAGATAAAAACAAAGCCAACCAGAAAGCAATTGAAGATGTGGGAGAAATTATTGCTTTGGCGCTTAGACAAAAGTGAAATTACATTAATTTTGTCTATGCATATAATTCAGGAGACACTTCGGGCTATTATTAAGTATTCTACCCTTCAGAACCATTATACAATGTATCAGCTAGATCAAATTGACTTCTGCTTCTAGCAAAAGTTGCTCCTTTTTTGTGGGCATTTTCTAAAGTTCTAGTCACATCTGTGATGTTATATCTTAGCCGCAATCCTAAATCATCATAAACCCAGCAGGCAAAATTGCCAAAAAAAGGTATAAATTCCACCATAGCTCTGCCAAGGTTAGCCATGCCATGAGAAAAAAAGTTCAACCCATTCAAAGCCTTTCTTCTGTAATGCACAACTAAAAAACTTGGTATATAGCGTTCTTTTGTGGTTTGGCTTTGATAACGATGATAAATGTCTCGACAGCTATAATAAGAAAAAGCCACCCCATTAAAAACTACACGCACCGCTCCTTCGGTTACAATAATAACTCCCAGCCAAGCTCTAACCACAGCGGAAATATTGGAAATTGCCGGAGCATACCCCGCCATATTAAAGCCCTTTTCAAAAGAAATCAGTCCACATTCCCTTTCTAAAGAATCCTCAGGAAGATGAATCAATAACAAACCATTATTGTAGGATTCCAGCCAACTTTGAGCATCGGCAAAACGAGCTACACTATGAGGTAAATGTGGCATAACAACTAATCCCGTGTTAAAGAAAAGAAATTTTAAAACAAAAACTTTAAAAAAATCAGTATTTTTTTTTTGAAATGGCTGAAAAGCAATTCAATCTCCTCTTTTACAGGCTTAAAAAACCCAAATCTAGTATGCTAGGTGGCATCTAAAAAGGCATAATTCATTTAAAATAACATGAAATTTATTTACAACTTCGATCAGCAGCATGATACGATCGCCGCCATTGCCACTCCTCCAGGAGAAGGTGCGATTTCTGTCATCCGTATTTCCGGCAAAGAGGCTGTTACTATTTTAAAAACCATCTTTTCTAAAGACCCAGAGGAGATGACTTCTCACACGGTGCATTTCGGCAAGATTTTAGATAAACAAGGAAAAACCTTAGATACCGTCTTAGTTACCATCATGAAAGCGCCGAAATCCTACACTGGAGAAAACAGCGTTGAGATTAACTGCCATGGAGGAACACTCATCACTAAAAAAGTCTTTCAGCGTATCTTAGAAGCTGGCGCTAGAGCAGCTTTGCCTGGTGAATTTACCCTTCGTGCTTTTTTAAATAATAAGATAGACCTAGCTCAAGCCGAAGCTATCCAGACTCTGATCTCAGCCCAAAATGAACTGGCATTAAAAGCTGCCAAAGAACAGTTAGAAGGGAAATTATCTCAAGAAGTTAAAAACATTCAGAAAGAATTAATCGAAATAGCCGCTATTTTAGAAGCCTGGGTAGATTTTCCAGAAGAAGGGCTGGAATTCCAAACTATGGAAGAGCTCAAACTCCACCTTTCAGCAACTCTAGTAAAAATGCAAAAACTGGCAGCTTCTTTTGAAAGAGGCAAGAAACTAACTGATGGTATTCAGCTAACGATCATCGGCACGCCTAATGTTGGCAAGTCTTCTTTGATGAATGCTCTTTGTCAAAAAGAAAAAGCTATCGTGACAGATATTCCAGGCACTACCAGAGACCTGATCGAAGAAAAAGTACTCTTAGGCTCTTTGCATTTTCATCTAATCGATACTGCCGGCATCCGTAAAACTGATCAAATCGTGGAACAAGAAGGTATTAGACGTTCTGAAAGAGCTCTCAAAAAAGCTGATCTGGCTCTGTTGGTTTTAGATGCTTCACGTAGTTTAAATGCAGATGATCAAGAGCTTTTAAAAACTGTAAATAAAGATAAGACGATTGTGATCTGGAATAAAACAGATTTAAATCCTGCCCCAAAAAAAATGGGCTTTCCACACGAGCTCTTACTTTCTTTAAAACCAATTAATAACTTAGACATAAAAGATTTGAAAGAAAACAGCTCAAAAGAAAAAGGGTTGGAAGAGTTAATTCAAACTATTGAAAAATTAGCCTGGCAAAAGGGCGAGTCCAAAGAAGAAATCATTCTAACTAAAGAAAGACATAAAAATGCACTAGGCAAAGCTATTGAAAATTGCCAAAAAGCAGTTTATGGACTTGAGCAAAAAGATTCTGCTGAATTCGTAGCTGCCGATATGCGGTTTGCTCTTTCGGCTTTAGGCCAAATCATCGGTCATGATCTGTCTGAAGATATTTTAAGTGAAATTTTTTCTAAGTTCTGCGTTGGTAAATAGTTAGCAAATAGAACTCTAATAAAGCGCCAATAGAAGATTATTGTTCTTTTAAAAGTTTTATTTCTCTATCAATAGTTACAATATGACTATCCAAAAATTGTCTATAATGCAAGTGCCTAGTTACTTCTTGCTTGAAATATCCATAAGCTAATTCCAGAGTTTCCAAATCTTTTATGCTTGTTAATCTAGATACAAATGCCTTCATAAAGCCATCGCTATAAAATAAATTATGATCGGCTATATTGTCTAAAATTTTTTCTATACTATTTGTAATATATTGATTGGACAATATCATTATTAGGGCAAAAATAAATTGGCTATTACTATAAGAGGTTTCATTTACTTGAAATATTGCCCCATTTTCAAGTAAAATCTTACCAATTCCTACCTGAGTATTTTTTACAGCTAAAAGAAAACAAGATATCTTTTCCCCATCTCTTGTTTCAATATATGAATATGAATTAACATTAGCTCCATGTTCCACTAAATATTGGACAATTTCTACTCTTACAGAGTCTATTTCACTATTATTTACTGCACTACAAAGAGGTGTAAAGGCTTCTCTAATACCATTCACCGCAGCACCATTTTCAACCAGGCATTGAACAACTTCCAAAGAACTTTCTCTAGCAGCACGATGAAGAGGTCCATTGCCTTCTGGATTTAGAGGATTCACTTCAGCTCCATTATCAATCAAAAAACGAACAGTTTCTATATCAGCATCTCTACCTACAGCTTCAAATAAAGCGGAAGTAGAAGAAGAATCATGGTGTCTTTTTACATCAGCACCTTGTTGCACTAGATATTTAACCACTTGTAAATGGCCATGTTTTGCAGCTAACATAAGGGGCGTAAGATAATAACTTTTTACAATATCAACATCGGTATTTTCTCTTTCAACTAGGTATTGAACAACCCCCATATACCCTCCCGCCGCTGCCTGACCAAGAGGATGAAAATGATGGATAGCAGTACGACTTCCTCTAATGAAAATACTTAAAAAAGAGCTTGGACACATAGAAGATACAGAAAAACAATCAAGATCTGTCGCTTCACGTCCTTTTTGAGGCAACCAGAATTTTGCGATAAAATCAAGTTGATCAGAATTCAATTCGGATTTAAGCAACTCAGTTATTGCCATCGCAAATGCTCTCATTACAATCTGCATGTCGGATAATAAGGCCATCTTCTTTGCCATAGCCGTTGATCCCAAATCTCTATCATCACAAACAACATCGGAATAAAAATCTACAAAAGCCTTATGAATAAAATATATTTTTTTAAAATCTCGAATTTTCGTAAATTTTTCTATAAATTTTTCAAGAAACTTATCAACTTGATGAGATGAAAGCTTTGCTAAACTATTAATTAGAAAAGGCACAATTATTGTTATTTTTTCTACAAGTTCTTCTTCAGACATTTCATTAATAATTTCAAGCAGAAGCTCTGGCGCATATTCTTGTATCGCTCCAAATTCAATTAAACAGCCTTTTTCAATTAATAACTTAGCAACTTCTAAATAGCCATTCTTCACAGCTAAATAAAAAGAAGAAAAACCATCTTTATCTTTTCTATCTAAATAAAAGCCTTTTTCAATCATAGCCTTTGCTAATTCAGTATTACCCTCTTTTAGAGCCAAATGAAGCGGTGAATCTTTAGTAAAAAAACTACGGAAAAAGAAAGAGAGAAAATCAAATCGACAAACTATATCTGTAGCATGATAAAGGCAGGTGATTTCTTGGGCTGTAGGGTTAATGATTTTATAAATAGTGAAGGCTCCGAAAATTGAAGCAAAAATAATTCCCAATGTTAGAAAAGCAGGAAAAACAGCCGCTGCAACGGCTGAAACAGTAGCTAATACAGTTGAAACAGCGATGCTTTCTGTACGATTCTGTAAATTTAAAAAATCTCTATTTTGTAACGAATGGATTGTAGCTGCCATAATATTCTCCTATTAAAACTGTGTTAATTAAGGATTTTATAAAACTTAAGCGCCAAGTAATAAAACATCATCATCATTTAACATTTTTTTAATGCAGGATACAGAATCAGAAAAAGACGAAAGGTTCTCTTCTTTTATTTGATACTTCAATCTTAAATCACAATGATCGTATACATAAGAAGTTAGATTACCCAAAACTGGAATAGCCTCAACCACAGATCGATTTATATTTGCAATACCATAAGCTGATAATTTTAAAGCATTTAAAGCTTCTTCACTAGATCTGTGAGCTATATCACTTTGTCCTCTCAAACAAGAACACACTAAAGAAGAAGTCTGTGAAATAAAACGTACTTGACCTGTAATTATTTCTATACTTCCTACTAGTCCTCGATTAAGAGCTGACAAACTAGACATTATAGGAACATACCCACATACATTCAGGCTCTTTTCACAAACACTCATCACTCTTTCTATAGATGATAGTTCTTCCGAACGTTCTATTATCAAAGAATGATTATAGCTTTCTTTCCAATCTTTACTCTGTCTTAAAACATTTAAAGTAACACCCATAAATATTCCATAAAGAATTATTTTAAGCTCAAATTTTAACATAAAAACTAATATAAATATATCATTAAATAAATACTTATAAAGACTCATTAAAGATGGGGGGGCGACTGGACGCATTCAGAACGTGCGACACGAGGCTGCTGGAAGGAATTGTCTCTACTAT
>CAZTYI010000012.1:0-24203 GCA_964618335.1 uncultured bacterium
CTACCTCTTCCAAAGTCTTTGGCTTCCCATCTAAAAGGCCGAATCGCTCTATAAGAACAGTTCGTTCTCTCTCAGTTAACGTAGTCAAGACATCATTCATTTTATCTTTTAAAATGGCATAACCCGTTGCTTCTGCAGGAGACTCTATGCTGGTATCTTCAAGAAAATCTCCGAACTGACTTTCTCCACCATCTCCGACTTCGGCTTGAAGAGAAATAGGATGCTGTGCAATTTTATAAATTTCTCTAACCCGGTCTGGAGTTAAGCCTAATTCTTTAGCTAACTCTTCAGGAGTAGGTTCGCGTCCAGTTTCCATCATCAGCTTTTTAGCACCGCGTAGAACCTTATTAATAGTTTCAATCATATGCACAGGAATACGGATGGTACGAGCTTGATCAGCGATAGCACGGGTGACAGCTTGGCGAATCCACCAAGTAGCATAAGTAGAGAATTTATAACCACGGCGGTATTCGAACTTTTCAACCGCTTTCATTAGCCCCATATTGCCTTCTTGGATCAAATCTAAAAACGAAAGGCCGCGATTGGTATATTTTTTAGCAATGGAAATAACCAGTCTGAGATTGGATTCCACCATTTCACGCTTAGCTTCCTGGCTTTTATCCATCCAGCGCTGCAGCATTTTAACATCTTTTTTAAAATCACTAAGAGAACGGCCGGCAGCCAATTCTTTTTTAGCGAGTTTTCGTTTTGCTGCATAAAGCTTAATTGCCACAAATTTATTTTTCTCAGCTCGCGGAGTCAGATCAAAAATCTCTTTTTCTAGATATAGAAAGCGCTCGTAAGAAGAAAGGATTACCTCTCCCAAGTCTTCAATAATATTGTGCCGAAAATGAAATCTTCTCAAATAAGCCTGTGAACGAATATGCGATTTTTCTACATCTTCCCGTAGTTTAAGGCTTTTGGATTCTTGTAAATCGGGTTTTTTCAACTGAATCAACAGATTTTTTAAAAGCTGATCTTCCTGGTCTAAAAGAGAACAGAGCTTTGGCAAAAGATTCAAATAAAGGGTTTTATCTGCAATTTCTTTTTCAGCAATAATTTTATCAAACCGCTCTTTACCGCTAGCAAGATAGTTAGAAATCGAAACAGCTTCTTTGGTGCAATAACGAAAACGCATAATAATTTTTTCAACTTGGATCTGCGCCTTTTCGATACGCTTAGAGATTTCTACTTCTTCTTCTCTAGAAAGCAGAGGAACTGAGCCCATTTCCTTTAAGTACATGCGGACAGGATCGTCTGAAGAACCCTCGGTTTTTTTAGGAAGAGCTTCGAGTTCTTTAACCTCTTTACTCTTCTCTTTCATTCTCTCAACTTCTGCTTGATTCAAAATCTGAATATCCAAGCCTACTAAAAAGATGAGAACCTGATCTATTTGTTCGGGGGCGTCAAAACTCATCGGCAAAGTTTCGTTGATTTCCTCGTAAGTTAAATAGCCTTGCCGTTTAGCTACAGAAACCAGCTCTTCAATCTTCTGCTGATGCTGAGGATTAGTAAAATTATCAAAAGAATCGATCATGCTTTCCTATAAGAAAATTATCTTGACATAAGACAATTTTGAAGCAAAAGAGAATGGTTTGCAAGGAAAAACACCTTTTTTAAAAGCCATATTTCTTAACCTTATACTTTAAAATTAAAAAATAGAGAAAAACAGCCAAAGACAGTAGGGAGTAAATTAAATTTTTTAGGTTAATCTGCTTGCAAAGCGTTGATTTTTCAGGGTTTTTAGAAACATACCAAACTGGCCATTCTTTTTTAGCCCATTCTTTCAAAGTGGTCAAAGCCGCTGGATAATTCAAAAATTGCTTTGTCAAAAAGAGCTCTTCTCCCTTTTTTTCACCTTTTTCCGTTTTATAATGATAATGAGCCGCAAGGTAATAATAATTTTTAATTTCTCTGATTTCCCAAGAAGAGACAGAAGCTTCGCTTTTTTTGTCCAAAGCATAATAATCAACTAAGGCTAAAAAGCTTTTAAAAGAGAAGAAAGCAAAAACCAATCCTGAAAAAAGAACCATCCCTATCCAAAAATAATCTTGCTTAAAACTGCCTTTCATTCAAAGCTCCCTTCAATTTTTTTTTTGATCTTTTGACTATTTATTATAGAATTCCTATAATAGATAAACTTAAAAAAAATAAAAAAGGATTTCAAATGAACGCTGAAGAAAAACAAGATAAAGGGAAACCAACTGAACCTAAAAAAGAAAAGGTTCCTACTGAACCTAAAGCCAAAGAAGCTGCTCCTGAAAAGGAAACATCTCCTGCTGAACCTAAAGTTCAGAAAGCAAAAAAAACTAAAATACCTTCTGCTCAAAAGAGAGATCTGCAACACAAAAAACGCAGAACACGCAGAAAAAGCGCTATGTCTACAATTAATACAACGCTAAAAAGTTTCTCAGCAACTCTGAAAAAAGAAGACAGCTCTTTAGCTCAAGACAAACTCTCTGCTTTATATAGTCTTTTAGATAAGGGAACTAAAACTAAACTGATTAAGAAAAGCAAAGCGAGCAAAATTAAATCTAAGCTGACCATGCTTTTAAAAGGCAAAGCTTAAATTTAAAGCTTTTTTGATTTTTTGATTTGATTCCAATCAATTAGATTTGACTTGATTTGTTTTGAATTACTTTATTTTAATTCTCAAACATTCTATCGAGTGTTTTTTCAAAAGCAAAAAGAGAAGCTTTGGTTTTAGCTCTGGTAATTGCCGTATACAGTAATTTTAAACCAAAGACTTCACTCTTCTCCGGCAGTACTAAACAAATTTCCTGATATTCGCTGCCTTGGCTTTTATGCACTGACAAAGCATATCCTAGATTATAAGAAGGTAAAAGATAAGCAGGCACTCTTTTAATTGAATTGCCATTTATAGATTTTTGTTCTTCATCTCTAAAATAAGCTGCTTTATTAAAAAAAAAGCCTATTTCGCCATTAAATAAATTTTGCTGATAATCATTTTGGGTAATCACAATCGGGAAAGGAAATTCTGTTTTTTGTAAGCGAAAACATTCCCAAATTTTTTCATTTAAAGAGTGAGTTCCCAAAGGACCAACTTTTAAAGCAGAAAGCAGCCGAAAAGATTCCAGACATTCTAATAATTCTTCTGGATCTGTTTTTCCCGAAAACAACTTGTTATAAGTTTGAAAAACTTTTTCTACAATGGAGTTTTGAGCCTGAAAAACTAGCTCTGGCTTGACAATAGAGAAATTATCCAGAGTTTGAATAAAAGCTGCTTTGTCTTTTTTTCGAAGAGCACTTAAAGTTTTTTGAAAAGCCTCGTTTTTAAAACGATAATTCTCTTTTAAGAAAATAGTTTTTAAAGCAAAAGGCTGAAAAAAGGTACTCAAATCAACATTTTCAACTGGGGGCAACTGGTCTGGATCTCCTAAGAAAACTAGCCGAGTTCGCTCATCTATGGCATCTAAAAGATAAGCCATTAAGCGAGCGTCGATCATAGAGGTTTCATCGACAATAATTAAATCCGCTTTCAGCTTTCTCTGCTTTCCAAATAGAGGATCTTTCTTAGGGTTCAATTGCAAGGCTGCATGAATGGTCATCCCTATCATTTCAACTGTAGAAGTAAGCTTTTGCTCAATTGTCTTTTTTAGATGTAAAGCGGCTTTACCAGTCGGAGCTAAAGCTAAGATTTTAGGAGGATTAATAGCGTCGATTGAAAAAAGGTCAGCGAAAACCGCCGCTGTAAAAGTCTTGCCAGTACCAGGGCCTCCCCAAATAATAGTTAAGTTATGCTCAAAAGCATTTTGAATGGCTAGCTTCTGCTGTTGTGAAAGGTTTTTGGGTAAACTAGCAAGACGGTCTAAAAGGGACCTTTGAAAAAGATCGGTGGGAGGGCTGCTGTCTAGCCGTTTTAAATGTTTTATGATTTGTTTTTGGTAAATATAATTTTTTTGTAAAAAGAGTTTATGATCTTCCCAAACCACTGGTTTTAAAGGGATCTCTTCAGAAGGATGATCAGCAATATGGTCAAAAGAAAGCTTTTGCCAATCTTCCCAAAAGAGCTTTTTCAGTTTTTGTTCAGCTGCTGGTTCTAAAGCAATTAAAAGCTCGGAAAAATCTGGCTGAACAGAAAGTTTCTGAGCATCAATACTTAAAGAAAGGAATCCGCGGCGGGCAGCAAAAAATAGATAGGCTAAAACAAAATTAGGCCTTTTTGAATTTGAATTAGAAAGGGTATTAGCAAACAACCAATCAACTTCTCCTAGAAGTTTTTGAGGCTCTGTTAGCCATTCATATTCTTTCACTACTGCTTTTGCAAAATCAGTGCTCATATGCTGTTTTTATGTTTAGGTTTGTATTTATTTTTAGGTCTGTTTCTTAGGTTTGTTTTGGTTGTTTTTAAGCGCCTGTAAATCAGGATAAAAATGATAAATACCAAAACCTCTTTTTTGAAGATCTAAACCTCTTAAAAAGAGATAAAAAACGCCACCGAATTTTTGCTCAAACTCTTTTTCAGGAAAATGCTTTTTCAAAGCCTCAACATAAATTGCTGCTTGCTTAAAATAATCTTTGCTAGCTAATTCTTGCTGTAATTTTTCTGGAGCATAATCGGCTATTTCATCTCCCAAATAGTTACTTTTCCAGTCTAAAAGATAAATTTTTCCTTCATGTTCAAAAAGCAAATCAATAAACCCTTTCATTAAATCTGAGCTGTTATCCAAAGCATATAAAAATTCACATTCTGTTTTGATCCGATCTAAGGAAACATCTTTTAAAGACCAAGCTTGAGCAGTCAATGGAACATTGATAGTTCGCCAAAGCATTTCTTCTAAAATGGCTTTTTTTTCTAGAAAGTAAGAGCCTTTTAATTTTTGATCTAAGAGTTTTTGTAAAACACTGCGGTCGGCAAAATGACCGAAAAATCCAGAAAATAAATCTTCTAAAAGAGAATGCATTAACAGCCCAAAATCTATTCCTGGAATAAGTTTTTCGGCAGAAAAAATAAACTCGGGATTAGTCTGAGCTGGCTTTTCAAAACTTTTTTCCATTTGCTGTAAAGCCGAAAAAGAAAAAATCTTTCCTTTTTGCTTAATCTCAGGCAGAACCAACGGAGGTATAAGTTGAGGAGGATCTATTTGAAAAGACTTAACCCTTTCTTTTGGATCGGGGAGTAAGATCCATTCATAACTAGCTAAACCCTTCTCTTTAAGCGGCTCTAATTTATTTTCAATAAAGCTTTTAGTTCCAAGGTATTGATTTGACTGTACTAAGCCTAAAAAAAGTTCTAAAGGAGAAGCTGTTCCTTCTTTAACAGAGCTAACTGTATTGCTATTGTTAGCTTTATTTTTAGATTGATATTTATTTTGATTTTCTAAAATGAGCGGTACATAAAGTCTTTGAGAAGCGCGGGTCAAAGTAACATATAACTGTCTTGATTTTTCTGCTTCCGCTTCCGCTTCGGCAGCGGGTGTCCGAGCCATCAAACCAAAAGCAAAAACTACTGAAAATTCTAGCCCTTTGCTCATATGCATAGTCATAATGGAAACGGCTTTTTCATAGCTTTGCGGCTTTAAAAAAAGACGCCCATCATCTTGTGGTTCTAAAAAGGGTAATTTTTCTAATAATTCTGAACTATTTTTCAAAGAAGAACCATCAGCCTCTTCAATCAAAAAATGGATTAGTTGCATGGTTTCTTGATAAAAAGAAAGATCACGGACAGAAACTAACTGGGCTAAAATAGTCTTTTGATGATGCAGAGGAAGAGGGGCTTTTAGAAAATGATTAAAGAAAATCGACAGCCCTTTTTGTTCAAAAATTTCCTGCCATTCCGCAAAAAGTTCTATAAATTCATTTAAGACATCTTCTGTCAAAGCTTCTGGCGGATATTGAAAATATTTTCCTAAAAGGACTTTTTTCAAAGCATTAAGATCGGTAAAACAATTAACTGCTTCTAGCAGTTCTTTGAGGGGTAAAAGAGCTTTGCTTTGGCTTAAAGATTTTTGGCTTTTATAATGTACCGGTACCTGTTTTTTCTCTAAAAAAGAAAAAATTCTTTCTGCTTGGAAACGGTCTTTCACTAAAATGGCTATTTCATCTAGCTCTACTTCTTTTTGCAAATGAATAATTTCTTTTTCCAGATATGGCAGTAAAAGAGCTTCTTCCACTTCATTAGTACTGTTATTTTTTTGATCGTTGCTATTTTTATCTTTATTTTTATTTTGATCTTTTTCGGCTAAAAGAAAATGGATAGAGGCCTTTTGATCTAACTGTAAAGCCTCTTTTTCTTTACCTGCCTTGATTTCCAAATAAGGTAGGGTTTGATTTAATTTTGGTAGCTTTAACCACTGAGCCGCAAACTTTTCGGAAAAAAGAGCGTTTAAAGCCTCCATTAAAGTTTTATTAGAACGATAATTAGTATCCAATGTACTAAAAGCCTCTGGTCCAAAACATTCTTTAGCCTGAAAATAGGTATAAAGATCGGCTTTGCGAAAAGAATAGATCGACTGTTTAGGATCTCCTACCAAATAAAAGGCTGCCAGTTGCGGATGATCTAAAAAAAGCTGAGATAAAATTTTCCATTGAAGTGGATCAGTATCTTGAAACTCATCAACGATAGCAGCCCTGTAAAGCGAATTTACTTTTTCTTTAAAAAAAGGCTTTTTTAAAGCTTCATTCATCTGTTCTAAAAGATCATCGTAAGTAAAAAGCTCTTCTTTTTTTAATTGATTTTTAAGCCATGTATTTAAATCCCAAGCCAGTTTTGGAAATAGATTTTTTAATTCAAAAGCTTCTTGAAAAAGAGGCGTAAGATTGGTTTCTAAAAAAGAATAAATCTCAAAAAAAGTAAAGTGACTCTGCTCGATTTCAGTTTTTTGTTTTTGATTACTAGGATGGAAAAACTTTAGACAAAGCAGCTTAGTCTCGCCAAGAGTGTCCAGCTCTTCAAATGAACAGCTTTGTTGTTTTAAGATTTTAAAAATTAACGACAACTCGGTTTTTAAAAGCTCTAAATCAAATCCGGTTTTTTTATATAAAGGCAAAAGCTGTTCTATCTCTTCTGAAAGGCTTTTCTCAGAAAAAGAATTTTTTAAATTTTCTAAACTGCTCAGATAGCTATTTAGCTGCCTGTTCACTTGTTCTAAGATTTGCTGGAAATTGCTTTTAACTTGAGGAGGAGAGCTTTTCTCTTTGCTGTTAATTAACTGACTGACGAGGGCTTCCAAGCTGCCTGGCTTTTTAATTAAAAGCTCTATTTGCGTAGGGCTGTAATCCTGTTTTTGTAAATAATAATAAAAATAGTCCAAGGCTTTTTCTTTTAAAAAGCGAAAAGTATTTTCTTTTTCCTGAAAATGAAAGGAAACGTCGGCGGAAAAAGCAAAACGCTTTAAAATAGAAAAACAAAAACTATGAATAGTAAAAATAGAGGCGTCGTCAAAAAGAGCCAGAGCTTCTTTCAACGCTACTCTAGCTTGTTCTGGTTTATCTAAAAAGGGCATCAAATAGGGAAGAGAGCAGTTTTTTTTAGCTTTTAACTGCCAAAGCGCATTTTGAATGGCCAAATGAATGCGTTCTTTCAACTCGCGAGCTGCCGCTTTAGTAAAAGTCACAACTAAAATTTCTTCTACATTTAAAGGCTTTTCTCCTTCTAACAGCAATCGAACAAAAAGATGCTCGATAGCAAAAGTTTTACCTGTTCCAGCCGAAGCTTCTAAAAACCGGCGTCCAAAAATTTGTTCTTCTTTTTCTAAGATTTGCATGTTTTTTCAAATTCCTTAAAAGGCTGGAAAAGCTTTTCTAAAAAAAGACCTTTTACTCTAACGATACTTTCCGCTTCCGGTAAAAAACTATGAGTTAAAAGCCACTCTAAATAAGGATCTTTTTCCTGAACAAAATTATTGTTCTTGTTGTTTTTCAAAGCTTTTTTCAGTTTCGCTGGATCCTTTTGTAGAAGAGGAAAACTCCAATCTTTATATAAAAAATTAAAGGACCTTAAAGAGCTTTGGTAATAGCGAAAATACAAACTCAGCGCTTCTTCTAAATTTCCTAGCTTCAAATTCGCAACAGTGGCTTTTTTAATAAAACAAAGCTTTTCGTCAAAGAGCTGATATTTTTGATTCAGTTTTAAAAAAATCAATATTTTAGGCCAAGCTCTTAAACGCGTGGCAAAATCATTTTTACCATGAATCATTAGTCCTAAAGCAGAAAGCTGCCCTAAATGGCCACTCAAAGATATTTTCCGGTTTCCAAATTCCAATTCCAATGGTGGTAAGAGGTAAGAATGCTTATCTTTCTTTTCTAATTCTTTTTGCCCTTTCCGAAGTTCTACAGTGATTAGCTCCTCTTTCTTTAAGCCTAATTTTTCTAAATTAGCTAAATAACCTACCGCTTCTTTTTTAATCTTTTTTTGCAAAACTTCTTTCATAACGCTGGGAGGAAAGTGCCCTCTTTTTTCCTGTAAAGAGAGCATTTCTCCGATCTCTTCTTTAAGAGCTCTATCGCGCAAAAAATAAAGATCCAATCCATTCATTTCAAAGAGTTTGTTCTTAGGACGGTCTAAACTAATTTTTAAGTTTTTTTGGAAATGAAACTGTAAGGGATTTCTAGCTAACAGCCAAAGATCTGCTAAATTAATTTCTTCAGGCAATGTTTTTGGGGAAAGTGTCTTTTCATTTTCATGATCATTTTGAGTTTCTTCTTTCTTTTCTTCTTTCTTTCTTATTTTCGATTCATCCATTCCTTCATCTATTAAAGGAACTAAACTAAGACGGGATTGTTTCTCTCCATAATAACTTTGAGCTGCTTCATAAAACTCTTTGGAAAAAGAGCGCTTAGTTGCATCTGTAGAAAAATAGCTTTGATCAAAAGGCATGGCTGCATGAGCTCTTTTAATCCAAAAAGAGGGTTTTTCACCATTCATCTCATAAGAGCTATCTAGATAGCGCAATAACTCTTGCAAAGAACTGGAAGGGAGAGCTTTCTTGCCATCTTCTTCTGAAAGATTCACATAACTTAAATAAAAAGACTGAGAAGCTGACATTAAGGATAAGAGAAAACTAAAACGGTCTTCATCTCCTTTCAAAGGCAAATAGGTTTTTTCTAAAAGGCTGAAAGAGGGTAATTTTTCTTTCGAAGGAAAGACTTCGCCTAATCCTAAAAGACAAATGACTTTTTTAGGTGCTACTGCTGTTTTTAAAGAAGAGAACTGTAAAACTTCAATTTCAGAAAACCCAATCGCTGTTTTCTTTTTTAAGAGTTCTTTTTTTAAATCAGACAAAAAAGACTGCAAAGCAAAATTACCTTCTACACGGGCCAGTCTAAGTTTCGTCATAAACTTTTTAAAGCTCAGCCAGACCGCTTCTTCGCTGCTGGCATTTTCGATTTTCAAATGGGTCTGAGCCCAAGTTTCTAAGTAATCAGACCAGCCCTTTAAAGACAGCTCTGGTTTGTTTTGCAAAAACCGATAATCTTTTTCCAGTTCCTTAAAAATTATTAAAAACTTTTCTAAAGTCTCGGTATCGCTCATGGTCAAACCGGGAAGAGGAGGAAAAACATCTTGAGTTGAAATTCCTAAAGCAAAAGAGAGGGCTAATCTAGAAAGAGCATAATGAAAACTTTGATAAGGCCATTTTAAACCGATGGTTTTTTCTATCTGTTCAGCATCTAACCCAAAATTAACATTTAAATCATCGCACCATTCACTCCAAATTTTGACATCCTCTTTTTTATAACGATGAGCTGCCTGAAAAGCTGGGTTTTTTAAAAGCTCAAACAAATCTTCTTTTAAAAAAGGGCCCTCCATTAAACGTAAAAAGCTAAAAAATCCCTGTTGAAAAGAAGTCTCTT
Source organism: uncultured bacterium (assembly GCA_964618335.1). GTDB lineage: Bacteria > Chlamydiota > Chlamydiia > Chlamydiales > SM23-39 > CAZTYI01. The sequence continues at coordinate 9,814 of CAZTYI010000012.1, forward strand.
CTGAATCTAAAAATTTACAAGGCAAAGAGCCCTCAAAGACCATCTTTATATAAGGTACATACTCTTCTATCTGGGGTGCATAAACAGCTATTTCCGAGAGGTTAAGGTCTTTCTGAGCAAGTAGATGCAAAATTTCTTCTTTCAGAATTTCTACTTCCCTCAATTTGGAAGGAGCCTCATGGATTTGCAAAGAAGATTGATCTTTGTCCACTGTGATCAGGTTTGTATCTGCTTCTTTTAAAGCGATCAAATCAGCTTGCACTGTGTTAAGAAAGCTGTTCTTGGTAATTTGAGAAAAGTCTTCCCGGCTGTCTAGTTCATCAATCTCCAAAATTTTTAGATTTTCACGCAAAAGCCTGCCAAAATTAGCCAGCAAAGGATTTTGTTTTTTTAAATATTTTTCCCATTCTAAAAAATTATCACCTTTGTCTTTAAACAATCTCCTGAGGTTTTTTTGCTCTTTGTCAGAAATCTGATCTTCCCAAAAAAAACTGCAGGGAGAAAAACAAAAATGAAAAACTGGTTTTTCTTTAGCCAATTTCCTGATTACATCGCGAAAAAGTGGAGGGAGATAAGGCAAACCAAAAAAATAAAAATTAGCCTGCTGATCAAAAGAAAAAATTTTTTGAAATTCTTTTAAAGGAGTGCTCCAGCCTGTTTCAGTAAAAAGCTTTTTCTGCCAGCCTTCCCATTTTCCCAAATAGAGTCCATATAATAAAAAAAGATGTGTCAGCTCTTCTAAAAAAGCAGCTTTTTTCTTGGTTCCTTTGGCTAAATAAGCTTGAAGCTCTTCTATTTCTTGTTCTCTTAAAGCTTTTTCCAGACTTAATTTTAGCTCTAGAAAAGAAGGAAGGGTTGAGCTCTGTTCGCTGTTTTTCGAAGTACGAAATAACCATTTAGAAAAAAAAGAGCCCAGAGCACTGCTTTCTATAAAATCAAAACCCAAAACAGCTTTGTTTTTTTGCACCATTCTTTTTAAAAGCCATTCTTTGATTTCTAGATTGGGAATCACAATGATTTTCTTTTCCCAAAAAGAATTTTTGGCAAAAAGAAGCCCTTCTAAATTGTCTGCTAATACCTCTAAACTGCTAGAAACAAAGACCTTCTCTTTTGTCATAAAAAATTACTGATGTGTTTTATCTTGCAAAATCATATGCTGAGTAAAATAAAATAATAATTTTAACTGGGTTTTTAAACCATCAGCATATAAAAAAAAATGTTTTTTATCCTATGGCTTTATCCTTAAAAGTTAATAAATCTAAAAAACGTTCCTTTTTCTTTCTAAATATCACTCAATTTTTAGGGGCTCTTAATGACAACATGTTCAAACTGCTTGTTGTCTATATGCTGATTAATTTTGAAGGCACAGAAAGAGCCAGTTCGATTATGGCCATGACCGGTGCTGTTTTTGTGATTCCCTTTTTAGTTTTTTCTTCGGCTTCCGGAGTGCTTGCCGACCGCTCAAGCAAGAGAAAAATATTAGTCTGGGCCAAAGTCGCCGAAGTTTTTATCATGGTACTAGCCATCCTCGCTGTTTATTATAAATCTGTCTTTAGCATTTACACTCTGTTATTTATGCTGGCAGCTCAAAGTGCTGTCTTCGGTCCTTCAAAATATGGAATTATCCCGGAAATTGTTGATTCTAAAAAAATCTCCAAGGCTAATGGAGTACTTAACTCCCTCACTTATTTAGCAATTATCTTTGGTACCTTTCTAGCCTCTTTAGTAGCCGATCTGACTAATAGAAACTTCGTGCTTTCTTCTTTCGTCTGTTTTTTAATCGCTATTTTAGGGCTCTTCAGTGTGCTTAAAATTGAAAAAACCATTCCTCAAAGATCCAAGAAAAGATTTAATCCTGTTTTTCTTTACGAAATCTACCAGACTTTAAAACTGGCTTCCAAACGCAAGCATCTGCTACCAGCTATTTTCGGTTCCGGCTTTTTTCTTTTTATGGGTGGGTATGCTCAGCTCAATATCATTCCCTATGCTTTGCAATCCCTTCATTTAACTGAAATTGGAGGGGGTTATCTTTTTCTGGCTACTGCTATCGGTATCGCCTTCGGTTCTATTTTAGTGGGTAAAATATCCAAAGATAATGTTGAGCTCGGAATTTCCTGCACAGCTGGTTTTTTTATTGGTCTGTTTTTAATTCTGTTAGGCCTTTTTCCTAAAAACTTATTTGTTTCTATTTTGCTGCTGATCTTATTAGGCATCTGCGGGGGTATGTTCTTAATTCCTTTCGATTCTTTTATTCAGCTTAAAAGCCCAGAATCGCGTCGTGGCCAAATTATTGCTTCGGCTAATTTTTTAAGTTTTTTCGGCGTACTGTTAGCTTCTCTAGTACTGTGGTTGATCAATAGCGTTTTAGGCTTCAAAGCCAAAGACGGTTTTATTATTATCGGCATAATCACTTTGCTTTTTAATTTAATCAATACCGGCCGCCTTTCCGATCTCTTCTTCTCCTATGTGGTGCGTAAAATTATTTCGAAATTCTATCTTTTTGAAATTAACCGAGAAATCCCTCCAAAATCAATTATTATTCTCAAAAAATTCTCTTGGATTGATGCTCTTTCTCTATTTCGGATTAATCCAAACTTAAAAATTATCGTAGAAGGCAAAAAATACCGCAATTTTCCTTTCTTTGATATTCTGACCGATTCACTCGCTTTGATCCCTAAAAGAAAAGTTTCTCCACACTCTATTAAACGTAAAGTTGAAAAACTAAAAGATTCTCATAACAATATTTTTTGTCTGCTTTTGAAAAAAGAGATTGATCCCGCTTCTCTTCAAGAATTTTATGAACATATTTTTTATCTAAAAACTACGAGAGTCCTGCTGATCAAACAAAAGCTCTTTTTCAAACGTAAAAAAATTCTTATTAAAGCTGTGGCTGAAGAAGTGGTTCGTCAAGAAAAACCCTTTATTCCATCTACTTAGAAAGCGTAGATAAACTCAATTTCATATTGAAAAAAGCGCATTTTAGGTCCGATACTATTATCCAAATTTTTAGATATTTGAAAATTATTCAAGAGAGTCAAATTGCCAGTAATAGCATAAAGTAATTCAGCTTGAGCTCCTTTGAAATTACCACCACCAACGCAATTGTTCACTGTAGTTGCAGCTCCCGTACCATACCTGTTCATGGTATAAAATCCGACATTAGCCGCATTTCCCCGTTTAATACCTCCAGAGTCAAAATCAGGCACCGCCTGCGCCGCTACCTGCTGATAATTGACATCTAAAGCCCAATCCCCAGTTTTACGCACTTGGCCTATGGAACAGCCTATATACCAGCCATAGTTAGCTTTTTTGTAATGAGTGAGATCGATTTTTTTGGCTGCACTGTTTAAAAGACCTGCCACATAAAACTTGACGAGCTTATGTATTCTTGGAACTTCTCTTTGATAGCCAAACATTAACTGAGAAATTAAGAATTTAAAACTAAGATTTTTTCTGACATTGCTATAATGTTTTTTCCAGTCGATAAAAGAATATTTGGTGAAAAGACCAGTATTAGCGATATTTAAGAGTCCCATTTCCGATACATAGCCAAAATGATAAACATAATCATTAACGATCAGAGCTCCTGAATTAATATAAAAATTACCGACTGCGTCAGAAGCTTTAGAAAATTTCAATAACACACCATCGAAAATAGAAGAAAATTCAATTTTAGAATCAAAAACAGTACCAAGATAGCGCCGTCCCATTTCCAAATCCAAAGTCACTGTTTCTCCATCAACGATTCTTCCTCCCCAAAAAGCTCTTTCTAAAGCAATTCGTCCAGTCGTTCCGCTGACTGTGCCCATATCATTGTCATATTCTAACTTAATGGAAGCCCAAGTACGCGGAGCGCGATAGTCCATCATAATATTGACTTCAACGTCAAAGGCTGTTGTCGGTTTAGTAGTTGCTCCTCCACTTCCTCTTTGACGGATACCGTTCTTTTTTTCACTAGAGGCTTGCATTTCGACTCGAACTTCACCGCTTAAAGCTAAATCTCCGCCGATTTCTTTAACGGTAACCATGCGCTTTTCCCTAATCCACTTTTTCAAAGCATCCATATCAGGATCTTCCTGTTTTCCTTCATAGTTATTTTCAGTAGTATCTTGAGAAATAAGCGGCTGAGAAATAAAAAAACAAAGAAAAACTATCAGAAACCGAAAGAAAAAAAACATGTCCCGTCCTTATTAAGGAATTAAGAAAAAGTTTAACTGAGAAAGGGAATTTTGTGCAATTGAACTAAAACCGAAACTCACCAGTAACCGTAAAAGCCTCTTCATCGAAAAGCCTGACTTCTCCATTTAACTGAAAATAGTCACCGTTAGAAAGACCACAGCCTAAAGCAGCTCCATAATTATTACGGCTTTTCATATGCATTTCATCTGTACCAAAAGAGCTAATGACTAAATCGGGAACTGTTAATCTCACATCAGTATGAGAATATTTAAAAGCTACATAAGGAACAAAGATATCTATTTTATAAGAAATCGCAGCATCTGACTGCCATTCTTCGTAAGAAAAACTAGGGGAATCTGGTTTATAAGTATCAGCATCTAAAGAAATCCATAAAAGGCTCGGATCAGTTTTAGCATATCTACCGCCTAAAGCAAAAGTCACATCGCCCCATTCAAAAAAGATGGCATTTAAGCCTGCACCCCATCTCCAGCGATAGTTGGTTTCCAGATCTATTCTAGTGAAACTCGTAGCCGATTGTTGGATAATCCAATCAGACTTATATCGAGATTGCCCAATTATTCCATATAGATCCAAGCGATTTAAAAGGTTAATCACCAAAAAACCGCTGTTACAATCTTGAGCAAAGTCATCGATTCGATGAGCCCTTTTTTCTTTTAAGCGACGATTAGAAACAAAATCTCCTTCATAACCCAAACGAAAACTAAACCATTTACCAGAGAAAATAAAACCCTTTTCAATTGTGCGAGGAGTAGCAGGATTTCCGACAGGAGCAGAAAAAGCTACCTGAACTAAAAAGAAAAAAAGAAAGAGTGTTTTTCTCATAAATCTCAAAGTTATTCTCTTTAAAATTTCTTATCCAGAATTATTGATACCATGACAAAAGTAAAAAAATAAATAAAAATTACCTAAAAATCACTGATCTCCTGTAAAAACCTTTTCAATTATTTTTTTTAATCGAGATCTTCCTCTTTCATATTCCATGCTATCTCAATTACCCTTGCTACCTTGAAAATCATCTTTGCCTTTTCTGAATAGTTTCTGTAAAATAGCTAACATCGCCTTAAAATGAGTTTATAAAGGTTTAAAAACCTACTCTATAATTAACATCCATAAGGGAAAAACATGAAAATACGCGTCAATAACTCCAATGTAGACATTCAAGAAGGAGCTTCGGCTCTAGACTTGGCTAGACAGCTTAATTTTTCTTCTCCCCACCAGGCTTTAGCTGCTTATATCAATGGAGAGCTGAAAGATTTGACGCAGGAACTTTTTGAACAAGACGAAGTACGCTTTCTTCATTTTGAAGAACATGAAGGTAAACAAATTTTTTGGCACTCTTCAGCTCATATTTTGGCGCAGGCCGTTCAAAGGCTTTGGCCGGAAGCGGTTCCTACTATTGGACCAGCTATTGACCAAGGCTTTTATTATGACTTTGCCAACCTTGATATTTCTGAAAAAGATTTTCCTTTAATTGAAAAAGAGGTCAAAAAAATCATCGCTGAAAATTACAAACCTGAAAAAATTACCTTTAAAAATGCTCAGGAAGCCATCAGCCATTTTGGAGAAAACAAATATAAAAAAGAACTGATCAAAGAATACCAAAAAGACATTCTGACTGCTTATAAGCAAGGAGAGTTTATCGATCTTTGCCGTGGCCCGCATCTTCCCTATCTTTCTAAAATAAAAGCTTTTAAGGTCTTAAAAACTTCTGGTGCTTATTGGAGAGGAGACCAGAAAAATGAAATGCTTACTAGAATTTACGGCATCTCTTTTCCTGAAAAAAAAGAGCTGCTTGAATTTGTAACTATGCTAGAAGAAGCTCAAAAAAGAGACCACAGAAAGCTCGGACAGGAACTGGATCTTTTTTCTCTCAAAGAAGAAGCTCCTGGGATGCCCTTCATTCATCCTAAAGGTATGTTTATCTGGGATGTTCTTCTAAATTTTATGAAAGAATGCTTGGAAGAAGTCAACTATGTAGAAATTAAAACTCCTATCATGATGGCTAAAGAATTATGGGAACTCTCAGGGCATTGGTTTCATTATAAAAAAAATATGTACATTTCTGAGGTTGATGAAAAAGAATATGCTATCAAGCCCATGAACTGTCCTGGCTGCATGCTTTTTTATAAATCCAAATTGCACAGTTACCGCGAACTACCTTTAAAAGTCGCAGAAATCGGCCTAGTCCATAGGCATGAGCTCTCTGGAGCCTTAAGCGGCCTTTTTCGAGTGAGAGCTTTTCATCAAGATGATGCTCATGTTTTTATGAGAAAAGAAGATATTAAAGATGAAATTATCGAGTTGCTTAGACTGGCAGATAAAATTTATATGGCTTTCGGCCTTTCTTACAAATTAGAGCTTTCCACCCGTCCTGAAAAAGAAAAGACCATTGGATCAGATGAAGATTGGGAAATAGCTACCAAAGGACTTAAAGAAGCTTTGGATGATTGGGGACATTCTTATAAAATCAATGAAGGAGATGGGGCTTTTTACGGACCTAAAATAGACCTGCATATTAAAGATGCTTTAGGCCGTTATTGGCAATGTGGAACTATTCAATTAGACATGTCTCTGCCAGAAAAATTTAAATTAGAATATACTGCTAGCTCAGGAGAAAAATTAAGGCCTGTGATGCTTCACCGCGCTCTTTATGGCTCTGTAGAACGTTTTTTCGGCATTTTAATTGAACATTTTGCAGGTAAATTTCCGCTTTGGATCAGTCCTGTTCCGATTATGCTGGTGCCGATCGCCGATCGCCATTTTGATTATGCTAAAGAAGTCTCTAAAAAAATTCGTGCTGCTGGTTTTAATTGCGAGATCGATGCAACCCATGAATCAGTCTCCAAAAAAATCCGTAATGCTCAAATGCAAAAGATCAATTACATGTTGACCATCGGAGATAAAGAAGTGGAAACCAAAACTATTTCTTTAAGAACGAGAGACGGGCATAAACAAAATGAAATTGGACTCGATCATTTTCTAAAACTGACTTTAGAAGAAAAAAACAGTAAAGCGTTAATGTCTCCATTTGTTTCCTAATTAAAACTGCCATACTCCCACGGCTAAAGACGTGGGAGTACTTTTTTTTATTGTATTTTTTTAGCGTAAAAAGTTCTGCTCTGTTTTCTTTTTAAAGTTCTTTCAATAAAACCTGCTCTTCTTTTCAAAAAGTAATTGACAATCCTTTCCCGAGCAAATTATTCTTAAGCAGAAATCAAAAAAAACAAATAACACTTAACCAATCTAAAAGTGTAAATCTGCTTTACAGCAGGGAGAAAAAAATTATGGGAAGATTCGAATCTCTTTTAAACTTCAGATCAAAAAAGAAAAATGCGCAACAAACAATATCTGCTTTAACCGAAATAGCTAAAAAAAAGGAACCCTCAACTCTGTCTGGGATGTTTCATACCGCTCCGCTTTCAGAAAATGAAAAAGACCATATTTCCAATATCTTAAAAGAATTTCAGTCCTTTGAAGATTATGATACAGACCAAGATTTAAAAGAGCTGTTAGACATCACTTCAGAAGTTAAAGCTATTACCAATCAAGCTGTTATGCTTCATGGTGAAAGAGTCAAAAAGGCACAAACCATTCTCAAGAATTATAAAGAAGGAGCTTTTTCCGCTTGGCTGATTTCTACTTATGGCAACCGCCAAACTCCTTATAATTTCCTGCAATACTATGATTTTTATACTGCCACTCCCAAAAACCTGCATGATATTTTAGATTCTATGCCTAGACAAGCTGTCTATACCTTAGCTTCTCGTGCTGGAGAACCAGAAAGAAAACAGCTGATCGTCCAAGAATATAAAGGGGAGACTAAACAAGAAATCCTACAAATCATCCGCAAAGAATTTCCGTTAGATCGTGATGACAAAAGACTGCCCAACCTAGCCAATCAGGCTATTCATTCCTTAAAAAGAATGAAAGATCTGGTAGAGCATGATCTTTTTGATCCAACAGAACAACAGTATGAATTAATTATTCAGCTGCTAAAAGACATTTTTGCGGTTACCAAAACCATTTAGAAAAAGTATCAAGAAACAGTATTGATTTTGCTTAGAAGGGGGAGATGGAAGAAAGAGTCTCTAAGCTTTGAGCTGTAATTTTTTCTGAAAGAGAAAAAGTGAATTTTCCAGGAAAGATTAAATAAAGATGGTCCAATTTTAAATCATGTAAAGAAATTCTCATAGAAAGAGTAATTTTAGGCTCGCTCGTATAGCTACAAGCAAAGCCCAATCGTTTGCCATTTTTAATAAAAAACAAACCGAGCTCAGCTCCTGCTTGCGTCTTCCAAAAATAACTCTCTTGGTCTTGTAATTGAAAATGTTTCAAAATTTCCTGCTGAACAAAGCCTTCCCAAAGCAGCTCTTTTTGGGGATTTGTTCTTAGAGAACTTTCTTCTTTAATATCTAGTAAAGTATTTAAAATGCCGCTATCTCGAAAATAGACTTTAAAAGATTTAACCTGGCGTTTACTTAAATTTTCTTTCCATGGAAAAAGCTTTCTAATGATTAAATTCTTTTCCAAAATATTTAAATAAGTCCTAATTTTCCAATCAGGCATATTTAAAGATCTGCCTACTTTACTGGCATTGAAAATATGGCCATGAAACAGAGCTAGAGTTTGACAAAACCTAAGTCTTGTCTCTAAAGATACTTTTGCAAACTCTGTTTCTGAAAATTTTTTATCTAAAAGATCAGAAAGATAATTTTGCCGCCAAACAAAACTCTCTTCGTGGCTAGCCGCTGAATAAGAATCCTCTAAACTTCCACGCAACCAAAGCAGCATATTTAAGTTTTCTTCTAAGCTATTTTCTTTAAGCATAAAAACCGCATTATTGAAACCTTAACTTTGAATTTACAAGCTTACTCTTTATCTATCAAAATGTTTTTTATATTTATGGCAAGTTTCAAAAAGACTTGAGTTTTTGAAAAAAACAGAAACAACTATAAGAACCTCTTTTAACAAAAAACTTTCTCGAAAAAGGTTTACTGCTGTAATATTGAAAAAAAAGTTTAATTTAAGTTTTTTAAGCAAATAAGGAGAAAAATAATGACCACGCCCACTTTACCTACTCTTGCAGAAGTTCAAGCCTTTTTTCAAAGATTTGTAGAAAATCAAAAACAAATTCATGAAAAATTTACCCAAGCGGTTAAGAATAAAAGCGCTCAGAAATTAACAGCAGATAACCCTGCTCAACAAGACCATTTAGAAGAGCTTCAAAAACAATACCACCAAAAATTACAAGAATGCTGCAATAATCTAAAAAAACAATCTGATATAGGACAAAACCTTTTTGAAGATTCCAAAAAGATCCAAAAAGAAGCCAGCCCTGAAACTATTAAATTGCTAACAGACTTTCAAAACCACATGTCTGTTCTTCAAAAAGAATGGGAAAAAGTACAAGGTGAAATAGAGCCTTTAGAAAAAGAAATCGTTAGCCTTCTGCCTAAAGAGACTAAAGTCAAATAAAGCTAAATTTAGCAAGTTAAAAAAATTATCTGAATATTTAGTTAGAAACCGGTTCCAAATCGTTCTTAGCCATTCTTTTCAAGGTCAAGGCCCAGCTACGTGCAGAAAAGGTAAAAAGCTGGATTAGTTTATTGATAGGAAAATTCGAATTAGCCTTCATTTCCTGAATTAATTCAACACTGAGGTTTTTTTCTTTAATAACTAATATTGAATGACTTCCTTCTTTTTGGCAAAGTTGCGCTACGCAAGAACGAATAATCAAGGGCAAAAAGTTTTTTTCTGAAAAGACCACCGTTCGCAAGCGTAAAATATTTTTTTGACAGTCTTTTTCTAGACGAATAAGAAGGCCCTTATAACAAATTTCTTGAAAACCTTTATTATCGGTAGTTAATTTCTTCATGTTATAAATAAGTGGTTTTATCCTCTGAATAAAATTATAACATATGGAAATAATAAAAAAACACTTATTTAATTAACGCTTGGCTTTTTGTAATAAATCTTTATATATTTCTACAATCATAGTGTGAATTTCCATAATAGAAAAATAAGATTCTGTAGCTGTCTGCATTTTTTTTGAAAGTTCTTCTAAAAAAAACTTGTCATCTACTTTTTCCAAAATATTTTGATGCTCTGTCAAATATTTTTCTAAAATTCTTTCTAAAGATTTTTTTTGACCTTTATCCATGTTATTCACAGATGGCTCCTCAAATTAGATTTTATATATAAAATGACTCCAAAAAGACTGGCTGCTGCTGCCAATATATAAGGAGTGGCTGAAGAAAGGGTATAAAGACTAGCTCCAATGATAGAAGATAATCCCATGGCTAGAGAAAAGATTGATTGGCTGATCCCCAAAACCTTACCCTGCATATGTTCCGAAAAACGGGAAGAAATCAGGCCTGTACAAAGAGGCCAAGCCAATCCGCCAATCATACCGCATAGACCTAAAATTGAGATCACCACATAAATATTATGTGAAAAGCCAATCCAACAGTTTAAAAGGGTAAAGATCAACAGAGAATACTCTAGAATTTTGACAGAATGAAATCTTTTCATAAAAACTCTGTTCAAATATCCAGATCCAAAAGCCCACATTAATCCCATGAAAGCTGCTAAATCTCCAATATGTGCTCCGCTGAAATTAAATCTTTTAAGAACTAAGACAGGGGATAGTTGAAAAACAAGAGTCCAAGAAAACAGGAAAAAGAAATAGACCAGAAATAAAACTTTAGCTTTCTTCGTCTCTAAGGCTTTAGCAATATTCTCAATGCTTTCGAAAATGCGGAATTTAATCGCTGGCTTAAGCGGCGCGGTCTCATAAAAAAAGAAGGCTACGAAAAAGAAATTAATCAAAGAAAGAGAGGTAGCAAACCAAAGAGGAGAAGCTAAATCCAACCATGACCAAAGCGTAGGATCGGTCATTTTTCCGCCTAAAAAAGTACCTCCGATAAAAGCCAATCCTCCTAAAACAGATAAATATCCAAAGCGTTTGGCTTTTTCCTTAGCACAGCCGGAAAGATCTGCAATACTAGCTAAACAGATCGAAAGATTTCCAGAAAAAAGACCAGTAACTAAGCGGCCGATAAAGAGCAGGCTCAAAAGCCCTGCGTTGATGCTAAAGCCAGTTAAAGCATAACCGACAAAAGTCATTCCCACGGTTGCCAAAAGCGCTTTTTTTCTGCCTACTAGATCAGCAAAATCTCCAATAATTGGAGCTGCTAAAAACTGCATTAAAGGATAAACCGCTAAAAATACTCCAAAGAGAGTGGTTCTAGTATCCACACCTAAGCCATTTAAAAAAGAAAATCTTTTTTCTTCTAAAAAAAGCGGTGCAAATAAAGGAAAGACAATCGACCAACCTAAATAATCAATAAAATAAGTTAAGTGAATTGCCCACAAAGATAATCTTTTCTTATAAACACGCAAACCGATATTTCTCCTTAAAAGTCAAAAACTTTTGTACCTTCTAAGGGATTTGCCAGTCAATAGGTTTTTTAGCATTTTCGCTTAAAAACTGATTAGCTTTAGAAAAGTGCCTGCATCCGAAAAAACCAGCTACCGAATAAAAAGAAGGATGAGCCGCCTGTAAGACTAGATGAGGATGGCTGGGTATTTTGGAAAAGACCCTCAAAACTTTCTCTTTAGCTGACTTACCCCAAAGCATGAAAACTACAGGATCGGCTTTCTGAGCTACTTTTTCCACGATTCTATCGGTAAATTCTTCCCAGCCCTTTCCATGATGAGAAAGGGGAGTTTTTGCTCTAACGGTTAAAGTTGCATTTAACAGTAACACTCCCTGTTTAGCCCAAAGAGTCAAATCACCAGTCGCAGGCATTTTAATCCCGATATCAGAAATTAACTCTTTAAAAACATTTTGTAAAGAAGGAGGCGGGCGAATTCCTTCAGGCACACTAAAACTCAAACCATGGGCTTGTCCTGGACCATGATAAGGATCTTGTCCTATGATCACTATTTTAACATCTTCAAATGAGGTTTGGTTAAGTGCGTTGAAAATTAATTTATTGGGGGGATAAATAATATGTCCCTCTTTTTTTTCCTGGATCAAAAACTCTCTTAGTTTTTGCATATAGTCAGATGAAAACTCCTCCTTAAGAGCTTCCAGCCAGCTTTTTTTCATCAAGATTTGATTTGTCATATATTACCTTACCTATTCAGCTAACTCTCTATATGATTAAAGCTAAGGGATTGTGCCTCTTCTTTTTTTTTAAAAAATTTTTACTTTCTAATTTAGGATTTGAAAACTATCTCAAATAGCATACTAAAAATAGGAATAAAAATTGACTGCAAAGCTGCCTATCTTTTAACCTTTATCCTTAAATCAAGGAGAAAAAATGGAAAATCTAGCCGAAAATAATCTTATACGTTTTAAAAATATTAGCCGTAAAAAAGAAACTATTTTTGCTAACTTTCAACTCAAAAGCCTCCGTTCTGGAATTATGATTAGCGCTACTATTGCCGTAGATATCGCCGTGCTAGAGCTTCATCCAGGAGATACCTTAGAAAAAATTATTGAAAAATCCGCTAAAGAAGCTCTCAGAGAGTTTAAGAAAGCTGATTTTCAATTTGAAGATCTTCCCAATCATCTGGGTGTAGCGCAGCTTGGCTAGCGTGCTTGCCTGGGGGGCAAGAGGTCGGAGGTTCAAATCCTCTCACCCAGATACTTTTTCTTTATTTTCTATTTTTGCCTTTTCTTATATTGGTATTTTCTGCTCCCTCTTGCCCTTTAAAATATTTTTAAAAAACCTAAAAAAAAAGAAAAAGAGGTTTGTAAAAATAGTAAATTTTATCTGTTCACAACTCTGTTCACAACTTTTTATAGACCTGTTCAAAAAGCCTCTTTTGTTGAAAAGAAAGAGTTATCATCATTTTCCCAACAAGTTATCAACACTTTTTTTGATCTATGCAAGAAGGCACTCTTATCAACAAATCCACACCCTTAAAAAGAAGAAGAATATCTTTATAAAATTCTCCTTTATTTCCTTGTGAGTTAAACTATGTGTTAAACAAATATATTTTCTAAACCAAAGAAAGGCTAATCAATGTCTATCAAAGTAAATGATTTTTTTGAAATAGAGAATTTCTCTCATAAAGCTTTATGGAAAAACATAGAACTCTTTTCAGCTTTGATTAATCTACCCTTTTATTTAAAGACGCTTCCTTTAGGTCAAATCAAATCTCCTATTCCGAAAGGAGCAATTCTCACTTCCCCAGAATCTATATTTATTGATGAAGATGTCATCATTGAAAGCGGAACTCTGATTGTAGGTCCTTGTTATATAAGTAGGGAAAGCATTATTCGCCACGGAGCTTTTTTAAGAGGAAATGTTTTTCTTTCCGAAAGAAGTGTGGTTGGACATGCTACAGAAGTTAAAAACTCAATTTTTTTGGAAGGAGCTGCCGCTCCGCATTTTGCTTATGTCGGAGATTCTATTCTAGGCAGAGATGTCAATTTAGGGGCGGGAGTTAAATGTGCTAATTTAAAACTGAACAGAAAAGAAATCATTTTAAATATAGAAGGCGAAAAAGTTAAAACCGGTTTGACCAAGTTAGGCGCTATTATCGGTGATAATGCGCAGATAGGTTGTAATACTGTCTTAAATCCCGGCACTGTCATTTCTAAAAACGCAATTATTTACCCTTCTCTTAATATAGGTGGTTTTATTCCATCTAACAGTGTTGTAAAGCCATCTCAATTATCATTACCACGAATCATCAGGAGAAAAAAATAAAAATGGTTTTTGAGAAATATTTTCGTCATTTTGAAAAGTCGCTAAGAAAAAACATCCCTGCTTTTGGAGAAAAAAACCAATTACGAGATGCTGTTGAATATGCTCTTTTTAGCGGCGGCAAGAGACTCAGGCCAATCATTGTTCTAATGATGGGCGAAGCATTAAACAAAGGCTTTGATGTTACTTATAGCGCTTTATCGGTTGAGTTTTTTCACACCGCTTCGTTAATCGCTGATGATCTGCCTAGTATGGATAATGATAGCCAAAGAAGAGACAAGCCTACTTTACATAAAGCCTTTGATGAAAGCGTCGCTATTTTGGCCAGCTATACCTTGATTTCTTCCGGTTATGAAATGCTTTTTAAAAACGCTCAACAATTAAAAAAAAACAAGAACATTAGCGAAGCACAAAGTAATCGTTTATGTACAGAAGCACTAAAAGAAGTTTCTTATATCGCTGGTATTA
>CAZTYI010000013.1:0-18138 GCA_964618335.1 uncultured bacterium
TTCGACCGTATTAATAAACCTGATTGCAAAAAGGGTTTTATTTTAGACGGTTTTCCTAGAACTGTAGAACAGGCCAAAGAGCTAGATGCTAAAATGGGAGATCGATTCAAAGTAGTTACTTTAAATCTAAAAATCGAAGATTCTCCGCTGATTCAGCGCATTACTGGAAGGCTGGTCTGTAAAGATTGTGGAAGTCTCTTCCATAAAAAATTCCTGCCGCCTAAAGTTGCAGGCCTCTGCGATAAATGCAAAGGTCCTCTTTACCAAAGAACTGATGATACTGAAACAGTGGTCAAAGAAAGACTTTCGGTTTATCACAGACAGACTGAACCGCTAATCGGTTACTATGCCAAAAAAGCTAACTTGCTTTATCAAGTAAATAGCAATCAAGACAAAGAAGTTGTCTTAAAGCAACTAGTTGAAACTGTAGAAAAAATAAGATAGAAAAATGGCCCCCTTTTTCAAAAAAGGGGGCTTTTTTTAAACTTAAGTTAAAATATTTTTTATATGTTTGCTTTGCCAGATAAAATTTTCGATGCTATCGCAGGTGAACCCTGGGGACTGCGCAGGGATTTTCGACAAGATGAGTTATCTGATCCAACCTCAGATTTGGTTCAAGAAACAATTTGGCCTCTTATATTTGATAACGCAAATAAAACATATGAAGATGATGAATTCTACAGATTTTTTCATTTCGAAAGAACTCTGCAAAATAAGTTATGGGAACCTTGTCTAGGGTTTAAAAAATTTACCGGAGAAGCTCCTTTTAGATATAACTCTAAAGTAAAAGAAATTGAAAAATCCATTAGAGCTATAGACCCTGCTCTTCTCGGCGAAAAAAGATCTACCAAAAAATGGTTTTGGCAAAGGCTGATTGAAGTTATTTGCGCTATCTTCAATCGTATTTGTACTTCTAATAATAGGATTAATGCGCTTTTTTGCTGTAGAAATTCTCTAGAATTTAGATTCGAAGATTTAAAAAGTACAATTCCTTTACCCTTAAAAACTGAAATTACAGATGCAAAGCTAATTCTTCCCCAAATACAAGAAATTATTAAAGCTGGTTTTCCAAAAACAGCAGAAGCAGACATGCTTAATTACATTCTAGAAACAGCCTTGCCGCAAGAAGAAGAAGCCTTAAAAAGGTTTTCCTATGATAAGGGAACAGGTAAATTCACCATTAAATATAGCTGTCTGCATCATTATCAAGCCAAACTTAATTTAGGCAAGGTTGGAATGGGCGAGGCAACTTTGACCGTTGTCTGTTCTGCGTTAGTCGAAGGCACTATCGATACTTTTGAAAAAACGATCTCTTTTACTAGCGGTATCAGTGTGAGAGAAGTTGTTTTTTTAGAGAAAGAAACACTTTTTTTCTCAAGACCGATTGCCAATAAGATTGAAAAAAATTCCCAAAGCGAACATCCCCCCTCTTTAGAATTCATTCAAATGCTAGAAGGAGATAAAATAAGAGTTAAGGGATGCACTACTCTGACAATTCCTGATTTTTTAACTGCGCCGATTCTTTCTTATCAAGCTGTCAGAAATAACCTTTCAAGAATTAGCTGGAACCGTCAGGAAGTTATAGCTTAAGAGAAGCCAAAACTCTTTTTTTGTCTTCAGATGGTTTAAAAACAAAACCCATTTTTTGACAAAGTTTTTGCATCGGCTGATTTTCAGCAAACATACAGACTGAAAGCGTTGTCAGTTTTTCAGCTTTAGCAATCTCGATCAACTGTTTTAAAAGTGCAGAAGCGATACCTTTTTGCTGCCACTTATCTTTGACCACCAAAGAAAAAAGAGCTTCTTTTGTTTCTGGTTTTTTAATCAACCTGGCGACAGCTAAAATCTCGCGCTGTTTTTTAGCGTCTTTCTTTTCAGCTACAATAGATATCTGACGGTCATAATCACAAAAACAAGCGCGTATCAGCTGATCGCGATTTAAGAGTTCATCGGAAGAGATCTCTCTTAAAAATCTAAAATAGATAGCTTTATCAGAAAGTGTCTTTAAAAAATCAACTAACAGCGGCTCATCTTCTGGCATAATCGGTCTAAGAGTCACAGGAAGATTATCCTTCAAGGTTAGAAATTTAATATACTGGGTAGGATAAGGACGGATAGCCAGCTCTGGTAAATTTTCATCATTTTCATGCAGCACTATTCTGGCATCCAACGCATAAATCTTATCAGCTGAAACCCAAAGCGGGTTAATATCGCATTCTTTAATAATCGGACATTCAGCAATCAACCGGCTGAAACGAATTAAAATAGTAGACAGGTAATTCAAATCTACGCTCTTCCTGCCTCTAACCCCTTTTAAAGCTTTATAGATTTTGGTTTTTTTCATCAGCCTTTTGGCCAAAGTGGCATTTAAAGGAGGCAGAGCTAAAGCACTATCTTCAAACACTTCTACCAAGACGCCGCCTGATCCAAAAAGAATGACCGGACCAAACTGGGGATCTACCGAAGAACCTAAAATCAGTTCATATCCATCGGAGATATCAATCATCGGCTGAACGCTCACTCCCTGAAAATGCTCTTTGCCCACCTTCTGAGTAACGCTTTCTTTAATCTCGGCATAAGCTTTTTTAACAGCCTCTGCATTATTTAAATTAAGCTTAACCCCTCCTACATCGCTTTTATGGGTGATAGTTTTAGAATAGAGCTTTAAAACAATTGGAAAGCCAATCTTTTCAGCTTGCGCCACAGCTTCATCCACGGTTTTCACGGTATAAGTCGCTGCAATCGGTATATCAAAAGCATCTAAGATGGTTTTTGATTCATATTCAGATAAAACCGTTCTTTTTTCTTTTCTAGCTTGAGAGAAAAACTGGGAGACTGTTTTTTGTTTAGTCAATTCAGCTGCATCATCAGAGAGTTCATCGCGTAATGGCGGTATTTCATAAATACCGTTGATATTATAGCTATATGACCACATATAACCAAAAGTCCGGCAAGCACTATCCGGAAATTCAAAGTTGGGAATCCCCGCTTCTTTTAATTTACTAATACCCTTTTCTACTTTATCCGCTCCCATCCAGCTTGCCAAAATCGGCTTGTCGCTGTTTTTGGCACTCTCTTTTAAAATTTCAGCTACTTTAGTAGCGTCAGTCATATATTGAGGAGTTAAGATCACCAAGACTCCCTGACTATAGGGATCCTTGACCATAACATCTAAAGTTTGGGCATATCTTTCAGCCGAAGCATCTCCTAAAATATCAATCGGATTATTATGGCTCCAAGCCGATGGCAGAAAAGCATCCAGTTGTTTTTTGATATCATCAGTCAGTTCAGTCAATTTACCACTGCTCTGCACTAAAACATCAGTAGCAATTACACCGGGGCCTCCCGCATTGGTAATAATGGAAAGATAAGGGCCTTTAGGTCTAGGCTGTTTTGCTAAAATCTCCGCCATATTAAAAAGATCAGCGATCGTTTCCACTCTTAAAACACCGATACGGTTTAAAGCGGCATCTAAAACAGCATCGCTGCCTACTAGCGCTCCTGTATGCGAAGCCGCAGCTTTGGCTGATTCCAAAGTTTTTCCAGCTTTAATCAAAATAATCGGTTTGGTTAAAGCTACTTCTCTAGCTGCCGATAAAAAAGAACGAGTGTTTTTAATACTCTCCATATAAATCAAAATACTCTGGGTATGCGGATCCTGGCCAAAATAATTAATCAAATCACCCCAGTTCACATCGACCATAGAACCAATCGAGACAAAAGAAGAAAAACCTACTTTTTCTTTTAAGCTCCAATCTAAAACCGCTGTACAAAGTGCTCCTGACTGAGAAATAAAAGCAATGTTGCCTTTCAGTGCCATGTCCGCAGCGAAAGTCGCATTTAAACCGCTGAGAGGGTTCATCACTCCTAAACAGTTCGGTCCTATGATACGTAATTTGCCATCTGCATTTTTCGTAATCTCTTTTTCTAAATCAGTGCCGGCCTGGCCTATCTCTTTAAAACCGGCAGAAATAATAATGGCAGCTTTAACTTTAGCTTTAACGCACTCTTTAATCAGTCCAGGAACGGTCTTGGCTGGCGTAACGATCACAGCTAAATCGATTTCTTTAGGCACCTTGTCAATAGAAGGATAAGCTTTAACACCTAGAACAGAATCTCTTTTAGGATTCACTGGAAAGATTTCTCCTTTAAAAGATTCTTTCAGTAAATTCGAAAGCAGAGTTTTGCCAACCGACCCCTCTTTTTCGGTAGCGCCGATGACAGCTACTGTCTGGGGTTTAAAAAAAGCATCTAACTCAGGGTTCTGCGATTGCAGCACATTTAAAGAAGGATCAAAAATGTTTTCAGACATAATAACGGCTTTTTCTTAAAACTTTTATTTTTAAGCTTTTTATTTACTTATAGAAAAAAGTTTAAAGAAAATCCAGTCTCTTTTGCAAAACAGCCTCAATATCTGCTTTTTTAAGAGCTCCTTCTCTCAGAATTAAAGGAGTATCGACCAAACTTAAAACTGTTGAAGCTTTTTTCAAATTACTCTCTCCTCCATCAATCAATGCCTCTATCTGCCCTTGAAATTTCTCAAAAACAGCTTGAGGAGAAACCAGTGCCGGCTCTGAAGAAAAATTAGCAGAGGTGCCAACGATAGGCTCTTTTAAGATTTTGGAAAGTTTTAAAAACAAAGGATGGCTCGGTATTCTGACACCGATAGTAGGAATCCCGTTTTGGCTGGAAATAACCGGAAAATCCAGCTTAGAAAAATATTTTTTTTGCAGATCTTTTTTGCAAGGCAGAATCACCGTTAAAGGCCCTGGCATAAAATGTTTAGCTAACAGATAGAACTCTTTGGGAATATTCTCAGCTACTTGCTCCACTTGATCTAACGATCCTAAATGCAGAGTCATAGCTTTTTGCGGTTCTCTTTTTTTAATTTCAAAAAGATGTTTAATGGCCTTTTCTTGCGAAAGCAAGGCTCCTAGACCATAAACAGTTTCCGTTGGAAAACCAATAATGCCGCCGGCTTTGAGAAGCTGGCAGACTTTTTCTAAATTAGTCTGATTTAAATCAGAAATATAAAGTGTTTTCATCGTATTAATAATGCATTAATAAAGAGTCAGTTTTTCTGATCTTCTCTCTTTTAACATTTTCTCTGATTCTCTAAGGAGAAGATGGTTTCCAATAGCCAAGAGTACAAACAAAGGCCAGCAGAGCTAAAAAACGCATTGGTAAAATGTAAAAAAGAGCTTTCAAAGGCTGTGCTTTAAAAGCACGCCATAACGAGGGTTTGGAATCATCTGAGGTGAAAACTGCTACCGATTGATTTAATTTGACTTCGTCTTCGCAAAATTGAGATATTCTAAACACACCTTTTGTGCCTTCTTCTTTTAAAGATTCTAATAAGCTAGTAATTGCTTGCCGAGTTAGTTCGGGTAATGAGGTAATTTTAATGCTTTTACGGCTTTTAAAAGCTCTTCGTTGACAAAATTCTAGATTTTTACCTGAAGTTGAAATTCGAGCAAAATAATGTAGTTGTTTTTTGAGCGCTCCTTTGCCTGTGTATCTAAAAACATCCATCTCTCCGTTTTCTTTAATCTTCAAAATATATTTTATTCCAAGATATTTAAATGCATATCCACCTACATCTGTTGAACTCTGAGCCGAAGTTAATGAACTAACACCCACACCCATTCCTTGTGGTGCAGAATGCGCATTTCCTCCAACTCCTGATGCATCTAATATAAGATTTTCAACAACCGCACCAGAAGCTCTTCTAGATGAATCAACCGACATAAATACTCCTCTTTTTAAGAGAAAAATTTTACTCTTTTTCTCTTTAAAAAAGCAAATTCTAAGTCGATGACTAATATTTTTTTAAAAATTAAATAAAATAACCAAAAACTATACAAAAAATTTCCACTTGGAATATATTTAACCCCTTTTTTATTATTTAACCTACATTAAGGAGAAACTATGAGTTCTACTTCCCCTACTACCAGATCAGGTTTTGATCCCTCAAGGTTTGTCACAGAAGAATTAATGCCTACAATAAAAAGCATATCTAGAGAACAAGGTGTAGCTTTAGCCGCAATTAAAGAAAACCTTGCTATGACATCTTCTTTAACCGGTGAAAAACCTGTTTTAAGTACTGAATGTGTGGAAGTTTTAAACGAAACTGAAGATGTTTTTCTACAAAAATACAGAGGATCAAGAAACATTCAATTACTTTTAATAATAATTTTTGCAAGTTTTAAAGGACAAAAATTATCTTATGAGGTCGCATGCGAAACCTTATCTTCTAAATTCTCTGAAAGATCTCAAACACCACCTTCTCCACGAGAGTTTAAATTACAAGATAGACAAGCACAATGTTTAATGGAAATTAATCGACTTAAAGAAGAAGGCGAAAAACTAATACCAGAAATAAAACAAACACGTGCTGTAATTTCGAGAATCCAAACCCAACGTGGTAATGGAAGACGAACTGGAGCAAATTCTACTGCATTATTAACACATACAAAAATACTGTCTCGACAAACCTCTCAAACAGATCAGATAAAGAAAAGAATTGAAGCTTTAGAAACAGAATTAACTACTATAAGACGTGAACTTTCTATACTTGCAATCTGAACTTAACATCACCCTTTCTAAAACGAAGAAAAACAGTTTTAAATAGTTTTTTAAAAAGAAAAAGCCCTATTGAAAAATAGAGCTTTTTTTTGACTTATTTTTTTATTTTTTCTTTTCTCCGAGCAAAATACCGCGAATAAGCTCTGCATATTCTAAAACTTTTTCGCCTTCAAAATTACTCCCGTCCGGTCTTAAATAAACTTCACCCCTCTCTGTCGGAGTGTAATCAACCAGTCTACTTAAAGCCTTATTTACCCCTCCACCTACACTCTGTATCCCCCTACCTACAGCTCGCACTCCTCTACCAACCCATGCTCCCCAACTTTCTTTCTCTTGCTCTGGTAGCGGCTCTGTTTCTTGAGAAGTCTCTGGTGGCGGCTGTGCTTGTTGTAAAAGAATCTTTCCTACTTCTGAATATATAGTTTGCAGTATTTCGTAGTCTGCTGGTTTTTTTGATCGACCTAACCTTTCTAACATTGTTATTAATAATGTTTGCACCCACTGTTTATCTTCTTCGTTTATCGGGTTTGGTTTCATTTTCCCTAACATAACTCTTAAATTTTCAGGAGTGGCTCTTCCTTGTGATACACTTCTTTGCGCTGCAGCTCTGTCATCTTCTGGATTGTTTTTAAAAGGGCTGAGAAAAAAAGCTAGTACAGCTTTGCCTGCCTCCAACACAAACCTTCCAGCCCCCATTACCAATTTCTGAATCCAGTCAACTGCGATCGTAAAAGCGTTTTTTATCTTAGTTCCAATATGAGCAGGTAAAGCAGACCAAGGCATTGGAGAAGGAGGTGGTGGTGGAGTCTGGGCAGAAACAATGGTATCTTGGTCATGTGTAAATCTTCGGGAATGAAAACGTGATCTTCTTCTAACTAGCTTTTGAGCTTGAGTTTCATCAACACCTACTTGATGAACAGAAATCCGTCTTCCCGAGGGTCCCCCTAGCGGTGATACCATACTTTTTTTTCCTGTTTTAAAGAGGTCAAAATAATGTAGCGAATCCATTTTTTTAACAATCTTTTTTTTGAGAGCTTATTGAGATCTTGCCATTTATGACCGCTGTACTTGGCAATATTTATAAGCTTAGGTAGACTAAAAAATATAAAGTATGAAGTATAAATTAAGACAAAAATAAAGGCAGGCTAACCAGTGAGATTTTCTAAAATAGCATTTAAAATAGCTCTTTTAACCTTGAGCTTGACTACCTGTATCTTTGGCAAACCAGCTAGCAATCCTAATTATCTGCTTTATCTAGCCGGCAGCGGATATCTGGACAAAGCGCTTTCTTATCTACCCTCTTATTACACCACTAAAGATTATGAGTTTTTACAAAAGCTAGCTATTTTAATCTTGGAAAATGGTCTGAAAAGCCAAAATAAAGAAAGACAAAGACTAACATTTTATGGTGCTGGAATAGCCCTTTCTACTCATTCTTTAAAAATTTTAGAAAAAGGACTGACTTCTTTAGATGCGCCGTCGCAGTTGATCTCTCTGCATTATTTAAGTATGTTGCAAGATCAAAAAAGCGATTTTTTAATAAAAAAAGCACTAGCTAGTGATTTTTTAGAAGTACGCGCTGAAGCTCTTTTTCAGCTTTGTCTAAAAAAAGATCCTACAGCTCTAGGTCAAATGGAAGCGTTGAGAGGCAAACTGCCTCCTGTTTTTAAGCCCTTTTTTCCACAATTTTTAGCTTTAATCGGCACCCCTGAAGCCTCTGCTCGTTTAAAACACTATTTAACCGATGAAAACCCTGAAGTCAGACTGGAAGCTATTTTAAGCGTGGCTAAATATAAAAGAGAAGAGCTCTTGTTTTACTTAAAAAGACATTTTAAAGACGCTATGAATAAAGAAAAAGAAGCTCTGCTCTATGTTCTGAGCTCTTTCGGTGATACTGTTTTTCTGCCTGAATTTGAAAAGTTGGCACAAAAAAGTAATCCAAATTTAGAAATTGGAGCAATTTTAGCTTTAAATCGACTGGGTAACAAACAATTCAATCATCTGCTTTTGAAAAAAGCTGAAAGTGGCAATCTTTTAGCTTTAAGCTCTTGCAGCTTTTTAGAAAACAGTAATCAGTTTTTAATTAAAATGGCCAAAAGCAAGGACATGCAAATCAAAGCCAATGCAGCAATTGCTCTTTTAGAAAAAAGAGATGCCAACTGTTTACCTTTTCTGTTTGAAATTCTAACTTCAGATATGTTTTTAGAGTTTCATTTTTCTCCAGGACGGACTGTCAAATACATTCAAGCTTATTCCACTCCTTTTCCTGTCCTTAACAGCGAAATATCCCTGATGGTTAAAGAAGAGCTTTTAAAAAATGCTTTAGAACTAAAAGAAAGCTCTTTTTTAAATTTAGCTGAAAAATTATTGCAAAAAGAAAAAATTGAACTGATACCAAGTCTTTTAAAACTGCTGGAAAACATCAAAAGCCCCAAAGCTATTGAGCTTTTAAAAACAGCTACTCGCAGTAATCTACCTTTAGTCCGCGCTTATGCCCATCTGGCTCTTTTCCGTTTAGAAGAAAAGGGGTTGCATGAGATCTTTTTAATTGAATGGCTGGAAGAAGAAAGTTCTAAAGCTAAAATCAAACTAAAAAGCTTTGATGCAGAAAAAAAACCTTTTGATAAAAGTCAGTTTGAACTTTCCAGAGATGAAATTTCTCAGCTTTTTTTAGAGATTATTTCGAGTTTTATAGAAAAACATAACCCTAAAACTTCTGAGCTGATTTTAAAAGCTATCGTTCTCAGCCCTGCCAGCAACCGTTATCCCCTAGCAGGAATGCTTTTACGCTCTATTGAATAGATTTTGATTTGCGCTAATTTTTTATTCAGCTAAAATTGAAATAATTATGCGCCGTTTTTTAATTTTATTATTTTTATGTTTTTTGTCAGGTCTTCAACCTCAACCATCCTCTAGTAATGTAGAGGAAATCGCAACTGCTTTTAAAAAAACTCTCGTTAAACATGGCATGAAACCGGCAACGGTAGAAGATCTTAAAAAACAAGATGGAATTTCTGTTAGTGAATTGACCGTAGACCTGCGCAATCCTAGTTTTAGCGATGGTGTTTTAATTACTTCTGAAGGAGGAGTGATTAAAAATAATGATCTCAGAATCCAAGCTAAAAATATCCGCTACACCAAAAAAAAAGAACAGGGCAGAGAAACTCATCAGATTGAAGCTGAAAATGATCTGATGGTGATTTATAAAAACAGGGTCTTCGTCGGTCAAAAACTAAAGTATGATTTCATGCAAAAACAGGGAGTGATCTATCAAGGCAAAACTTATATCTCGCCTTGGTATTTAGGCGGCGATGAAATCGAGCTAAAAGCAGATGGGCAATACATTATTAAAGAAGTTTCCATTACTACCTGTGAAAGCAGTAATTCAGCTTGGGATATCTATGCTCAAAAAATTAAAGTCGAAAAAAGAGATTTGTTAGCTGCTGAAAAAGTCCGTTTGCGTATTTTTAAAGCGGCGGCTCTCTGGCTGCCCTCGTTTAAGATAAATATGAAAAGTTTTCTCTCTAAGCCTATCATCCGTTACAAGATTGATATCGATAAACCTTTTAGCCCCCGTATCTCTCTCCGCTACCAGATCTATTCATGGCGGGATTTTGCTCTTTTTATCAGAGGAGACTATAGATTAGCTAAAAGCGGCGGTGGAGCTTTAGAAACTGAATATTTTCCCGAACATAAAAGAAGTTCTTTCGTAACTAAAAACTATGTCGCTAGAGATCTAGTTCCCAATGATCCTCATAACCGAAAACGCTATCGTTTCCAAGGAGCTTATCATGGAATCAGCGAAAATAAAAAAACCTCGGTTGATTTAACCTGGGATAAATATTCTGACATTGAAATGCCTGCTGATTTTAAAAGCGCCGACTTTGAAATTAACACTGCTAAAAAAACTGAACTTAATGTCCGCAATCAGAAAAAAAAGATTATTTCTATCCTGCATGCCCAGCATCGCGCTAATCCTTTCAATACTTTAAAACAAGACCTGCCTTCTCTCTTTTCTCATATCCATCCCTTCAAATGGCCTCAGTTGGGTTTGAGTTTTTCCAATTGGTTGAAAATTGCTTATTTGGATTACGCCTATTCCGATAAACTAAAAAGCGAACTTTTTGAATTTAAAGCTTTGCGCGCTCAATTTTATGAAGAGATCCTAAGAAAAATAGACCTCAAAGCTTTGTCACTAACCCCTTACGTCGGTGTCACCGGTCTTTTTTACAGCGACTCCCCCTCTTCTGAAGTCAAACCGCAAGGAACTTTTTTTTACGGATGTACCTTAAAAAGCTCTTTTTATAGAGATTTTACTAATCATCAACATTTGATGATCCCCTATGCTAAATATGAAGGTTATTCTAAACCGCTAACAAAAAATGAAGACGTTTATATTTTCAGTATAGCTGATGGTTTTCACCGTTTAGACCTAGTTAAAATCGGCTTAAAAAACTCTTTGATTTCTCTTAGAGAGAACAAGTTCTCTCCGGTTTTTGAATTCGATCTTTATTCCCAGGCTTTTCTACATAAAAGCGTACCTATGATTTCTTTTCCCAAAGGCTATTGGGATTTAAGGCTGCTCTTATCTTCTTTTTCTTTAATCAACCAAAATGCCTGGAACATCGAACATAACCAGTTTGATTATGCTAAACTGCGCCTTGGCTGGACTGCCAGCGAGGATTTAGCCCTTTCGGTTGAATACCGCTACCGTTCGCAATATGCTTGGCGTAAAGCAGCGGAAGACAACTTTATACTAGATATTACCCGCAATGAAAAAATACTTTTAGAATCTCCTGTTTCCGATAGAAGGCATGTGATTTTATCGCGGCTATATTGCAATGTCACTCCCTATGTCTCTTTTGAATGGCAGTCGCATCATGGTTTTGGAAGAAAAGGTGAACCGCCTTATAACGAATTTGAAATGAACTTTTTTGTAAAACTAGCTACCGCTTGGAAGATTAAACTCGGATGGCAGCATACTAAAACTGACAACCGATTTACCTTTGATTACTTTCTGCTAAAGATTTAAACCAAAATTTAAAAAATGAATTTTTAAGACTTTTTATTCTTAGAATATTTTGCTTTCATCTCTCTTAAAACAGGCTTTATTTCTTTTTTAATAGAATCTGTCACACGATCAACAAAAACTACTCCATTAAGATGGTCATTCTCGTGCATCAGCTCTCTAGCTTTAAACCCATAGACATCGGCAGAGATCTTTTCACCTTCTAGATTCAGAGCTTCTACATGGATACCGTAAGGGCGAATAACTTCTAAATGCAGACCGGGAAAAGAAAGACAGCCCTCATTCATAACTTGTCCCTCTTCAGTAGGCTTAGAAAGCACCGGGTTAATAAAAACCTCGGGAGCTCCCAAAGCAAACTCTCCCTCATTTTTTATTTCAGGACGAATAACAAACAGTCTATGTAGAGAACCTACTTGAGTAGCCGCCAACCCTACGCCATTTGCTGCGTCCATCGTCTCGATCATATCCTGAACTAACTGGCGAATCTCAGGAGTAATCTTATCAACTGTTTGGCATTTCTTTCTTAGAATAGGATTACCATAATAGCAAAGCGGTAACTTCATTATTGCCCAACCTCCTCAATCTGCGGCATCTCTTGAGCCATGCGTTTACGTCCAATGCTGCTGGTCCAGAGAGAAAGCAAGATACAGGAAACTAAAAAGATCACGGCTAAATAACCGGTAAACTTTTTAATTACATCCGCTGTAGATGTTCCAAAAAGTGAATCACTGCTGTCCCCGCCTCCAAAAGAAGCGCCTAGGCCCATAGTCTTTGAGTCTTGGATCAAAATGATAAAGCTCAGTAAAAGACAAAGCACAATAAAAGCAGTTAGAAAAAAATAAAAAATAAAAGTCATAGTAGTTTACCTCAAAAACTAGTTCTCAAAATTCTTCAAAAACTCTTGATAATGTTTAAAAAGCTCTCCAAATCTAGCGCAGCTCCGCCAATTAGCGCTCCATCGATATCGGTCTCTTTCATTAAATCCAGAATATTATCTGGTTTAACCGAACCACCATAAAGAATATAGATTTTATCTGCTACTTCTTTACCAAAAAGAGTAATTAACTCCTGGCGGATAAAATGATGCGCTTTTTGAGCTATTTCAGCTGTTGCGCTCTTGCCAGTACCGATAGCCCAGACTGGTTCGTAAGCTATTACTAATTTACCTTTTTCAGCCATTTCAGCTGTGACGCCTTTGAGTCCTTTGTCAATCTGTCTTTTTAAAACGGTTTCGGTTTCCTTGGCTTCTCTTTCTTCCCCTTTTTCTCCGATACAAAGAATTGGCTGTAAATCATCTTTTAAAGCGCGAAGTACTTTTTTATTAATAAAATCATCAGTTTCCTGAAATGAATTCCTTCTTTCGCTATGGCCTAAAATCACAAACTCTGCGCCTGCCTCTTCCAGCATAACTCCAGCGATTTCGCCAGTAAAAGCACCTTTAACAGCATCGTTCATATTCTGAGCGCCGATCACAATCTTACTTTCTTTAGCTGCTTTAACAGACTCTGAAATCGCTGTGAAAGGCACAGCTAAATAAACTAGCGCGTCGCATTCAGTAATTTGAGAGGAAAGCTTCTTCACAAACGCTTCGCTTTCTTCTATAGTTTTATGCATTTTCCAATTGCCGGCAATTAATGGTATTTTTTCCATGGCAGAGATTTCCTTTTTTAAGCTACAATTCTAACTAGATTAAACGCCTCTTGGCAAGTTTAAAATGTTACAAGACCTTTAAAATAATCAAGTTTTAAAAAAATTATGGAAACGCTTCTTTCAAAAAAAGTCTACACCGTCTCCGAGCTGACCTATACAATAAAAAATCTTTTAGAAACTAAATTTTCTCTCTTTTCCGTCAAAGGCGAAATTTCTAATCTGAGAGAGCAAAGCTCCGGCCATATTTATTTTAGCTTAAAAGATGCCTCGGCTCAGCTCTCAGCTGTGCTTTTCAGAGGCAATTCAAAAAACCTGTCTAAAAAGCCAAAAGAAGGCGATCAGGTGATTTTAACTGGCGAAATGTCAGTCTATCCCCCACGAGGTAATTATCAATTAATTGTTAGAGAAATCCATTTCCTAGGCTTTGGAGAACTGCTTTTAAAACTGCATGAACTAAAAGAAGAGTTGAAACAAAAGGGCTACTTCGATCCCCAGCACAAAAAAAAGCTGCCCTCTCTGCCTAAAAGAATCGGAGTGATCACATCTCCTACCGGAGCTGTCATTCAGGACATTATCAACGTCTTGAAAAGACGCCATCCAGGTTTCCAGCTGATCTTAAATCCGGTTAAAGTCCAGGGAGAAGGCGCTGCCGAAGAAATCGCTCAGGCGATTAATGATTGCAATAAGTATGATCTGGCAGATGTTTTAATTGTCGGCCGAGGCGGAGGTAGTTTAGAAGACCTCTGGGCTTTCAATGAAAAAATAGTAGCAAAAGCTATCTTTGATTCAAAGATCCCGATCATTTCAGCTGTCGGCCATGAAACTGATACCTCGATTGCTGATTTTGTAGCAGATCTGAGAGCTCCGACGCCTTCAGCAGCTGCAGAGCTAGTGATTCTGGAAAGAGAATCACTAGTCAAAGAAATCAAGACTTTGGAAAGACAGATCGTTTCTGTCCAAACAGCACAAATTCAAAGCTTGAGAACACAAGTTAACTCTTTTCAAAAACAGCCGCTTTTAAGCAATCCGTATAACTTACTCTCAGCAACCGAACAAAGAATTGACGAAATTCAAGCAGCTCTAGATGTAAACATCAAAAATACTCTATTACAAAATAAAAATTTACTATTAGCCTATTTTAAACAAAGCCGTGCTTTAAGCCCCAAAAATAAGCTGCTGATGTTAAAACAAAAACTGGAAAGTCTAAAAAATCATTTAATCTCCATCGATCCTAATAATCTCTTGAAAAAGGGCTATAGTATTCTCTTTTCTGAAAAAGATGGATCGACTATCCTTTCCACTGAAAAACTATCTAAGGGAACTAATTTTTACGCTCTTGTCAGCGATGGTAAAATCTTAGCAAAATCAGAAGGTGTCTATGACTCAAAAAAATGAAGAAAACAAAAACAACGAAAGCTTTGAAAAAGCCTTTGAAAGACTGGAAACCATTTTAGAGAACATGAACAGCGGAAACCTCTCTTTAGATGCTTCTTTAAAACTTTTCGAAGAAGCCAATACCTTAATTGGCAAGTGCAATCAAAAGTTAAAATCTGCCGAACAAAAAATCGAAATCCTCTTAAAAGGCCGTCAAAATGAGTTACTGTTAGACGAAAAAGAAGAACCGCTCAAAGAATCTTTCGAAGCAGAAAATAAAGATCTTTTTGCTAGCAAACCTTAAAGGCCATGACTTTCCCCTTACTTGATAAAATCAAAGATCCAAAGGATCTTGCTCTTTTAAATTTAGAACAACTAGAGTCTCTAGCTGAAGAAATTAGAAAAAAAATTCTTAACGTTTTAGCTTTAAACGGCGGCCATCTTTCTTCTAATTTAGGGATTGTCGAGCTGACGATTGCTTTGCATAAAGTCTTCTCTTCGCCCAAAGACAAGTTTATCTTCGATACTTCTCATCAGACCTATACTCATAAACTTTTAACCGGAAGAGCTCAGCGGTTTGACACACTCAGACAGTTTAAAGGGCTGAGCGGCTTTGCCAATCCAGAAGAATCCAAGCATGATCACTTTTTTGCCGGACATGCTGGAGTTACCTTATCTTTAGCTTTGGGCTTAGCTAAAAGCCGTGATTTAGATGCTCAAAATTTTAAAGAGTCAAAAGACTCATCTATCAATCAAAATGAAGAACATATTATCCCTGTTCTTGGTGACGGCTCTCTGACTAATGGACTAGTGTTTGAAGCTCTCAATAACCTACCTAAAGAACTAAAACGCTTCTTAGTGATTTTAAATGACAACGGCATGGCCATCTCACAAAATGTTGGCCATATTAAAAATATCCTCTCCCGTTTTATCAACCATCCGATGGCTAACAAGTTCTACTTTAAAATCCAAAACCTGCTAGCTAAAATTCCTGCTTATGGAGATACGCTAGCCGACCAAGGTAAAAAAATTACCGAATCCATTAAAAATCTAGTTTCCCCCGCTAGTTTTTTTGAACATTTTGGACTCTCTTATGTCGGTCCTATCGATGGGCATGATCTAAAAAAACTAATCGAAACCTTTGAGAGTTTAAAAGAGCTAGACAGACCGATGATCGTCCATATCCTGACCCAAAAAGGCAAAGGCCTGCATCTAGCCAAAGAAAATCCCATGGCTTACCACGGAATAAAACCATTTGCTCTAACAAAAACAAAAAGCCCCGCTGAAAATGACGCTACAATTGCTGCTAAAAAAACTATTGAATCCGTGACTTTTCCTCAAGTCTTTGGCAGTCATCTCTATTCTTTAGTCAAAAAAGACAACCGCATAATGGTGCTTTCTCCAGCTATGCTCTCTGGCTCTTATTTAAACCGCATCGTCAATGAGTTCCCCGACCGCTGCCAGGATGTCGGTATTGCTGAAGGACACTGTTTGACTTATGCCAGCGGTCTGGCCCAATCAAAAAAACTCAAAGTCGTAGCTGTCATTTATTCTACTTTCTTACAAAGAGCACTAGATAATCTCTTCCATGATATTTGCCTGCAAAAACTGCCGATTGTCATCGCTATTGATCGGGCCGGGCTCTCTGGACCAGACGGCGTGACTCATCATGGTCTTTATGATCTTGGTTTTTTAAACGCTATGCCTAATCTAGTGATTGCTCAGCCCAGAAATGGACAACTATTAAAAGAGCTGTTAGAAAGTTCTTTTACCTACCAAAGACCGGTAGCTATTCGTTATCCTAATTTACCGACTACTTTATCATCAGAAACCGAGAACCAACCTGTATTAGAAACGGAAAATAAAACCATATCAAAAGCTGAAAACAAGCTTTTGAAAAAACGAGAGTGTGGAGAAGGAGAAGTTCTTTCTGAAGGTAAAGAGTTGTTGATTATTGCTCTTGGCCAGATGTGCGAAACAGCTTTAGAAGTTAAAAAGCTTTTATTAGAAGAAGGGATCAATGCTACGGTCGTCGATCCTGTCTTTTTAAAACCGCTGGATTTCGATCTTTTTGTCACTTTACTTTCCAAACATCAAATGGTTGCAACAATTGAAGAGCATGCAGTATCTTGTGGTTTAGGAGCGATCATTAATAACTTTATTATGAAGCAGGGTTTTTCTCATCTGCAAGTTGTTAATTTTGGAATTCCCGATACTTTTGTCCAGCATGGAAAAAGACAAGAGTTATTAAAAGAGTTGGGTTTAGATCCTAAAAATATCGCTCAAAGAATTTTAAAACAGATTAGAAACTTGGTCAGCGTATGTTAATAGCCCTTTTTATCAATTCTGAAAAACCTAAAGCTTTTGAAATTGCCAAGCAAATAAAAACTTTTTTGCTCGAGCATAAAATCAAACTAGTAGTCGAAGATGCCGAAGCAAAAAAGCTAAAACTTCCAAAAATCTCTTCTATTCCCGCTTCTAAAATCGACCTGATCATTTCACTTGGCGGCGATGGCACTATGCTGAGAGTAGCTCACAGCTATTCTCATTTAAAAGCAGCTATCTTAGGGGTCAACATCGGCCAAATCGGCTTTTTAGCTGATGTACCTGTAGATAATCTGCTCAGCAGTTTAAAAGATCTGATTTCAGGTCATTATACTATTGAAAAAAGGTTAATGCTGGAAATGAAAACCGGCGAAAAAAAACAGCCGTCATTTTTAGCAGCCAATGATATTGTTTTACACCGTGCTGCCAACCCTCATTTAATTCACTTTTCAGTTTTTATCAAAAACGTCTATCTGAATACTTTTGTCGCTGATGGACTCGTAGTTTCTACGCCTAGCGGCTCAACGGCTTATTCTATGTCAGCTGATGGTCCTATTTTATATCCGACTTTAGATGCTGTCTTAATCAATCCTATCTGCCCTCATACGATTTCTGTGCGTCCGATTGTCTTAACTGCCGAAGAAGAGATTACGATTCAATATCTAGGTCCTCAACAACATTCGGTAGAAGTCTGGGCTGATGGATTAGATTCTTACAAACTGTCTAAAAACAATTCGATCAAAATTAAGAAGAGTAAGCTTTGCTTTAAGCTGGTCAAACTAAAAAAGCATGACTACTTCTCTACCCTGCGTTCTAAGCTGGGTTGGGTTGGAAAAATTTCTTAATCAAGTTTTATATTTCTAATTCCTTGCTAGCTGCTTTTTTTTTAAGTCTGCGTTTTCTTGTTTTTAGAAAAAAACCTAATCTTTTTTTTAAAAACCTTTACAGAAATTATTTGAATCCTCTTAAATTTTGTTAATTTTTTAACAAAGGCTTTCAATCTATGTTCTTTATATCTCTGTTTTCCTGGCTAGGGGTCTTTCTTTTGTCTTTTTCTACTACTACTTTAAAAAGCAACGAAGCTAGTAACCCAGCCTTTCATTTGATAGCTGGAGAAAGCGTCTCTATGCAAACCGGCGAATTTACCCTCCAAAAAGAAGATCTGTTAATCCGCG
>CAZTYI010000013.1:18238-23929 GCA_964618335.1 uncultured bacterium
GTCTCTATGCAAACCGGCGAATTTACCCTCCAAAAAGAAGATCTGTTAATCCGCGGCAAAGAGCCTATTTCTATTAAACGATTTTATAACAGCAGCGGTCCTAGGGACAAAGAAGGCGGCTGGAATTTTTTACCTAGCACTAAAATAGAATTTAATAAAAATAGGCTTAATTTAACTTTAGAGAATGGAACAGCTCTAACCTTGCAAGGTGTGCTGCATAAAGACACCAATATAGTGCACTTTGAAGGAAACAGCTCTCCTCAACCTCTCTCTTCAGCTTTTTTAGATAATATCAGCGCTAAAAACAACTACCGCAATCTAAAAATAGATCTGGATTTAGGGTATCGCTCTTTAATTATGTATCTGCCTAATGGATCCACTAAAATTTACAACAACAACTCTAAAACTTTTAACGATTTCAAACACAAAATTTTTCTGCTAACGGTAGAGAACAAAACTAATGGCTGTAAAGTACATTATACTTGGGATGATGCCGACCGTTTAACAGAAATCAAGACTGTCTCTCCTACTGGAAAACTGACCTATGCTTGGGCTAAATTCTATTATAATGGCTCTGGAGACAGTAAACACAACTTCAAAATCCAAACCAGCGATGGCAGACAACTTCAGTATAATTTCACTAGAATTCAAAGAAAAAGCAATCAAAAAGAATCCCATTATCTCAATGCTGTCAACAGCTCTTTTGCACCGACAGAATATTATGAATACCAATCTATGGACAACAAACGGGGTCCTTCGTTAGAAAGCATCCGTCTGCCGCAGGGTAAAATGATTGAAGTTGAATATGACATTAACGAAAAAGCTCCGACTTATAATTTTGCCCGTTTTTTAAAATTACCTACCTCTTCAGGTATGCAGATCACCTATAGCTTTGCTTACCAAACAGAAAAAGACCAAGGACAAACAAGAATTCTGTCCACTACACAGACCGATAAAGATAGTAATCAGATCAATTACAGCTTCAATAGAAATGGTCTGCCTAAGACGATTGAATATCTTGTCAAAACTAATAGCAGTGGTTTTTTTAACTGGGGCTCTGCTCTTCAAAGACACTCATCTCAAAAGTTTTATTTTAACGAAAAAGGTTTTTTAATTTCGAAAGGGCTCTTTGATCAAGATGGCAAACTAGTCATGCTCAAACATTTTATTTATGATCAAAAAGGCAATGTCATCCAAGAGTCTCTTTATGGTGATGTCAGCGGAGAAAAAGAACTGGAATTAAGCGTTAGTGCCGAAGGACATCCAGCCAGCGATTTAAGCCAGGTCTATTCTAAATATTACCGCTATTCAGAAGATATTTTTAATCTCCGTTTAGAAGAAAAAGAAGATAATGGACTGGCTTTTGAATACCTCTATAAGCTCAACAGCGATTTAATGACGGCTAAACTGATCAAAGACAATAACCAGATCATTGAACGCCATTTTTTTGAATATAACAGCGAAAATGTCCTGATCAAAGAAATCTATGATGATGGCACAACTCCAAATCCAAGAGACCTAACAGGTGTTTTAGAAAAAAAAATAAAATACATTACCCTCTCAAAAAAAACCGGTTCTTTAAACTTTCCAGAAACCATTAAAGAAAAATATTTAGATTTTCAAACTAAGCAAGAAAAGCTTTTGAAAAAGAGCGTTTATACCTATTCAGATCAAGGACTCTTGATTAAAGAAGCTGTCTTCGATGCATCCAACAATTATCGTTATTCTTTAGAATATGAATATAATGATCAGCAGCAGTTAATTTCCAAAAAAGACGCTTTAGGCCAGACCGCTCATTATGCTTATGACAGCAACTTCAATCTGAAAGAAACAGCGCAAGAAAACGTGGTCAAGACTTTGCATTATGATCAAGCAAACCGGCTGATTTCAGAAGATAGTCTGTTTGATCAAAACCAACTAGAAACTACCTATTTCCAATATGACTACAAAAACAATCTGATCGAAACCACCGATCCGCAAAACCATAAAACCAGCTATCTCTACGATGTTTTTGGCAACTGCGTTAAAACCATTTACCCGGCTGTTTTAAATGAACACAAAGTTATAATCAATC
This sequence comes from uncultured bacterium, assembly GCA_964618335.1. Lineage (GTDB taxonomy): Bacteria > Chlamydiota > Chlamydiia > Chlamydiales > SM23-39 > CAZTYI01. The sequence continues at coordinate 20,313 of CAZTYI010000013.1, forward strand.
CAACGACTGAAGCTGAATATGATCTTCTAGGCAATCTGACTAAACTGATCAATGGCAACCAAGAAGTTACACAAACCAGCTACACAGTTTATAAAAAGCCTAAAGCCATAGAAACTCCCGACAGTCAAAAGACCAAGCATTGCTATTACAAAGATGGCCGACTCAAAGCTTCTTTTTTACCTAATGGAACCAAAGAGCTATTTTTCTATGATGTCTTAGGTCATTTAACACTCAAACAGAATCTCTCGAAAAAGGGTGAAATTCTCAAAGAAGAAAAATACCATTACAAAGGCCGAAAACTTTTAGAACAGATCTCTTCCTCAGGTCTTAAAACGCTTTATTTTTATGACGGCGCCGGTAGAAAAATAAAAGAAATCCAGAATGATCAAAAGACCATTGTTTACAGCTATGATCTTTTAGGATTTGAAGAAAGTAAAACTACCTATTTAAATTCAAACCAAGATCAAAAAGCTTTAAAAGAAGTTTTCAAAAAAGATTTGGCTGGCCGTCTGATTGAAGAACGTAAAGAAAACTTGCAAGGCACTATTTTTTACCAAAAAAACTACAGTTATGATCCTTTCGGCAATCTACAAAAAATCACTACTTATAATCAAAATGGCAAAACTGAAGATTGGTTTTATTATGATGCTAAAAAAAGACTAGTCAAACATAGCGATCCTTTAGGGTATATCACCTCTTTTATCTACAATGATTTTCACCAAACAGAAGCAGGTCAAACTGTTTTGCAAAAAATTACCCATGATCCAGAAAGCAATCTGATGATCGAGACTTTCGACGCTCTCGCCCGCCTAGTCTGTCTAGAGAAAAAAAGCCCACTAGGAAACACCGTTTCCAAAACTGATTATTATTATGACGCCGCAGGCCGTAAAACCACTTTAGAAGAGACTCTTTTTGTGAAAGAGCAATCTCTTTCTAAAAAAATTACTCAAAAGCGTTTTGAAAATAGCGATCAGCCATTTGAAGTTATTTTAGCTAAAGACTCCCCTTCCGAAAAAACCTATCAAATGAGCTACAACCAAGCAGGCTTAAGAAGCTCTTTTAAAAAGCCTTCCGGATTAGTTCTGTTTTATGAATATGATGAAAATGAAAATCTCATTTCAATTAAATCTTCCGATGAAACTATTCATTTAACTTACAAATATGACGGAACCGGCAGACTTTTAGAAGCTGCTGATTTAAAACAAAAACTCTTGGTCAAATGCAAATATGATGCTTTCGGACATCTGATAGAAGAAGAAACCGGTCATCTCAAAACTCAAAAACAGTATGATCTCTTAGGCCGTCTCACCAAGCTGATTCTACCTGACGGATCTTGGATTGATTATGTTTACAGCGAAGGCCATTTAAAAGAAATTATTAGATATAGCAAATATGGCAAATACAGCCATAACGCTCAAAAAACTGATGCTGAAAAAACTTTCACTTATAAATATGTAGAATTTGATCTAGCTTTAAACCCATTACAGACTGAAATTGAAGCTTTGACTCCTATCCACTATAAAATCGATCGATTAAACCGTACCTATTTCACTTCTTCTCGGTTTTTTCAACAATCTATCCAGCAATTCTCTCCTGCTGGCCAAGTCTTGTGTTTAAAAACTTATGCTTTTCCAGACAGCTTTTATACTTATGATCCGCTTTTTCAACTAACTAGCGAGAAAGGGCTATTTACCAATCACTACCTTTTCGATTCAGCTTATCTTATCCAGCAAAAAAACGACCAGCTTTTCACGGCTTCAGAAGCTTCGGAACTCGTCTCTGCTTTTACTTATAATCAAGATGGTCTGCCCATCCTTTCAAAAATAGACAACGCTGTTTACAAGTACGATGCTCTTGGACGTTTAACTACTTTTGAAAACGAAAAAATAAAAATCTCTTATACTTACGATCCTTTAAACCGCCGTTTTTCAAAAAATATTACTCCTAAAACTTTAAATCAAAAAACTTCTCGCAATTCTCTAAAAGAAGAGAGCTATTACTTTTTAAATTTAGATGAGACTGAAATCGGTACTATCTATGAGAACGGAGAAATCAAAGATCTAAAAATCCTAAGCCAAACTTCCAAACAAGAGATCGGAGCTGTCCTTGCTCTTGAACTTCAGAGCCAAACTTATGCTGTTCTGAGCGATCTAAGAGGCAACATTGCAGCTCTCTTAGATCTCAAAAGTAAACAGCTCAAAGAAAGCTATCTTTACACTGCTTTCGGTGAAAAAAGGATCTATTCAGCCCGCCGTGAAGAAATCTTACAATCATCAATTGAAAACCCTTATACCTTCCAGTCTAAGCGCGAAGAAGAAAATGGTCTGATCTTTTTTGCTAAGCGCTATTATGATCCAAAACTAGCACGCTTTTTAACTCCCGATCCTCTTGGATTGCCAGAGGGTTCCAATCCTTACGCTTATACTCAAAACTCCCCGCTTAATCGAATTGATCCGCTCGGTCTTTTTTCTGAAACAGCTAATTTTCAAAATGTCTCTCTGACCCACACTATCACCAAAGGCGTAAGAGGACTTTTTAACTGCTTCATCATCCCTATCAAATGTGCCGGACTAGCCGTTGAATTTATCGGAGAGCATTTAGTGCCCATCCCTATAGTACAAGATCTGTTCTATGTTGGAGGGCGAGTTTTACAGCTTAATTTTTCACCTTTTTCTCTACCTACTTTTCGTAGCCGGCCAGCGGTGATTAAGTATGGCGAATTTAATCCTAAAGCCAATCTGGTTTATGTGAATGGTATTTTAAACGATACTCAAGAAGCACAACATTCTCAAAGGCTGATTTCCGATCTAGTGGAAGATAGAGGCCAAACAACTCTTTTTCATAACCCGACTAAGGGATTTTTAGGCGATCTTTTTGAATGTGCTCGTTTGCTCTGCGGTTTTCAGACTACTGCTTCCAAAAGCTTGAGCTCTTTTTTAAAAGAGTATCTCGATGATATGGATAGTGATGGCAGACTAATGTTAATGGCTCACAGTGGAGGAGTTCTAACAGCTAAGGCTGCCTTAAAAGGCTTAAGCCCCAGAGAAAGACAGATGGTGGAGATAAGAGCCTTTGGACCAGCTCAGGCAGTCTCAGACAGATATGCTCATTCGGCGGTCAATTATCTTTCGAACAGAGATTTAGGAGGACAGTTGTCTTGGGTGACTTCGCCTCAAAATCCTATCAACCGCTTACCGGCTAGAACTAGCCCTCCTTTTCTAGACCATTCTTTTGGCAATGCTACTTATCAAGCTGCTTCTAGAAAAGAAATCGAGAGTTTTTTTTGAATAAGATTAATAGATTAGCTAATGTTTTTTTTTGATCTAAAAAAGAAAAAGTAGAAAAAGCAAAAATTAAAAAACGAAAAAACAAGAAAAAGCTTAAATTTTGTAAAGAACGAGAGACTCATAATAACAGCTAGAAGCTGAAATTAATCATCATCACCATCATCGTAAGGTTTCCGGTCATCATCATTGTCATCATCCAGAAAGACTGGAGGGATGTCGTTTGGCCGAAAGGGCTCTTTTAAGAAGCTCCAAAAATTGAAATCTATGCTCATATTATTAATTATGTTTTTTATTATTAGTTGTTATTAGCTGTTAATTATCAGCTATTTT
>CAZTYI010000014.1:0-22297 GCA_964618335.1 uncultured bacterium
GGCCTGGTCAAAGGAGCTTCGACAGGAGAAGGACTGGGCAATCAGTTTCTAACTCATATCCGCCAAGTTGATGCCATTATTCACGTCGTGCGCTGTTTTGAAGGCGACAAAGTTATCCATGTATCTGGTTCTGTAGATCCGGTCCGCGATGTCGAAATTATTAATTTAGAGCTAATTTTAGCCGATTTACAAACTGCCCAAAACATAGCTGTCAAATTAGAAAAAAAAGCTAAAGCAGACAAAGAAGCGCTGGAAGAATTAAACCTAATCAAAAAAATCATCGAACATTTAAATAACGATCAAAGGTTGATCTCTATCTCTCTTTCTAAAGAAGAAGAAGAGCTGTTAAAAAATCATAATTTTTTAACCAATAAAAAAATGATTTATGTCGCTAATGTCTCGGAAGATGATCTTTTAAATTTAGACCAAAACAAGCATGTTCAAAAACTAAAAGAATTAGCTCAAAAAGAAAACAGCGAAGTCATTCCCATCTCAGCTAAAATCGAAGAAGAGCTAGCTGATTTAGATGAGCAGGAAGCTCAACATTTTCTGAGCAGCTTAAACCTAAAAGACTCAGGCCTGAACAAACTAACCCATGCTGCTTTTAGGTTGCTGAATTTAATTACTTTCTTAACCGCAGGAGAACAGGAAAGCAGAGCTTGGACGATTAAAAAAAATACTAATGCTCAAGATGCCGCCGGTAAAATTCATACTGATATATCCAGAGGCTTTATCCGTGCAGAAATTGTTTCTTATAATGATATGATCAAGTATAACGGAAGGGTAGGCGCCAGAGAAGCTGGAGCAGCTAGATCAGAAGGACGTAATTATTTGGTTAAAGATGGAGATGTGATCCTCTTTTTCCATTCTTAAGCCTTTAAAGAAATAATTGAGCTATGGCAGAAAAAAGCGAAAAGGCAACGCCGAAAAAATTAAGGGATGCTCGTAAAAAAGGGCAAGTCGCTAAAGCGCAGGACATGCCTGGCGCGATGACTTTTTTAACAGCTATTTTAGGTACTCTGTTTGCTGCTTCTTATCTTTTCAAAGCTCTTTCCGAATATATCATTAAGACTTTCCACTCTATTACCGGAAATATTGATCTGAGTAATAAAGTCGGCGGTTACATGACCGAAGCTATTTACGTGATTGCTTACTGTAGCTTTCCAATTGTCGTGATCGTAGCGTTTGTAGGCGTCGTTGTTAGTTTTTTAGTCGTCGGACCTGTCTTTTCTTTCGAATCTATGAAATTCCAATTCAAAAGGCTCAACCCCATCGAAGGACTCAAACAAAAATTCAAACTCAAAACTTTAGTCGAACTCTTAAAATCCATCGCTAAGATTTTCGGTGCCGGTTTAATTATTTATTTAGTTATTTTGCGCACTTTGCCAGAAGTGGTCCAAACCTCTTCTATTCCAGTCGAAGTAACTGTCATGCTTTTCTCTGACTTTTTAAAAACAATAGCTATCCAAGTCGGTCTCTTTTTTCTTTTCGTCGGACTTTTTGATTTAGCTTTCCAAAGAAGAACTTTTGCTAAAGAAATGATGATGGAAAAATTCGAAGTCAAACAAGAATATCGCGATACTGAAGGTGATCCCCACATTAAAGGACGTAGAAAAGAAATTGCCCGAGAAATAGCCTATTCAGGCGGCCCCTCTTCGGCTAAAAGAGCCAAGGCTATTATTACCAACCCCACCCATATTGCTGTAGCTATCGGTTATGATCCCCACAAAGAACAAGTGCCGCTAATTTTAACTATGGGCATAGGTAAACTGGCCGAACAAATAATTGGAGTTGCAATTCAGGCTAATATTCCTATAATGAGGAATGTAGATTTGGCACGTATGCTGTTTGAAAAAGGCCGGGTGGGCGACTTTATTCCGCATGATACTTATAAAGCCATTGCGGAAATTCTCAAGTGGTTGGAAGCTGTGGAGAAAAAAGCCAAAGAAGGTGTGGCAGAGGAGTTTTTACAAAAATGAAAGATGTGCTTTCTAATATCTCTAATTTCCTAGGCGGAGAAAAAGCTCTGCGTACGATCGCCAGATCTTCTGACATGATCTTAGCTTTTTTCATCATCGGCACTTTGATGATGCTGATTTTTCCCGTCCCTCCCAATGTCATTGACGTCTTAATCTCGATTAACCTGACCATGTCCATTACCATTTTGTTTGTCGCTCTTTATATTCAAAAAGCCATCCAACTGACCATTTTTCCTTCCCTGCTCTTATTAACTACACTCTATCGTTTAGGGGTCAATATTTCCTCTACCAGGCAGATTTTGCTGCAAGCTAATGCCGGTCATATCATTCATGCTTTCGGCCAGTTCGTCGTTGGAGGCAACTACGTGGTCGGTGGCGTTATTTTCTTGATCATCACTATCGTGCAATTCATCGTTGTGACCAAAGGTGCGGAAAGAGTCGCTGAAGTAGCTGCCCGCTTTACTTTAGACGCTATGCCGGGCAAGCAAATGAGTATTGATGCTGATTTAAGATCAGGCATTATCGACAACAACCAAGCTAGAGAAGCTAGGTTCATGCTCAATAAAGAATCCCAGCTTTATGGAGCCATGGACGGTGCCATGAAATTCGTCAAAGGAGACGTCATCGCGGGTATCGTGATTGCCATTATTAACATTATCGGTGGCTTAATTATCGGTGTTACGATGCACGGCATGACCCTAGCCCAATCTGCTAAAGTGTATTCATTACTGTCCATTGGAGACGGACTAGTCTCTCAAATTCCCGCTTTAATGATTGCGTTGACTGCCGGTATGGTCACCACCCGTGTTTCTTCCGACAAAAAAGATGACAACTTAGGCCGAGAAATTTCCGAACAAATTTTCAAACAACCCAAAGCGTTAATGATTTCCGGCGGCATTCTGATGCTAATGGCTCTCGTGCCCGGCTTCCCTGTCATTCCTTTTATCATCCTGTCTATAGCGATTGGCACGATGGGTTTTATGCTTTGGAACACCTCGAAAAAAAGTGCCGCCAGAGCTGCTGCAGGACTAGCTCCTGCAGAAGAATCTGCAGACGGCCACATCACCGTCTCTGGTGGAAAAGAAGAATATGCCTTAACCTTGCCAGTCATGTTGGAAGTCGGAGCTGCGATTTCCTCGATCATTAAAAAAGACAAATCCGGTCTTAATTTCATTAATACTATGATCCCTAAAATGCGCCATGCTCTTTACCAAGATTTAGGCGTCCGTTTTCCCGGCGTGCATGTCCGGACAGACTCAACTTTTTTAGAACAAGAAGAATATGCCATTTTTTTAAATGAAGTACCGGTAGTCAGAGGCAAAGCTGTTAAAGATCATCTCTTAACAGCCGAAAGCAAAGAAAATTTAAAACAGTATAATCTGACCTTTGTAAATTTAAAAAATGCTTCAGAACTGCCTTCTTTATGGGTCGCAGACAAAAACAAAGCTCTTTTAGATAAAGCGCAAATAAACTACTGGACACCATTAGAAGTCATGATTTTGCATCTTTCTAAATTCTACCGCAAAAATGCTTCTGAGTTTATTGGTATTCAAGAAGTCCGAGCGATTTTAGAATTTGTTGAAAAATCCTATCCCGATCTGATCAAAGAGGTCACCCGTTTAGTTCCTCTGCAAAAGCTAACCGATATTTTCAAACGCTTAGTGCAAGAACAGGTTTCGATTAAAGATCTAAGAACCATTTTAGAAGCTCTCTCTGAATGGGCACAAACTGAAAAAGACACTATTCTGCTAACTGAGTATGTCCGCTCTTCTTTAAAACGTTATATCAGCTACAAATACTCCCAAGGCAAATCAACACTGGCTGTTTATCTCTTAGATCCAGAGATCGAAGATATGGTCCGTGCTGCTATCAAACAGACCTCTGCCGGCTCTTATCTAGCACTTGATCCTGATTCCGTCCAGATGATTATGAGAGCGATGAGATCAACAGTGACACCTACTCCTATTGGCGGCCAGCCACCCGTCTTATTAACCGCTATCGATGTCAGACGCTTTGTTAAAAAACTGATCGAAAGCGAATATACAGAAATGTCAGTCATTTCTTACCAGGAAATTGTTCCAGAAATCAAAATTCAACCGCTGGGACGTATTCAGCTAACTTAAAAAGGACTCTACATGAATAGAGCGGTTACTCCTCCCCCCATACCTCCTTCTTCAAGGCCTGGCGGCGTAGGCGGAGCTAAACCCGCTGGAAGAACCGGAACACTGAGCTCCAACATTCGAATAACTCCAGCAAATACCCAAACTCCAACTTTGGCCCAAGCGGTAGATGCCGAAAACCTTGAAACTTCCGGCAGTACTATTGCTCTTAGAGCTCTAAAAAAGAGAGAAAAAGGAGAAGAAATAGAAACTCATGAACACGCAGAAATCGCCCAAGAAAAAACAGAATTAATCGAAGAAGTGCAAGGTGTTGAAGACGAAGCCAAAGAAATGGCTAAAAGAAATCAAGAATTTAAAGCTCCCACTCTTGTAGAACTATTCAAAAGCCTCAGACCAACCGATGAACCAGCAGATATTCTGCGTAAAATTCAAAATCTTTATCGCGATCCCTATTTAGCTGATGAAGCTTTAGCCTTTTTAGGCCGGGTTACTGCAGACACCGATCTCAAAGTCAAAATCACAGCAGCCCGTAATATTTTAAATCGCGGTTATGAAAGAGAAATTACAGCTGGCCGCAATATTAGGGGACCGATTGAAGTCTTTACCAGAAAACACCCAAAAGTTAAGCAAAAACCTGACGCTCTGCGTGATCTATACCGTGCAATTACTGGGAAAAACCATACGGCAACTGATCTTTTTAACCATTTTTTCAGCAAATTTCCATTTGATCATTTAGTTTTTATTTTTGGTTTTCTCTTCGATGCCCTTGGTGCCGACTTAAATTCCCAAGGCCCTTCTATTTCCCCAGCGAAGCTAAAAAAATTAGTGAAAGACGTTCGAAAAATACAGGCTATTTTCGGAGTTTATCGTTATTTTAAAGGCAGTGAAAGACTGCTTAAAGCAGAATTTGCTAGATACCATATTCCATACCCCCAGGCAGGTAATTTTGAAAAAAAATAATGCTGGTCAATATTTTGAAACTCTAGCCAAAGCTTATATTAAACTGACCGAGGAAAAATATCTAAATCCCGATAAAGTTCTGCAAATGATCAATTCGCTTAATCTACCCAGTCCTAAAGCCCAAAGTATCATTTTAACCTCTATGCGCGATGCGACACGCCAGACTTCTTTAGAACTATATGACAATTCCAATAAAAAAAGGCAGGATGTTTTAAACGCGATTATGGGAGCTTTAAAAAAACTGGAAAGACCCCCGCCAAAAGGCGAAGCTCCTAAAAAAGACTAAATAGCGAGATTTTAAAAAGGGATAAAGGATAAAAGGATGATCAGTTTAGCAGATCTTTTAAAAAATTTTGCTACAGATCTCAGCATGGATTTTATAGAAGATCCAAGCGGTTCTTATTCTTATCAAATCAATGACGCTTTTCTAATCCAAATCGAAATGGCTAAAAACGAACATGAAATTGTGATCGGTTCTTTTTTAACAACTCTGCCTCCTGGAAAATTCCGGGAAAATGTGCTTACCTATGCATTGAAAGCCAATCACATTTTAGAAGAGCCCTCTTTTTTTGCTTTTAGCAGAAACAAAGATGAACTATTTTTATATCAAACTGTGGAATTAGCCACGCTTAACAGTCAAAAGATTCAAGAGCGATTGACTCTCTTTTCTGAAAAAGCCTTGCAATGGAAAGAAGCTATCGAAAGCGGTCAAGCTGCGCCGGCTGATGTATTGCGAAAAACCAGAAAGTTGAAACGGTAAAGATTTTAAAATGGATGAAATTAAAAAATTTCTCGCCAACACCCAAACAGCAATGCATTGGAAAGAGGTGGGCATTTGTCCCCATCACGGTATCTGCATGCCGCTGTTTTCCCTGCATAGTAAAAAGAGCTCTGGTATCGGTGAGTTTTTTGATCTTTATCTCTTAATTGACTGGTGCTGCAGTGTCGGCATGGATGTTTTACAGTTACTGCCTTTAAACGAATGTCATTTTCATGATCCCAGCCCTTACAATGCGCTTTCTTCTTGTGCCCTGGATTATATCTATATCAGTTTGCATGATCTGCCTTACGTCCAAGAAGATCAAGAATTACAAGCATTATTAAAAGGCTTTGATAAGTACAAAGCCTATCAGTATGTCGATTACATGAGACTCAGAAAATCCAAACTGACTTTTTTAAAACTCTATTGTAAAAAATATTTTCCGCGTTTTGAAAAACTCACGGAATTTCACGCTTTTATCAGGCTCAATAGTTGGATCGAAGAATATGCAGCTTATAAAATTCTCAAAGAATTAAATGACCGCAAACCCTGGCAAGAATGGACTATTAACACTAAACCCAACGAACTTTTTCACCACCATAAAGACGAACTGCATTTTAATACGCTGATTCAGTACTTGGCTTATTCACAAATGATGAAAGTTAAAGAGTATGCCACCAAAAAGGGCGTTCTGCTCAAAGGCGATGTGCCGCTATCGCTTAGTCCTGACAGTGCTGATGTTTATTTTCATCGCGAAATCTTTGATGTGAACTATGTCATCGGCGTTCCTCCTGATGACATTTGTCCTTTTGGCGATAAGTGGGGGTTTTATCTTTTTAACTGGAAAGCACTCAAAGAAAGCAATTTTGCTTGGTGGAAACGAAGGCTAGCTCTAGTTTCCAATCTTTATCATATGTACCGCATCGACCACGCTGTCGGCTTTTTCCGTTTATGGGCGATTCCCCCTCTTGAAGATTCTTCTCACGGACAGTTCATACCTAAAGATCCTAGTAAATGGGAAGCTCTAGGACGTGAAAATTTTAAAATGTTTATTTCCTCTTCCCCCCTTCTGCCTTTAGCTGAAGATTTAGGTTTGATTCCACCTTTTGTGTATACGGTTTTAAAAGATCTAGGCATTTGCGGTACTAAAGTTATGCGCTGGCAGAAAAAAGATCCTAAGCAATTTAATCCGATAACTATGACCACTGTTTCCACTCATGATACAGAAACTCTTTCTCAATGGTGGCAAAGATCAGATAGCGAAGCTTCCCGCTTTGCTGCTCTTTGGGGACTACCTTATGAACCTAATTTTACTAACGATCTGCGTAAACAGCTCTTGATTCAAGCACATTGTTCCAGAAGTCTTTTCCATATTAATTTACTGCCGGAATATTTGGCTTTTTTTGAAGAACTGATTCATGCTGATCCCGATGATGAAAGAATCAACATAGCTGGAACTACATCTCCTTCGAATTGGAGCTATCGTCTGGTTCATCCGCTAGAAGAAGTAACTAGCCACAGCGGCCTTAAAAAAGTCATTAAAGAGATTTTAAAACCGCCAAAAAACCATAACTTTTAGTTAAAAAACTATGCATTCATTTCTCCGTTCCTGCCTTTTCAGTCTTTTAGCTTTTAGCTTTGCTTTACCCCTTGCTCTTTCTGCCTATGAAACTTCTGTTAGTGCTCTTTATAAGTCTTTAGATCCCAAATCAATCGCCAAACAGCTAGCTTTTTTCGAATTATATCCCCTCACTCCTGAAGGTAAAAAAGCTTTGAAAAGAGCTTTTTTTCTTTTAAAAGAAAATCAGGAAAAAGCGCTGACACTGCCTAAATTGGATTTTTCTTTTTTGATTAAAGCCGTTAACAATATTGAACCCACCTCGGAATTAAATTTAACTGAAGACGAACTAGTTTTTATTGAAAAGCTCTCTCAAAAACTTTGCAATCGCAAACTTAAGACTTTTAATTCTTTTCAAGAAGCTGATTTTTTAAACGCTGCTCCACAGGACATCGATCTTTCCCGCGCTCTTTTAGTAGCACAGATAGGCTCCAGTCCGGAATCTCAAAAAAAGATCCGCCTTTATGATGCTACCTTGGACTTAATGGCTCTGCAAATTAAAGCCAAACTGTCAGAAAATTCCACCCATCTGGAAAAGATCAAAGCCATTTCTGATTTTATCTTTTTTGAGATGGGCTTTGCTTTTCCACCCCATTCTACTTATTCTCAGGAGATCGACAGTTTTACCTATCTGCCCTCGGTGATCGATTCTAAAAAAGGTGTCTGCTTGGGTATTTCGATTCTTTATCTCTGTCTCGCCCAGCGTTTAGATCTGCCTTTAGAAATCATTACACCTCCTGGACACATTTTTCTAAGATATGGACTCCAAGAAGAACCGCTGAACATTGAAACTACCATGCGCGGTGTACATATCCCTGATGAGCGCTATTTAGGCATTGAGCTAAAAAAACTACCTAGAAGAGATCTTAAAGAAACTGTCGGCCTGGCTTTTATCAACGCTGCTTCGATTTTTTTAAAAGACCAAAAATTCGACAAAGCAGCCGATCTTTATCAAAAAGCTCAAAAGTATTTACCAGATGATCCTCTAACTAAAGAACTGCTAGGTTTTTGCTATGTATTCTTAAAAAAAGAAAAAGAAGGAAAAGCACTTTTAAAAGTCTCTGCTTCAGTACCCGATGAATACCATTTTTCTAAGCATAATTTGATTTCCGACTATTTAGAAAAACGGATCGACAGCAATGGGATCTTAGAATTCTTCATACCTTTTGAAGACACATTTAAAGCTTTAGAACATAAAAAAGCCCGTCTGGAAAAGATTTTAAAAAAGTATCCTAAATTTAGATCCGGTCTTTTGCTGTTAGCTTCTGTCTATTCTGAAATGGGCCGCCAAAAAGAAGCCTATCGACAGCTTACCCAATATATAGTTCTTGAACCAAATGATCCAACAATTGCTTTTTATCTATCTGAAATAGCCTTTAGACGGAAAGACCTGCCTTCCGCCTGGCTCTATTTTGCTCAAGCCAAAAAAAACTTTCTCAACCAGGGCTTTGAACCCACAGCCATTAAAAGCTTTTATTTTACTTTAAAAAAAAGCGCTTTAGAATAATTTCTATTTCCGAATCGGATTTAATAATCATTTTTTATTTTTTTAAATAAAAAATGATTCTGTATTTTGCTTTCTAATTTTTTCAGCTTTTTTAAAATCCTGCTCTTTTGCTAACATCGCCCCGCATAAGTTTAACTTGCACCTTGTATCCCAGTCTTAAAGAACTGGGTTTTACGGTGCGTTTATGATAAAAAGGAGATTTTTAATATGGGTCATCCTGTTCCAGCACCTGCTACCAATGCAGAACCTACCGATTCTTGGCCAACTCAGTGTTCAAAGGCTGTTTCTGAATGGAAAAACAGAACTATTACTTATCTCAAAAATACTGATATATATAAATTTTTTGATAAAAATTTGCTCTCTCTCTTCCGTAACCTAAGCGTCAGACACCCAGTAATTTACGCTGTAGCTTTAGCAGCCTTGTCAGTATTAATAGCGGTTCTAACCTTTAATTTGGCTCTTTCTGCTCTAAAACAAACTGTTTCCTCTGTTGTTCCAATTACTATGATTGTCCTCTACAGCCAGATGCTGCTTTTAATGGCCAATAAGATCTTTCAGGCCAAGCAAGCTGTTCAAAGGGCTAATGTATAATTAAAAAAAATAGTTGATGGCAACTCTTTTTTTTTAAAATTTTACGCTAACTATTTTAGACTAAGAAAACCTTGAAAATGTTAAAAAAATAATTATTAATTAATGTTAAATTATTACTTAACTGTAACTAAAAGTAATAAAAAAAACTTGTTTTTAAATCTATTTTTGAATAAAATAATAGCCGAAATTATTAAACAAACAAGGAGAGTTATATGAGTATTAGCCATTCAAATTCAGCAGAGAGGGTTACTTCTTTCAATGCGTCACAGGGTGAAGAAGGTGTACGAGAAGACGTGGAACAAGTTAAGTCAGGTTTTATGAAATTAGCCGGTCATTTAGATGCTGCCATTACTAAAATAACCAAACATAAATTGATTCAAGAATTTAAAAAAAATTCTCCTAATGCTTATCTAGTAACAGCAGCTTTAGTAGCTGCCGTAGCTTTAGTAGCTATCAGCGCTTCTCTTTCTTACGTATCTACAGCTTTATATATACTAGCAGGTGCTATTGTACTTTATAGTGCTTTAAAAGCTGGTGGTAAAAAGTGGTTCCCTGAACAAACTCAAAAGGTAATTACTAATTTTGAAAAGTTCATGGAAAGTCTGTATGGAAAATTTAAGAAGGAAGTTCAGGCTTCAGGTGAAAAACAAAAGCCAAATGAAGAACAAAAGCCAGGTTTATTCAGCCGCCTATTTAGCAAGAGAAAAGCCTAGATAAAAGTAGTAAAGTTTAACTAAGATTAAGACATCTCAAAAGGCCAAAGCTTAAAACTTTGGCCTTTGTTATTTAAAGCTTTTTCCTTCTTTTCCTTCCTTTTTTCTTTTCTTCTCTTCCAAAACCTATTTGTTCAAATTCAATTTTTTTTTTAAAAAAATTGCTCTCAATTCTGCTTAGAATTATAATCCCCCGCAAAAAGGAGGAGTTTATGTCTTCAGACGTAGTTTCCCAAGGATCAATTCCAACCAATGGAGCTTGGAATATAGTATCAAATATCAGAGAAGCAGTAATCGATGTAGGAAATGCATTACAAACAGATTTACAAGGTTTTTGGGGAGAACGCGACAAGGAAGCAGCTCCCGCTTGGCATTTTACCCATTTAAGAGAACAGGCTTTAAAACACCCCTATATTGTACTAGTCGAAGCTGTTGCTATCATTGCCTTTACCAAACTGGCAGCTACTCTGACTTACTATTTAATTACAACAGCAGTTATCGGTCTTAGCGGCTTATTTCTGATCAGTATTATTAGCCACGACCCTAAAGAACTGCTCTCTTCTCTCAATGAACCGGTAGAAGGCTATCAGATCTCCATGTTGGCCCGTAGAGCTTGGCATGCAGCTAAAGAATGGCTCAATGATTTAAGATCAACAGAAGAAAGCGAAGGATTAGAGATTGTGAATGAAAAAGGTAATGAAGATAGAGCAACTACCTTAGTAGTAGGTAGCGGAGATGCAGACACTTCCGTAGTAGTAGAAAGTGAAGGCAGAGAAACTCCTCCAGCAATAGAAGAAGAAGGTGGAGAAATTACCCATATACGCGAAGAGTAGTAAAAAAATAATTTGAATACAAATGCGCCTTGATCTGAAAAGGCGCATTTTTTCAAAAAATTGAAAAATTTAAAAAAACACTTTTCTTGTTCTATAAGGGGAAAATTGCTACCATATTTTTTTTAAGATCGAGTTTTACAAGAGAGATGAAAAATGTCTAAAAGATGTCAAGTAACTGGTAAAAAACCAAAAGTTGGACGCAGCTACGCAATTCGCGGTATTGCTAAAAAGAAAAAAGGCATCGGCCTTAAAATTACCGGTAAAACCAAGCGTCGTTTCCTGCCAAATCTACATAAGAAAAAGCTTTGGTTAACAGAAGAAAAACGCTTTATAACTTTAAAGCTTTCAACTGCTGCTTTAAGAACTATTGATAAAGTAGGTCTTTTCGAAGTTGTCAAAAGAATGCGCGCGAAAGGCGAGAAAATTTAAGGTTTTTAAAAAACTTTCTTTAAAAAATCAAATCCTTGGCTTTAAAGTAGAAAGTCAACGATTTGATTTTTTTTATGACCAAAGACTTAAAATCTTTTTTAGTGATAGTTCTGGTGATCGGTGCTTTTTTTTACGGTTATTTAACCGTCAAAAGCTTGCTACCGGTTTTACCTTCTTTGGAAAAACCAATTGTACTCTATTCCAGCCAAACTCGCCAAAGTCTTAAAGGCACTATTTTAAAAGCTATTAGCAATACCAAAAAATCACTTTTTGTAGTGATGTTCGGTCTTTCAGATTTAGCAATTTTAGAAGCTTTAGAAGATCGTTCGAAAGAGGGCGTCAAAGTCAAACTGTTCTACGATCTGCGCTCTTCGCCTTTAATTGAAAAGCCCTCTTTTCAAATTGAAAAAAATCAAAAGGGCGGCTTAATGCACCAAAAGATCATAGTCTCTGATGACAAAATGGTCTTTTTAGGCTCTGCCAATCTAACTTCTTCTTCGCTTTCCATGCATGGCAACCTTTTAGTGGGCTTTTACAGTCCTGCCATGGCTAGATTTCTAACCCAGAAGGCACCGAATAGCAGAGGAGCCTGTTTTCGAGGCTTAGTCGGAAATCAAAGCGTCGAAGTCTTTCTGCTGCCTGATATAAAAAAAGAAGCTATCGCTTCTCTGTTAAGAATGCTGAGATTAGCTAAACAAAGCATCCATTTGGCTATGTTTACTCTGACTTATCCTGTCTTAATCAATGAACTGATTGACGCCAAAAAAAGAGGCGTAGACGTGACTGTGATTATTGATGCACGCTCTGGTATGGGGATTGGCTCAAAAACTATTGCTGCTTTGAAAAAAGCTCAAGTTAACGTCATGCTTTCCAGCGGCATCGAACTTTTGCATTATAAGCATTTAATCATCGATGATAAAATCCTAGTCTCCGGTTCTGCGAATTGGACTAAAGCTGCTTTTTTTAAAAACCGCGACTGTTTTTTTATTTTGCGTAATTTAAATAAAGATCAGGTGATCTTTTTAAAAAATTTAAAAAGTATTTTAGAAAAAGAAACGCTCTAACTTGTAAATTTTATCTTTTTTGAGTATGAATAGATTAAGCTTTATGGTTCATAAACATGAGTAAATCTAAATACATAAAAAAAGAGAATTAAAATGGATCTTTTAAGTTTAGCCTTTGCTTTATTCGTAGTCATTGATTCTCTAGGAAACATGCCGATTTGTTTGCATTTTTTAAAAGGTTTTTCTAACAAAAAACGTCATAAAATTCTCATCCGGGAAATGCTTGTTGCCCTAGCTTTTTTTATCTTTTTTTATTTTATCGGGCCTTCTTTTTTAAAACTGCTGAAATTAGACTTTTACACCGTCCAAATCTCTGGTGGTATTATTCTTTTTCTAATAGCTCTTAAAATGATTTTCCCTAATAGAAAAGATTTCCAGATGAGCTCTAAAGACTCAAAAGAACCGCTGATAGTACCAATTGCTATTCCTTTAACTGCCGGACCAGGTGCTTTTGCCATGATTATTTTATATTCCAACCAAATTCCCTGGCATATGATGTTAGGAGCTCTTTCTTTGGCTTGGTTTGCTTCGTTGCTAGTGATGCTTAGTGGACCTTTTTTAATCAAAATTTTAAAAGACAAAGGACTAATGGCTCTAGCGCGTTTAATGGGTTTGATTTTAATCTTAATTGCCACGCAAATGTTTTTAAATGGAATTTCTATTTATTTAAAAAGCAACGGCCATTAAAATTTTAATGCTTTTTAAAAAAGCTAAATATTAATTACCCCTACCTAAAAAAAGGGGGTCTGACGATAGGATGATAAACAATGATCAAACGCAACGATCCGTGCTTTTGTGGAAGTGGTAAAAAATATAAAAAATGCTGTTATCCCCAAGAACCTGCTTCTAATCTAGCTAATTCCTCTTCGCTCACACTAAAATACTTAAAAGAATTCGGCATTATCTTAAAAACCGATGAGCAAATCTCCGGCATTAAAAAAGCTTCCCGTCTAGCCGCTAAAATCCTTGATACTCTCTGTCAAAAAGCCCAAGCCGGGGTGACCACTAACGAACTGGATCGACTAGCTCAAAAGCTGCATCAAGAAGCAGGCGCTATTGCAGCTCCACTCGGTTATGGCGAACCCCCTTTTCCTAAGAGTATTTGCACCTCTTTAAACGAAGTGATTTGCCACGGCATTCCTAATGACCGACCTCTGCAAGAAGGCGATATTATCAATATCGACGTCACCTCCATCTTAAATGGCTATTATGGCGACTGCAGCCGGATGGTTATGATCGGGCAAGTTTCTCCAGAAAAAAAACTCGTCACAGAAGTGTCTTATGAATGCTTGATGGAAGCGATTAAGATCTGCCGTCCAGGTTTGGAAATTTTTGAAATTGGCAATGTCATAGAAAAAATTGCTAAAAAAAATAACTGTTCGGTAGTAGATCAGTTTGTCGGTCATGGTGTTGGCGTTAACTTTCATGAACCCCCGCAAATCCCCCATTATTACAATAGCCTGCAAATTCCATTAGTAGAAGGCATGACTTTTACGATTGAGCCTATGATTAACGCAGGCGTCAAAGAAGCGGTGATCAACCATGACAATCAATGGGAAGCCAGCACTAAAGATTTACAACCTTCAGCACAATGGGAACACACGCTTTTGATTACTGAAAAAGGCGTAGAGATTCTAACTGTGCTCTGAAAAATCCGAAGGGGCTTCTTCTTCAGAAACTACCAGTTCATCTAATACCAATTCTGACTCTGCTACAATTTCTTCAGGTTCTTCTGACTCTTCCATTTCTTCTGTTTCATCAGTTTCTTCTATTTCTTCCGATGAAGCAATCTCTTGATCTTCTGCTAACGGCAGTTCTTCTACTTCTATTTCTACAGGCTTTTCTTCCACGGCTTCTACTTTTTCTTCAGTATGTGATTCAACTTGTGGCTGACTGTTTTCTTCGGTTGTTTCTGTGACAGAAGCTCTATTATCTGCTTCACTGATCACTTTAGTAACTACATGTTCTAACGCACTATTATCTTTTTCAAATCTAGTCAGCTCTTCGTTCATGTTTCCTAATTCTTGTTGCAATTCACGGATAGCAGGATTGTCTTCAGAGTTATTTTCTGCTCTTTCTCTTTTCAATCTTTCGGCTTCTTCTTTAATTAAAAAGAGTTCTTTTCTAGTGTTTTGCAAAAGTTCTTTTTTCTCTTCAAATTGATTTTTGAGCTGGTTGTATAAAGTCTCTGTTTTCTTTAACTCTGCTGTATGGTTTTCATATTCTTGAATCAGTCGATTTTTCTCTTCAATTTTGCCTTTTAAATCATCTACACCACGCTCTTTTTCTTTTTCTGCTAAAGAGTTCCTTAGATTTTCCGAAAGACTTTTTAAAGTCACCACTTCCTCAGTTTTTTCTTCTAGCAGTCCGTTTAAACGGTCCATTTCAAATTTGAAATTTTTATGCTG
Source organism: uncultured bacterium (assembly GCA_964618335.1). Lineage (GTDB taxonomy): Bacteria > Chlamydiota > Chlamydiia > Chlamydiales > SM23-39 > CAZTYI01. Next base: position 14,983 of record CAZTYI010000014.1, read on the forward strand.
TCTTTCATGAAAGTCAATTTCTTTAGCTAATCTTTCTTCAGCTTTAGTTCTCTCATTTTGAAAGGTATTTTCTTTGACCTCTAAAGATTTAATCTGTTCGCTGATCTGTTCAAAAGAAAGATAGGAAATAAAAAGACCAATTGCAATTGAAGTTTCCAATCCCAGTTCAAAGAGATGGTTTTGATACAGTTGAAGATGTTTATAAACAGCCATAGCTGTCAGTAGGCTAAGAGCCCCATAAAGACCTTTTTTTCTATATTTTAAACAGAGCAAAAGGCCGACTGCTGCCATTGCAAAAAGATCTGCATTAGCGATCGTTTGCATATTCGTTAGAGCTAAGGTTAAAATTAAAAAAAAGGGACCGATTAAAGCCCAAAAAAGTATTCGTGCGTCATTTCTATTTTCAATTCTAAAGAGTTTCTCTAGCATTCTTTTTCTCCCTGGATAGCCAAACTAAAACATTTATTCAAAATATATTTTAGTTTTCACAACTTCCTAATTTTAACTAATACCTCTTTTCCACTCTTTTTGCAAAAACTCTTTTTAGAAATTACAAAAACCTTTTTTAAAATAAGTGTTTTTTTGAAAACTTTGACTTAAAAACAAAGCATAAAATAAACAGTTATGACAGGAAAAAATTGGGGAGAAATAATTCTTTTGTAATCAACTTTGCAATTAACAGAGACAAAATAACTAGCACTCAAGAAGCCCGACCGGCTTTTTATTTTTACCTTTTGCTTTTCAACTTCTATTTTTTGCTTTTTTTTAAAAAAAAGTAAAAAGTTTAAAAGCAAAAAAATCTCAGTAAAAAGTTAGAGAGAACCTTTAGCGGCTCCTTCTTCACCTTCAAATACTTGAGACGCACTCTGTAAAAGATATGAAACTAAATCTTCATCGCCTTCGTATTTCAATTCTACCTGCATATCTCCTTTTTCATTGGCGGAAGAACAAGTCACCAGCACAAATGCTTCGTATTTGTGCGCTAAAAAATCTTGCATATCTTTTTCTAAAAACCGCTTCTTGAGATCTTCTTTTTTAATTAAAATTTTAACCATAAAGAAAGAGAACCATTTGTGCAATTTGTGCAAAAGTGATCTCATAAAAGGCTATTATTTGGCAAATGTTTTCGCAAAAGAAATCTCTTGTCTTGACTCTTATCGAAAAGTGTTTTTTAATTTTAGCAACAGGAAATAGCTCTATGGCATTTGTAAAAAGAATTGTACTTTTTTTAGCGATTAACTTTTTAATCATCACTACTCTTTCAATCATTATTGCTGTCTTTAATTTAGGTCCGCAGCTTTCCAAACACGGATTGAATTACATCACCTTAATGGTCTTCTGTTTGATTTGGGGTATGGGCGGCGCTTTTATTTCTTTGTTGCTTTCCAAATCTATGGCCAAGTGGATGATGGGCGTTAAAATTATAGATCCTAACACTACCGACGTTGAAAAAAGAAAACTATGTTCTATCATCGAAGAGCTAGCGCATAAAGCAGCTCTTAAAAAAGTTCCAGAGATTGGCATCTATCCTTCTAATGAAGTTAACGCCTTCGCAACCGGCTATTCTCAACGCCATGCTTTGGTAGCTGTCTCTGAAGGCCTTTTAAACCATCTAGACAAAGAGTCTGTGACCGCTGTCTTATCTCACGAAGTCTCTCACTTAGCTAACGGAGACATGGTCACCATGACTCTTCTACAAGGCATTGTAAATGCCTTTGTGATGTTCTTAGCCCGCATTCTCGCTTATGCAGTTTCTTCTCTCGGCCGTGGCCGCCAGCAAAGATTTTCTTATACTACTTATTATATTTGCGTCTTTCTTTTCCAAATGGTCTTTATGCTCTTGGGTTCTTTAGTACTGGCAGCTTTTTCCAGAAAACGCGAATACAGTGCTGACAAGGGCGGAGCCATGTTGGTCGGCAAAGAAAAAATGATCGATGCTCTCAAAGCTCTGCGTGTCACTTCTGAAATCAAAGATAGTTATTCTGACCAAGCAGCTTTCCAGGCTTTTAAAATTTCCAGTCCCAGAAAAAAAGGTTTTATCCATCTTTTTGCTACCCATCCTCCTTTAGAGGATCGGATTGAAAAGCTGCAAAATGCATCTTATCTTTAATTTCTAAATAGGCTAAAATAGCTCTCAAATAACTTTTAAAAATAAATAACAATATTTTTAAAAATCAAAAAAATAAAAAATAAAAGTATTTAAAAAATATTTTATGCCTAAAAAGCCCACTGTTGCCATTGCCCTTTCCGGCGGAGTAGATTCTTCTGTTTCAGCCCTGCTTTTAAAAAAAGCCGGCTTCAAGGTCTTTGCGCTTTTCATGAAGAACTGGGAAGAGACCGATGAAAATGGCAAATGTTTAGCTTCCAAAGATTTAGAAGACGTAGCTAAAGTCTGCGAGATCTTAAAAATCCCCTACTATACCATTAACTTCGCTCAAGAATACCGCGAAAAAGTCTTTAATCTTTTTTTAAAAGGCTACCAAGCCGGCTACACTCCCAACCCTGATATTCTCTGTAATAAAGAGATCAAGTTTAATCTCTTTTTAAAAAAAGCCTTAAAACTTGGAGCTGACCTGATGGCTACCGGCCACTATGCCAGAATAGACTCCAACTACAACCTCCTCAAAGGTCTGGATAAAAACAAAGACCAGAGCTATTTCATCTATACGCTCAAGCAAGACATCTTAAAAAAAGTGCTCTTTCCGATCGGCCACCTAGAAAAAACCGAGGTTAGGAAAATAGCCCTAGAAAATAACCTGCCCATAGCCTTGAAAAAAGATTCCACCGGTATCTGTTTTATCGGCAAGCGCTCTTTCCGTCCCTTTCTCTCGAAATTTCTAAAACCCAAGAAGGGCTTTTTTGTCGATCTCGAAGGCAAAGTCATGGGCGAGCATGAAGGCTCTTTTTTATACACTATAGGCCAAAGAGAAGGACTCAAAATCGGCGGCGAAGGCCAGGCCTGGTTTGTAGTCGGTAAAGAGACCGAAAAGAACCTGGTGATTGTGGCCCAGGGGCCAGAGCATCCAGCCTTGTTTGCTAAGACGCTGATAGCCTCGGACTTAACTTGGGTAGATGATGATCTGCCTTTCCTCAAAAACCCATCTGACTCTAGCCAAGCTGGCTCTCATCCAAATCAAAACAATCAAAAACCACTCTTTTCCTGTAGGGCTAAAATCCGTTATCGTCAGGAAGACCAGGAGTGTACCATTGAAAAAATCGAAAATGGACTAGCCTATGTCTCTTTTAAGAATCCCCAAAGGGCGATTGCGCCGCTTCAATCGATAGTTTTCTATCAAGAAGACCGTTGTCTTGGCGGCGGAGTCATTCAATCAGTTGGTCCTTCCTTGTATCACTCACAAGAGTCTCTTAATCAATACGTTAAGTAATAAAATCTTTCTACATCCCTTATATACTATAGTCATACGATTACACAATCATAGCTAAAAACTGTAATTAACTAGGTAGAATTAATTAATAATTATATATAAATTAAAAACTTTAATGAAATTAATTCAAAATAATTATATATTAAAGATGTAGTAGTATAACAATATATAGCGAAATTATGACCAAACGAACTGATTTACGGGCTGAAGTTATGCCCGTTCCGCCAGAGCCTCCCAGAAAACCTACCGGTTCTAAGCAACAGGTGGGACGAATTACTATTACATTAGAGAATGGCCAAACTAAAAATCTCAGGGTCTATTGGTATGGTGAAGAGGTTACTCCTCAAGGTGTACGCGAACCTCCAAATATTGAAGCTATCAGGGAACTTGCTCGAGCCTTATTTGAGAAAATGAAACAAAATCCAGATATTAAAAATCCTATTCAGACAGAAGTTGAAGTCGAATATCTAAATGACAGAAACTTTGAACTGTTAAGCGCTAAGTTTGTACCTAAAGAAGGATCTCCTGCTGCAGAAACTCTGCCAGGAATAACACAAGGAGAAAGAAAACCAGAAGAAAAAGTACCTGCTCAAATGCCTACTTTTATGGTGGTGGAACGGCTAGTAAGGGAAATTCTGAGCAGCCCTGGTATGCTGACTTGGAACAGAGAGGGGGATTCTGATCTGAGAGCTGTGGTGACACCGTTAACACCGGAAGAAGAAGCTGCCGAAAAAGTCGAGGAAGATACCAGAAGAATTTCTTTTGAAGCTAAAATCAGAGAGACATCAGAAATCCCTACTACAAAAGAAATCATGTCAGAAACAGATATAAAAGAAATTATTAAAAAATATAAAGGGAAATATCGTAAACATTTACGAACGCTGCTGACTGCAGCATCTATTCCTTCTGAAGTTCAACGTTGTATCGAGGGACTAACTCATCATATCGAACAAAATTCAAAAGTCCGAAAAATAAAAATGTCGCGTTTTCAAGCACTGTTTCCTACAGATATTGATCCTATATTACAAATAGCACAGCAATATGCTACAGATGGTTCTTCATTGGAAACTGCAATAAATAAATTACAAAACTTTCTTGATATATCTAGAGGGATTAAAACAATTACAACAAAAGAAGGAGAAGAAGAAAGTGTAGTTACAAATCCAAGAGCTATGGATCAAATTTTCGAAAGCCCACAAAGCTATCAAACATTCGTAAATACATTAACAAATTTACTAAATACATTAGAATCGGAGGTTAGATCAATAAATACTTCAAAACCACCAAACAGCGAACAAATCCCCATATTACTTGGAAGATTTACAACTGCTAAAAGCAATCTTAAAGCGCAAACAACACACTATGCTCAATTTGAAAAAAATTGGCGAAAATTATTAAGAGAACATTTAGTATTGCCTCTTTGGAATAGATTATCTGAACATTCTGACGATGAAAGATTTTCCATTGAGGAAGCTCTAGGTGCTTCTGAGCAAACTACAGAGGCAAAAAGAGAACAAAACCTGAAAGACAGTCTCATTTATTATTTTGAAAGAACTCTCGGATTCTTTCCCCATTTATAAAAAATCTAAAATGAATAAATCAAATTCCAGAAATATCTTCTTATATTTACATTGAAAATCTTAAAACTATACCTCAACCACCGCAAGAGGCTTAATCTTCCTTTTCAGTTCCCTCAAACTCTTCTTCTGAACCACAATAAAATCAATCAGCGGAAGCCCTGATAAAAAACTCACAAACTCTTCAGACGGAGCTTGATCCTTAAAATAAACAATCAGCTTAGCATCTTCTTTAGAGAGTTTATGAATCGAACGAAAAAGTTCATTGGACATGCCTTTTTTACTTTCTACGCCTAAAAGAGTGTACTTTTTATTTTTCAAGACCTGCCCTAACGCATATAAATGGCTCTCATCAAAAATCTTACTCTTCGTATCAAACTCTAACAGCCTTTCAGCTAATTCAGAAAGCGTCACCGCTGCACAGCCTAAATGCTCAATCGCAATACCAGCAGCTATGTTAGCCAAATTAATCGCTTCAGAAAGCTCTAAATTGTTAGCCAAAGCAATCGCTAAAGTCGCTAAGACCGTATCTCCTGCTCCTGTTACATCGTTAACTTCTTTCAACTTAACGGGAAAATCTGTGCGGTTTAATTTTTTATCAAAGAGCGTCATACCGGATTCTGATCTGGTAATTAAAAGTTTTTCAACTTTGGTCTCTTTTAAAATCTGCGCTGCTACTTCTTTTAACGAAGCGGTTGAAGGTTTCTTAGCTGCTATATAAGCTTCTTTTTGGTTGGGTTTTAAAATAGTCGCTTTTTTATATTTAGAAAAATCACTGCCTTTAGGATCAACAATTACCGGTACATGATGCAAACGACAGAGCTCAATTGCTTTTTCTAAAATAAGGTCAGTCAAAAACCCTTTGCCATAATCAGAAATAGCGACTACTTGCATTTTAGGAATTAGCTCTTTTAAGCGGCTCAGCACTCTTCTTTCTAAATGCCTAGGCAAAGATAAGAGGTTCTCTGAATCAATGCGAATAACCTGCTGAGAAGAAGAAATGATCCGGTTTTTAGTGATGGTAGGATAAAGTCTTTGTCGGATTAAAAAACTAGTGTCAGCTCCTTTGGTTTTTAAGCTGGAAGCCAGCTCTGCTCCTTCTCGATCAAAGCCTAGCCTGCCTAAAATAGTCACTTTGGCATTTAAAGCTAACAAGTTTAAAACTACATTGCCAGCTCCTCCGGGACGGGAAGACTTTTGTTCGACGTTCAAGATTTTAACGGGAGCTTCCGGAGAAATACGCTGGACACTGCCAGTCGTATATTTATCCAGCATCAGATCACCGAGCACTAGCGCTTTGATCGAATGAAAACTACTTAGACTGCGAGTCTGTTTCACCATTATCTTACCTTTTAGCTTATGAGCTTGAGGCCTTTTTAATATATAAATGTGTACTTAAACACGCATTCTTACTTTTATACATACTAATATGCGACAACTTTACCATGTTTGGTCTTTCAATAAATAGTTCTGCACATAATCAAAAATAGATTCTTTCAAAGACCGGCTGGAAAAGTTTTTACATTTGGTTTGGAATTTAGTCATATCAGCTTGAGTAAAGTTCTGGTACTGACGGCTGAGATCGGCAGGCATCTCGATATATTCAATTTTAGGCTTTTTATCCAAAGCTGCAAAAAGATTTTGAGCTACTTCATTCCAAGTCGAGGCCTGACCGCTGCCGATGTTAAAAAGACCGTTAACTTCTTTATTTTCAAAAATAAAAGAAGCAGTCATCTTAACTACGTCTTTGACATAAACAAAGTCTCTTTTCTGATCGCCATCTTTGTATTCGGAATCGTTGGATTTAAAAAGACCGATACTTTCGCCATTCAATGCTTTTTTATACATTTTGAAAATCATCGAAGACATATGGCCCTTGTGATATTCATTAGGACCAAAGACGTTGAAAAACTTTAAAGAGACGATTTTAGATAAAAAGCCTTTTCTTTTAGCCCAAAGATCAAATAAGTGCTTAGAAAAAGCATACATATTGATCGGCTTCAAAGTTAACAGCTTATCTTCATCATCTTTAAAACCAAGCGCTCCATCGCCATAAGTCGCAGCAGAAGAAGCAAAAACAAATCTGGCTCCTTCTTCTAAAGCCCAGGAAGCCAGATCGACAGAATAATGATAGTTGTTTTCTAAAAGATAAGAAGCATTTGTTTCTAAAGTATCTGAACAAGCTCCCAAATGAAAAATAGCTTTAACAGGAGGATTGTTGTTCTTATTTTTGTTTAAATAAGCGAAAAGCTCTTCTTTAGAAATTAAATCAATGAACGATTTGGAAACTAGATTTTTCCATTTCAGGCCATTTTTTAAATCATCTACTAAAAGTAAATTACTAAGGCCTTT
>CAZTYI010000015.1:0-22179 GCA_964618335.1 uncultured bacterium
ACAATTCATCCAACCATTAAAATAGTTGGCTTTCTTGTGTCCTTTAGCGTAAAAAGTCCTTTTTTGTGTGGGTGATTTTTAAAGGTATTTAGGTCTAGCGCGTTCGAAGCCTGTGAGCAAGTAAGTATCTGAAACGCAAGATGTTCTCTGAAAAGCGCTGTTTTAAAATGGCTAGAGCAAAGAGTATGATAAAAGGCATCCAAAGAAAGACAAAAGAGGAACCCCCACCATTTTCAGTGAGAATAAAAAAAGCATCTATGAGCGTATAAAAACCGATAAATAAAAAAAGAGAGATAGCCGTTAAAATAAAGAGATAATTACTTTGTCTAGAAAAACGGAAGAGCCAGGGAGTTAACAGCAAAGGTATTAAAAGAGGGATCAAAGGTAGGGTCAGTTTATAATTTAAATGGGAGCTAAGAGCCGACTTTTCTTTATAGGAAGAATAACTTTTTTGAAAAAACTGCCAAAACAGAGTAGTAATGGCTCTTTCTTCAAAAGGTACTAAAAAAGCTGAGCTTTTTTTATCGAAATAAATTTTTTCCAAATCCCGTAAACGATAAGAGTTTTTTTTGATAAAAAAAGAGCGGCTATCTTGAATAAAATGATCTACAAAATGACCTTTTGGAGGGGTTTGTTTCAGATCGAGCAGTTTAATATGATAGATTTCATTGCCTAGTAGCCAAAACACATCTTTCAGCTCATTTTTAACAAAGTCATAATGGCTATAGACTAATTTTGTATTGTCTTTTAAAACAACGGATTGGACATTGGCATTTCTTTCTTTACGTTGGCTATGTAAATACTGTTTTTTAAAATTCTGGACTATACGTACAGCTTTGGGGTATTGCAACTCAGTATTGACATAAGAAAGTAAAGATAAAAAAGCTCCTATCAAAAACAGCGGGCGGATAATTTTTTGTTTAGAAAGACCGGCCATTTGTAGAGCCAGCAGTTCGTTATTGCGGTTCATAGATCCGATTACTTTAATGATCGCAAATAAAAATCCGAGTGATAAAAAGAGGTTTAAGTAAAGGCTGATTTGATAGTAGTAATAAAGTAGAAATTGGGAAAATTCAGCTGTGCCGATCGCAAAAAACTTAGGACCTCTAAGAGAAAAATCTAAAACAAAAAAAAGACAGTAAATAGCCAAGATAAAAAAGAAGAGAAATTTGATCGATTCTTGAAAAATAAATTTTTCGTAGATTTTTTTTATTTTCATACGATGCCTTGGGAAGCGCGTTTAATTGAGCGGGTGGAAATAAAAAGAATTATAGGCTGTACTAGAATATAGATTAAAGCAGCCATCAAAGGATGTGATTTCGAAGCTTTGGCAGCTATAAAGCTAGCTAAGATAAAAAGAGCCGAAAGGGCAGCTATAAAGATCTTTTTCTTAGATTCCATACGGCTAATATCAATGCCATAGGAGATGCCGATAAAGGTAAAAGAAAAAGCTGAAAAGGAAATAGCCAACCGTCGAATCATTTCTATATACAGAGCTTGTTTTTTCTCTTGATCCTGAGTTTCAGCGCAGGCTAATAGCATCTTTGTCGGTAGGTGCAAAGAGTTAATCGAGAAATTTTCCGATTTCATAAATTTAGTAATCTTACGGGCTTCGGTTTTGATCAAATCTTGATTTTCGACAATTAAAGTATCGAAGTGGTTCAGATTGTCTAAATGATGGGAAATGATCGAGACTTTTGAACCGACGAGCAAGTTTTCATTTTCTAAATAGATTTTTTTCGCTGTAATCAGGGAGAGTTTGCCATTGTATTTACTAGGAGTAATAAAGATTAAATTTTTAGCCGAATTTTTATCCGAGGAGGCTTCTAAGTCAATAAAGGCTTTTTTGATTTTTAAAAGTTTAGGTTTTTCCAAAAGAAAAATAGGGTTAAGTGAAATTTGGCTATGGGCAATTTTCTTAGAAGCATTAATACAGCGGGGTGCTACTTCTGAGGCTAGATAAAAGTTAAAAAAGCTAATAAACAAAGAGCAGCATAAAATCGGAAGCGTGATTTTTTTGAGTGAAAATCCACTAGCGCGCAGAACGGTCAGTTCATGGGTCTTAGAAAATTTTTGAAATAAAAGCATAGCTGAAATCAAACAGGAGATAGGGATGGCGATCGGCATAATATGGGGTATCTGATAGAGGGTATAAAAAAAGATATCGCTTAAATCAGTGGTTAAAGCTGAGAACCGGGCGATTTCTTTCAGTCTGGTAATTAAAAGCACACAGATAAAGCCGAAAGTAGATAGTAAAAAAACTTTTAAGTAAGAGGTGGTTAAATAACGCCAAATGAGCGGCATAAGCTTAAATCCTTGTACAAGGCTAGTATAATTCGGGCTAAAGTATTTTTACATACACCTGATGCGCATTAGTTTAGATTTTTTGGGATTATTTTTGTAAGCTATTTAATTTATGGGTTATTTTAGTGATTATGGTACAATTAACCCATGTTTCAAGATGTCTTATTAGATCAGATTAAATCTTTTCTAAAAAAAAGAGAGCCTTTTAAAGGTCCTCTGATTTTAGGCTATTCCGGGGGGTTCGATTCCAAAGCCCTTCTATATCTACTTTTAAAAATCCAAAAACAAAAAGCTTTTAAATTCGAACTAGTATTGGCCCACATAGATCATAGCTGGCGTGAAGAGAGTGCTAAAGAAGCTCGAAATCTAAAAAAAGAAGCTAAGCAGCTTGGCCTGCGCTTTTTTTTGAAAACTCTTTCTTTAGATAAATCTTTAGACCAAAGAGACAAAGGTCAACTTAGTTCAACTAAAAATCCAGCTAAAAAGTTGATCAAAAATTCGGTTAAAAACCAAGAAGCAGTGGCTCGCGATCTGAGATTAGAGTTTTTTCAAAAACTCTATCAAGAGCTAGGAGCTTCTTATTTATTGTTAGCGCATCAAAAAGATGACCAGGTAGAAACTGTTTTAAAACGTTGTTTGGAAGGAGCCGATCTGCCTTTTTTAGGAGGCATGCAAGCAGAGAGCTTTTTAATAGGCATGCGGGTTCTCAGACCGCTCTTATCTTTTTCTAAAAAAGAGCTCATGGAGTTTTTAAAAGAAAATCAGCTGAGAGCGATTGAAGACAGAACCAATTTTGATTCAAAATACCTACGCTCTCGTATGCGCATTTCTATTCTACCTGAACTTAATCGGCTTTTCGGCAAAAACATTTTCGAAAACTTAGCTTTGTTATCTGGACGCTCTCAAGAGTTTAAAGATTATCTAGAACAAAGAATTAAACCGGCTATGTTAAAAAGTTCTTCTTCACCCTTTGGTCAATTTTTAGATTTAAGAGCAGCTAAATTTTCGTCTTTAGCTCTTTTGGAACGGCGTTATTTAATCAAAAAGCTAGCTTTGAAAGCAGGTTTTAATTTATCACGCCAGATTATGGAGCAAGTGCTATGTTTTGTAGAAAAAAGCAAAAATCAAAATCAAAATCAATCCTCAAATAAAAATCAAAACCAGTCCTTAAGCAAAAAACAAAACCAATTCTTAAATCAAAAACAAAATCAAAAATCTCTACTTTTAGCTTTAAAAGAGGGGGACCTGATCGTAGAAAATGACAAGCTCTTTTTTTGGAAAAAAAACCAAAAAATTGTTTTTGCTCTAAATCAAAAAATAGCTCTTAAAAAAGGGCTGTTCAAATTAGATGGATGGCAGCTGAAGATCAGTGAAATTAAAGCTAAAAAAGCCAGTCTTTCTTCTTGGCAAGAGCTCTCTTTAGGCTCGGCTGAAATCATTTTACCCAAAGATGAGTATTATTTAGCTCCATATCAAGCCGATCTCAGGCTTTTCCAAAAGCGCTTAAGCCAGCATATGGCAGAGCAAAAAGTACCACTTTTTTTAAGAAAGCGCTTTCCTGTGATTTTTAGAAAAAACGAGCTTTTTTGTGATTTGCTTTCCGGCCGGCCCCGTTTTCCTCAAAAATCTTCTCAAGATGATCAGATTTATTATAAAATAAATTTAATAATTTCCTAAATAATTTACTTAATACTAGTGGCTTATTGTTAAAAAAAGAATTAATTCAATAGAAAAACGGGGTAATTTAATTTGTTTTTTGTTATAAATACAGTAGGTGAGTGTTAAGAGCTTAAAAAGGGCATTTTTTTTGCTTTTATATTTGAGAGCACTTATATTGATAGGTTTATAAAATAAAAATATTAACAAGATAAAAATATGGCAGATAAATTCAAAAATGAAGGTAAAAAGGGTTTTCCAGGTGGATTTTTCTTTTTTCTCTTAGTTCTTTTCATAGTTATTTTTACGATGCAGTCTCTGACTTCAGAGCGCTTGGCAAAAGTTTCTTTTTCCCACCAAGTGGAGCATTTAGTCAATTTAGACTTAATTGCTTCTGAAGAAAATCGTAAAATCGCCCAAAATGAAAACTTGGTTACCTTTACTGGTAGATTCCGAGGCGAACTGACTCCAGAGAGTAAAGAACGCTATCAATATTTAGAACTGCTTAATCGTCACCATGAACTAGTCTCTGAAAAAAAACATTTAGAAGCGGAAATTCCCCAGCTTCAGAACAATGTTACTGATGCAGCTAAGTTTTTCTTGGAAATTACCGGCCTTTCTATTCCTTCTAAAGGATTTGTGGTCATCAGTCCGGTTTACGATAATCCCGAACGCACCTCTCACGTTATTATTAAAGAAAAGCCGAAGAGCGAGGTCACAAACTTAAAAGAGCTGAAAAGCCGTCTTTTAACTATGCCTGTGAATATTCAAAATGTTTTTGAATTTAGAGCTGACCTGAATGTTCTTTTGGATCTATTTGCTTCTTCTAAATTAGGCATTGGCCAAGAAGTTTTAAAAGCCGATTTAACTAAACAGCAAGAAAGATTAAAAACCTCTCAACATTTACCATTAGCTGCTCAATTGGAAACCTATCAGTCTGTTTTAACAGCTTTAGATGAAACCGTTTCAACTCTTATGCAAAGAGAATCTAACGTGATTCTGATGCCTTTAAGATCAGTACGCAGTTACACAGAAGATTTACAGCAATACAATATAAACTTATCTGCTTTAGAGAATAATGAAGCTCTTTTAAACAAAGCTCGTTCTAAAGTTGCTCACATCAGCTGGTTTTTTAATAATCAGGAACTTTCTACTAAAACCTTGGAAACCACAGATCCGGAAAACTACCGCCGCTGGTTTTCAGAAGCTAAAAAAGAATGGACCGGTTTTGTATCTAATCAAGCGATGGCTTTTAAAGCACCAGACCAAGAGCGCAATACAGTTTTAGACAAGACATTTAAAAGCCAAGAGCCAGCTCCTAATTACGCTAGCTATATTGTTACCTTTTTACCCGTGCTGTTGCTCTTAGTAGTTTTATATTTCCTCTTTGCCCGCCAGATGAAGGGCGTTGGTTCTTCAGCTATGAATTTTGGTAAATCACCAGCCAAGCTGTTAACGAAAGAGACTGCCAAAGTAACTTTTAGAGATGTAGCGGGAGCCGAAGAGTCTAAAGAAGAGCTTTCCGAGATTGTAGATTTCTTAAAAGACCCAGGTCGTTTTACTGCCCTTGGCGGTCGTATACCTAAAGGGGTTTTGCTCATAGGTCCTCCAGGAACAGGAAAAACGCTGATTGCCAAAGCAGTAGCAGGTGAAGCTGATCGACCCTTTTTCTCTATTTCAGGATCTGACTTTGTCGAGATGTTCGTAGGTGTTGGCGCTAGCCGGGTACGCGATCTTTTTGATCAAGGCAAGAAAAGTGCACCCTGCATTATTTTTATTGACGAGATCGACGCTGTCGGACGCCAACGAGGCGCTGGCATTGGCGGTGGTCATGATGAAAGAGAACAGACACTCAACCAATTACTAGTTGAAATGGATGGTTTTGATACGAAAGAAGGAGTGATTTTAATGGCGGCCACTAACCGCCCTGATATTTTAGATAAAGCGCTTCTACGTCCCGGCCGTTTTGATAGAACCGTAGTCTTAGATCTGCCAGACGTAAAAGGACGCTATGAGATTTTAAAAGTCCATGCCCGCAAGATTAAAATCGATCCTTCGGTTGATTTAATGGATATTGCCCGCATTACACCAGGAACTTCAGGCGCGGATTTAGCTAACGTTTTAAATGAATCAGCTCTTTTAGCTGCCAGAAAAGGCCGTAAAGCCGTTACCAATATGGAAGTCAGAGAAGCTTGTGATAAAGTACGGTTTGGTAAAGAAAGACGTTCTTTAGATATAGATGAAAAAGAAAAACGCTCAACGGCTTTTCATGAAGCTGGACACGCTATGATTGGCCTTTGTGTTAAAAATGCTGATCCAGTCGATAAAGTCACTATTATTCCTAGAGGGTTTTCTCTAGGAGCTACTCATTTTATGCCTAAGAAAAATCGTTTAGGCTATTGGAAAAAAGAAGTTTTAGATCAGTTAGCGATTGCCCTTGGCGGCAGAGCAGCTGAAGAAATTTTCTTAAATGATTTATCTTCTGGAGCTCAACAAGACATTACGCAAGCTACTAGACTGGCTCGTGCGATGGTTTGCGAATGGGGCATGACTGACAATTTAGGGACTGTCAGTTATGAAGAAAGAGAAGGACAGAACAGGTATTTAGGGATTTCTGGTTTTCATGAAAAGAACTATTCCGAAGAGACAGCTGAAAAGATCGATAAAGAAGTCTTTAAGCTGGTTGACGAAGCTCATAAAAGAGCCACTCAAATTATTTCCGAGCAGAAAGAGCAAGTACAGCTGATCGCTGATATGCTAATGGAATTTGAGACCTTGGAAGGCGAAGACATTAAACAGATTGTTGCTGGCAAGTGGGATATTGATAAAAAACGTAATAAGCTCAAAGACGCCGGCGATCTGCAGATGAAGTCACCTCCTCCGCCTCCTCCTCAGAAAAAGAAGAAGAAATTTGGAGATTCTAAAGACTTGCCGGATCCTGAGGGAACTTAGATATTCTAAGTTATTCGCAGTTAGCGCTTTATATAACAGCATTGAAATAAATCTTTTTTCTTATGTTAACTTCATTATAATCAACGACTTACGTTTTAATACTGAGTTTATTAATGGTAAGTTTTAATTTAAATTTAATGCTGTTTTTGTTATAATATGATTATTAACTAACTAATTAATAATACAATCGTTAAATTAAATCATTTTTAATAACGATATTAAAATAGGTAATAACATGGGTATAGATCCAACTTCAATATTAGGAGATGTTCCAGGGCGTCGTTTTTCTTCTCCTGCTTCTCCTTCTCCTGATTCTATCCCGAAAGGGTTTAATTTAAAAAGAAGCGCTGATAGATTAGTCGATTTTTTACTTCATGATGGAAAAGTAGAAAAGACAGAAATGTTCTCAGACGGTGTTGCTGGCAGGGTATTTAGAGCCATGTTAGTGGATAAAAATACAGGAGCTTTGAGAGCTATTAGAGAGCGGGTGCAAGACAAGTTTATACAGCTAGGTCCTGATTTACCAAGAATCAAAGAGGAGATGCCAGACCGATTTTTTTTCAAGTCAGGTTCTAAAGAATTTATGCAAATGGGTGGTTCTAGTTTGCTAAATCCAGGGGATTTGTCTGCAAGTATAGATTCAGAAGACCCAGATAGGTTAGAGATGAAAATCGGCAGTCTATTAACTCTGTTTGCCTATTTTAATCCTGACGATAATGAAACCATTACTATACCAGTACAAATTAACGACGAATGGAAAATGGTTGATTATGAGATTAAAAGAATAAAAATCAGCTCTGATGAAATTCTATCTCCAATTTATGCTTTTGGGTTAACTCAAATTAATCAACCAGCAGCTCCTCCGATTTTACTTTTCAGAGGCACAACTTATTTTCAAGACAGCGGCTTTTTCTCAGCAGTAGCAGCTGATCTGCCCTTACCTTGGAATGAAGTCGGAGAACAACTCTTTGAAAGTGGTAGAACAGCTATTACTAATTGGATAAATGAAAATTCTTCTCAGGCGGCGGGCGCAGATGAAGAACCAAAACCAAAAATACAGGTTTACGGACATAGCTTAGGCGGTACTTTAGCTTTACATACAGGTGCGGAATTTGGCGATAGAGTAGAAGTCTTTGCTTATAATCCAGCCGGGTTTATGCGTTTAAGAGAAGCTATGAATAAGATTGTTGGTAGAATATTTTGTCATGAGAGAGATGCTGTTTCTAAATTCGGCAGGTTTCCAGAAGCAGGAAGATTGACCTATCATAGAGTTAGCTCTGACCATAAAAAAGGTCGTTTTAATGCTCATTGTAAAGTTATGGGCTTTGATGAAGGAACTGAAGTTGAAGAGGTACCCATCGCGGATGAGAATAGAAAAATTTCCCGTTATGTGCTGCCAATTCTACACAGACTTGGAGCCTTGCTGGCGCTGCCTTTAATACATATATTTGCTACAGTCTTTGCTATCGGTAAGTTGATAGGTTCTAAAAATAGAACAACACTGGTTAGTCAATATTTCAAAAGTAAAATGACTTCATTACAAAGCCTGTGGCTAATAGATTTTACAAATATTGTTCTTTAGGTTTTAAGAATATATTTTTTTAGTGTTATTCTTTTTTAGAAATAGAGAAAAGTAAAGCAAAATAAAAAAAAGGGAGTGTTTCAAACACTCCCTTTTTTTATGCCTAAAAATATCTTGTTAAAGATCTTATTTTTTGCTTTCTGAAAAAGCTTTATTTTATGTTGTTTTTTCTAAAAGCACTTTATGTGAAAGCTTGATCTGTCCTCGGTCATTGACATCAATGACTTGAACATCCATCTTGTCGCCCTCTTTAAAGAGCTTTTCCAGATTGTCAATTCTAGAGTGTGATACTTCTGAAATATGACACAGACCTTCTTTAGAAAAGATCTTAACAAACAAACCAAAAGGCTTGATGCCAGTAATCACACCGTTATAAGTCTTGCCGATTTCTACATCAGCCACAATGTTATGGATCATCGCTTTAGCGTGTTCCATACTTTCAGAGCTTTTAGCAGCAATCGAAACTAGGCCATCATCGTTAATATCGATTTCAGCTTTAGTCTCTTCAATGATTGCTTTGATTTGCTTGCCGCCAGGGCCGATTAGAAGGCCTATTTTGCTAGGATTGATCTGAACGCTAGTAATCTGTGGGGCGTAGACTGAAAGCTCTTCTCTGGACGTAGGACAAGCTTTTAGCATTTCGCCAAGAATATGCTCTCGGCCTTTTTTGGCTTGAGCTAAAGCGTGGGTCATAATTTCATGGGTAATACCGTCGACTTTAATATCCATCTGGAAAGCAGTGATGCCTTCGTGGTCGCCAGTAACTTTAAAGTCCATATCACCTAGAGCATCTTCTACACCTAGGATATCAGAAAGCACTTTGAATTCTTTGCCTTCTAAAACTAGTCCCATGGCAATACCTGCTACAGGTCGTTTGATCGGTACACCAGCGTCCATTAAAGCTAGACAGCAGCCGCAAACTGAGGCCATAGAAGAAGAACCGTTGGATTCAGTGATGTTGGATTCCATGCGAATAACGTAAGGGAAGTCAGTCTGTTTAGGCAGAATAGCGTGTAGTGCTTTTTCAGCTAATTTACCGTGGCCGATTTCTCGACGGTTAGGTGGTCCGCTGCGGCCTACTTCGCCAACTGAAAAAGGAGGGAAGAAGTATTGCAGATAAAAGCGTGATTCGCCTTCGCCATGTAAATCTTCATAACGCTCAGCCATGCTTTCAGCTCCGAGTGTGCAAACAGCGATACTTTGAGTTTCACCACGGGTGAAAATCGCAGAACCATGAGTGCGGGGCAGCATAGAAAGATCGATAGAAATTGGTCTGATTTCATCTAAAGCGCGGCCGTCTACACGGATCTCTTCTTTTAAAATAGTTTGGCGCATCAGATTAGAAGATAGAGTTTTAAAGGCGGTATTTAGATCGCGTTTTGAAAATTTACCCTTTTCGTCGGCTTCTTTAGCTAACAGTTCTTTCATTAATTTTTCTTTAATAGCTGAGAATTTTTTCTCGCGATCTTTTTTACCTTTCAGCTGTAGGGCTTCTTTTAACGCTTTCTCTGATTGAGCAGCAACAGCTTCGGCAATATCCTCGGGAATTTTATGGACGGTGGAAAGGTCTTTGGTTTTACCGATTTTTTTCTGCCAGTTGCTAAGTCCTTCGCAGATTTTGCGGATATATTTATGTCCAAAATCAACAGCGTCTAAAACCTGCTCTTCAGTTAAAAACTTACAAGAGCCTTCGATCATTAGAATGGAGTCTTCTGAACCTGAGATTACCAAATCCAATTGAGAAGCTTTCATTTCTTCAGGATTAGGGTTTAAAATATAATGTCCATTAGTAAAGCCGACGCGGACAGCTCCAACTGGCTTGGTTAAAGGGATGTCAGAAATAACTAAGGCTGCTGATGCTGCGCAGATAGCTAGAACATCAGGAATATGCAAGCCGTCATAAGAATAAACATAAGAGAGGATCTGTACTTCATTATAGTAGCCTTCTGGGAAAAGTGGACGAATTGTACGATCAGTAAAGCGGGAAGTTAGGATTTCAACTCTAGTTGGGCGTCCTTCGCGCTTGATAAAGCCGCCGAGAGTTCTGCCGACAGAAGAGAATTTTTCTTGGTAATCAACACGCAGAGGTAAAAAATCGATTTCTTCAGAAGCAGTTTCGGATTTACAAGCAGAAGATAATAGTGTAGTTTCTCCGCAATGGAGCATGACTGATCCATTAGCTTGACGGGCAATTTTACCAGTTTCAAAAATTAGCTCTTTACCTTCTAAATTAATGATCAGCTTGTTGTCATCTATTTGGATGTCTTTTTGGGTGGTTTCTTTCTGAGTCAAAACAATATCTCCTTTTTTAAATGTTGGAAGGTAGAAAAAAGGGGATAGAAAATCAGAAAGAAAACTTTAAAGTTTTTTAAAATTTTTTTTCTGCTCTCTATCCTGATTCTTTTACCTTTTTGCTTTTCTACTCTGTCAAATTAATACTTCAAAAATGTTATGCTACTTTCTTAAATTTAAGCGAGTAATTAATGTCTGATAGCGCTTGGTGTCTGTTGAGTTCAAATAATCAAGCAATTTTCTTCTTTGACCTACTAATTTTAAAAGAGCTAGTCTAGAAGCGTGGTCTTTAGGAGATAATTTTAAATGCTCAGTCAGCTCAGCAATTCTTTCAGTTAAAATAGCAATTTGCACATCAGCAGATCCAGTATCTTTTTCATGCAGCTGAAATTTCTTAGTAATTTCTTCTTTGGTTCCTTTATCTAGTGACATGTGAATAATTCTCCCTTCTATGGTTAAATTGGCAACTTTCTAAAAATAAGTTCGTCTAACCATTATAAGCCAAAAAGAATAAGCTCGCAACCCAAATAGCATTTTGCAAATGAGAAGGAAAATGGTATGATCATGGTCAAAAGTAAATTTTTGAACTATTTTTATGCAATCTTTAGAAGAATTAGATCTTTATTTTATGAAGCAGGCTTTGAGAGAAGCAGAGAAAGCTTTTTTTGAAAAAGAAGTGCCGGTAGGTGCTGTCTTAGTTCATCAAAATAAGATTATAGCTAAAGGGCATAACCAAGTAGAACTTTTAAAAGATGCTACTGCCCATGCAGAGATTTTAACTTTGACAGCTGGCTCAGCTGCTTTAGGGGACTGGCGGCTGACAGATGCTACTTTATATTGTACGCTAGAGCCTTGCTTGATGTGTGCAGGGGCAATGCTTTCCTGTCGGCTTAAAAGGTTGGTCTGGGCAGCGGAAGACCTACGGCTGGGGGCCAATGGCAGCTGGATTGATATTTTTCAAGAAAGGCATCCTTTTCATCAGATATCTGTTACTAAACATATTTTAAAAGCAGAATCAGCTTTGCTTTTAAAAGAATTTTTTCAAAAAAGACGGAAAGAAAAAGCTCTTTTGACATCATTAAAAAATGATTACTAACACATAGAAATTACTTTTCTTTCTTCTTAAAAAGACGGGTTAGAGGTTCTTCAAAAGCAGAAAGACCCGGAAAAGGGCTTTTATGTCGCCAGATAATCAAGGCATATAAATAGGTAAAGAGGGCAACTAATATATTCAGAATAGCCGCTAGATGAAAGCCTAAATAGAAATTGTAGAAGACTCTGATCAGGATTAAGTTTAAGACCATCCATTTGGCTTTTATAGTGAAATGAAATAAGTGGAAACGCAAATCTCCAGCAAGCATCAGCCAAGCTACAACTATGGAGCACATTAAAATATTTAAACCGAAAAGAGGCATAGGGAAAAAGGAAAGAAGAGGGAGAGCTACTAAGGTAAAAAAAAGAGTTGCTGAAAAAATGAACCAAAAAAGCTGCCAAGATCCCTTCCATTTAGTGATAAAAGAAGTGCAAAACCAAAAGATATAAAGATTAATGGCTAGGCGCAGAATAAAGCCAATCGAAACAGCCGGATTAGGCAGTAGGAAAATATAGGTTGTCAATTGCCAAAAA
Organism: uncultured bacterium; assembly: GCA_964618335.1. Lineage (GTDB taxonomy): Bacteria > Chlamydiota > Chlamydiia > Chlamydiales > SM23-39 > CAZTYI01. Next base: position 12,413 of record CAZTYI010000015.1, read on the forward strand.
TGCTTTTTTTCCAGGCTGAATGAAGAGAGAGACAAAAAAGAACTCATTTGGCCAGTAGAATCAATAGCGGTAAGAATAGAAAAAAAAGCTATCAGAATCAAGAAAGCCTTGATAAGTTTTTGATTGTAAGGATTTATTTTAAAATTAAAGGTATTCATCAAATTTTAGTTTTTTTTGTAAAATTGAGTTTAATTTAAATCCAGGTTCCTTATTTTCTGGTTCCCAGTTTTCTTTTTCATAGCATATTTTTGTAAAAGTTAGTAGAATATATTCAAAACTAATTTTTTAAAACCTAAATTAAAAGGCTAGACTACTATGAAAAAGAAAATTCATCCGAAGTATCAGGAAGTTCTTTTTGTTGATTCTTCAACCGGCGATAAATTTCTTTGCGGGACAACTCTTCAACCAGAGGAAACTGAAGAATTCGAAGGTAAAAAATACCCAGTTTATCGAGTACCTATTTCTTCAGCTTCACATCCTTTTTTTACTGGCAGTAACCAGTTTATGGATACCGAAGGCCGAGTTGATAAATTCACTAAAAAATATCAAACTAAAAAGGCTCAAACTGAGAAAACACAAGCCGCTTTAAAAGAAGCCAAAGAAGTGAATCAAAAGAAAAAAATGACTAGCAAAACTGCTAAGCCTAAAGCGCCTGTCAGCAAAACTAAAGTCATTGGTAAAGTTAAATCTGTTATCAAGAAAAAGTAAATCATGCGAGCAAAAGTAGAAAAGCTGCTTTCTAGGCTTGCAGAAGTCGAGAAACAGCTGGGCGATCCTGATACGGTTAAAGATCAGCAGTTGTATAAGTCTTTAACCCAGGAACATTCTTATTTAAGCAAAATCAAAGAAGCATCTGATTATCTTAAAAAAACCGAAGAAGAGCTTTTAAAAAATAAAGATCTGCTGGCCTCTGAAAAAGAGGGTGAGCTTTTGAACTTAATTAAAGAAGAAATCTCTTCACTAGAAAAAGAAAAAAAACTAACCGAAAAAAAACTAGAAAACCTACTCGTTCCTCCTGATCCTAGAGACAATCGTAATGTTTTAATGGAGATAAGAGCCGGCACAGGCGGAGACGAAGCCGCTCTCTTTGCTGCTGACTGCATTAAAATGTATCAAGCTTATGCTAATAAAAAAGGGTGGAAGGTAGAAGTTCTTTCTTCATCAGCTTCCGATTTAGGCGGCTATAAAGAATACATCATGGCTCTTTCCGGAGAAAATGTTTTTCGTTTTATGCAGTATGAAGCCGGCACCCATCGTGTACAAAGAGTGCCTGAGACAGAAGGCTCCGGTAGATTGCATACCTCTGCTATTACCATTGCGGTGCTTTTAGAGCCTGATGAAAAAGATCAAAATGCAATTATCGATGAAAGAGACTTAACTATCGGTACTTTCCGAGCCTCCGGCGCTGGAGGACAGCATGTGAACACTACGGATTCAGCGGTCAGAATCGTCCATAATCCTACTGGTGTAACAGTGGTCTGCCAAGATGAGCGCAGCCAACATAAAAATAAAGCTAAAGCGATGCGTCTTTTAGTTGCTCGTATAGCGCAAAAACAGATGGAAGAGCAGATGAAAGAAATGTCTGCTCTGCGTACAGGACAGATTGGCACAGGCGATCGTTCAGGCAGAATCCGTACTTATAATTTCCCTCAGAACCGCGTTACCGACCATCGCATTGATTTAACACTGCATCATTTGGATCTTATTTTGCAGGGGGATTTAGACGAACTGACGACTGCTTTAGTGGCTTATTATTACCAGCAAAAGCTTTCTTCTTAAAAAATCTAAAAGCTACTAGCAGTTATCTAATTGGATTGAAAAATAACGAAAAATCAAAAGCTTTAGTTTTTTTAAAAATAATAAATACCAAACAAGATTAAGACCATGGCGCAGGTAAAAACTCTTTTAAAAGAAGCTCTTGTTTTTTTAGAAAAAGCAAAAGTTGCGGATTATAAAAATTCGGCTGAAGAGATTTTGGCATTTTTTCTTGGCGTCAAAAAAAATGAACTCTTTTTACATTTGGAAGAAAAACTCTCTATATCTAAAGAAGAGAAAAAAAAGCTTTTTCAAGCATTGGAAAGAAGATCTGCTAAAGAACCCTTGCAATACATTTTGGGATCTGTGCCTTTTTACAATGTAGAATTAAAAGTTTCTCCTTCTGTTTTAATTCCCCGTCCAGAAACTGAATATTTAGTAGATTTGATCGTTAAAAAAATAAAAATTAATAAAAAGTTAAGAAAAGAATCTTCTGATTTAGCTGATCAACATTTAAAGGATACTCGATATTTAAAAGCTAAAAATAAAGATAAAAATCAGGTTTTATGGGATCTCGGCACTGGATCAGGTGCGCTGGCTATTGCTTTGAAACAAGCACTTCCTGAACTTACAGTCATTGCTTCTGATATTTCTAAAAAAGCTTTGACAGTAGCGAAAGAGAATGCAGCTTTAAATGGAGTTAAAGTGGAGTTCCGTTTAGGCGATCTTTTCGAACCGTTTGAAGGGGAAAAGGCTGATTTTATCGTTTCTAACCCCCCTTATGTATCAGAAGCTGAATATCCAGATTTGGCAGAAGAGCTCTTTTATGAACCTAAAGAGGCGCTTATCGGAGGAAGGGATGGTTTAGCTCCTTATCGCCGTATTGCTGTTGATTTCAAACGTTTTTTGAGAGTCGGAGGGCAGCTTTTTTTGGAGATGGGAGAATCTCAGGGGGCGGAGATACAAAAGATTTTTTTAAAAGAAAACTTTGACTCTGGTCAAATTGTTCAGGATTTAAGGGGGAAAGAACGCTTCTTTTTTGTTGAATTGCAATAACTTTTTTAGTATTCTAGATCCCAGTTTTTTATAACCTTTTTTAAGTTTTTATTATGTTTGGCGCATTAACCGATAAATTACAGAATCTTTTTTCTTTTTTTAGCTCAGGAGACCTGAGTGAGAAAAATATTGAAAAAGCTGCTGCGGAAGTTAAATTGGCTCTTTTATCTGCCGATGTTAACTACGAAGTGGCTAATCTTTTAATTAAAAGAGTCAAAGAAAAAGCCTTAGGCTCTAAAGTTCTCAAAGGTTTGAAGCCTGATCAGCAATTTGTTAAAATTATCTATGATGAATTAGTTTCTTTAATGGGTTCTGAAGAAGCTCATTTAGCTCTTGAAAAGACTCAACCGGCAACTATTCTACTTTGTGGCTTACAAGGCTCTGGTAAAACAACTACCGCTGCAAAACTAGCTTATTTTTTTAAAAAACAGGGGAAGAAAGTGCTTTTAGCAGCCTGCGATCTTCAAAGACCGGCTGCGATTGACCAATTAGAAAAATTAGCCCTTTCCATTGAAGTACCTATTTTTACTCAAAGAGAAGAAAAATCTACGCTGAAAGTAGCTAAAATGGCCCAGTTAAAGGCCGAAGAAGAAGATTTTGATGTTTTAATTGTCGATACTGCCGGACGTCTACACATCGATACAGATCTGATGGAAGAGCTGAAAAGTTTAAAAAATAAGCTTGATCCTCAAGAAACCCTTTTTGTCGCTTCAGCAGCTTTGGGTCAGGATGCAGTTAAAACAGCGCAGGAATTCCATCAAAAAATAGGTATGAGCGGTTCTATTTTAACCATGCTTGACGGTTCTGCAAGAGCCGGTGCTGCGATCTCGATTTATGAAATAACCAAGCAGCCGCTTAAATTCGAAGGGGTAGGCGAAAGGGTGGAAGATTTGCAGGTCTTTAATCCTCAATCAATGGCTGATCGGATTTTAGGTATGGGAGACATCATCAACCTAGCTAAGAAGACCGAAGAGCATATCGAAGTAGAGGAAAAAGAAGCTCTAGAAAAGAAATTAAAGCGGGCCAGCATTACTTATGAAGATTATTTGAAACAGATGTCCATGATCAAACGCATGGGGCCTTTGACCTCTCTAATGAAGATGATGCCGGGCTTTTCTGGAATGCCGGAAATAGATGGATCAGAAAAAGAGTTAAAAAAAGTAGAGGCCATGATATTATCGATGACAATTAAAGAAAGGCTAGAAAAAGTAGATCTTTCCTACAGCCGCCGTAAACGGGTAGCCTTGGGAAGCGGCACTAAAATTGATGATGTCAACCGCCTAGTGAAAAACTTTAAAAAGATTAAACAATTTTTGAAAAGCATGCCAAAAGGCGGCTTGAACAATATGCAACAATTTTTAGGGGGAAATAATATATGGCGCTAGTCATTCGCTTAAGAAAGCAGGGCCGCACTAACCGACAGTGTTTTCGTTTGGTGGCAATTGATTCTAGAACATCGAGAGATGGTAAATATGTGGATAAATTAGGCTGGTACGATCCAAAGTCTGGAACTGGTAAAAATTTGGTTATCGATGCTGAAAAAGTAAAACATTGGTTGGATTTAGGAGCAAAACTTTCTGAAAGAGCAGAAAGTCTCTTAGCTAAATCAGCTCCAGAAGTTTTAAAAATGCTCAAAGCTAGACAGAAAAAGAAATCTGAAAAGAAAAGATTGCAGCGTAAAAAGACAAAAACAAAAAAAACTTCTGTAGAGAAGCCGTCTGTCAAGAAAAAGACAGTTAAGACTGCTAAGAAAAAATAGCAATAGAACTAAAAAACAAAAATGAAAATTGATATTTTATCACTTTTTCCAGACTGCTTTAAAGGTCCTTTTGACGAGAGCATGATTAAAAGAGCACGTCAAAAAGGCTTAATGGAAATAAATTTGATCAATATCCGCGATTTTGCTGAAGACAAGCATAAAAAAGTAGATGACCGTCCTTTTGGAGGAGGTCCTGGCATGGTGTTAATGGCAGAACCAGTTTGTAAAGCTATCCGCTCTCTGAAGAAAAAGGAATCCTATGTGGTTTATCTTTCTCCTCAGGGAAAAAAGCTGGATCACGAGATTGCCAAAGACCTAAGCCAGAAAGAGCATTTGATTTTACTCTCTGGTCATTATGAAGGCATTGATCAAAGAATTATAGAAAAAGAGGTAGATCTCGAAATTAGCATAGGCGATTATGTTTTAACGAGCGGCTGTTTGCCGGCGATGGTACTGACTGACGTAGTTTCGCGTTTTGTACCAGGCGTTTTAGGGCATCCTGAAGCAGCAGCTTTAGACTCTTTTGAAAGAGAAGGCCTGTTTAAAGGGCCGCAATATACCAAGCCGGTTGAATTTGAGGGGCTGCAAGTGCCCGATGTGCTTTTATCAGGGCATCATGCGCAAATTGACAAGTGGCGACAGGAAGAAGGATTTAAAAAAACTAAAAAGCTGCGGGCTGATCTTTGTCAAAGATACCAACAAGCTAAAAAAAAGGAGCGAAATTGTGAATCAACTCATTGAAAACTTTGAAAAAACCTTTTTGAAAACTAGCCGTTCTGATTTTAAGATTGGCGATACTATCAAAGTATACTTACGTATTGTAGTAGTAGAAGAAGCTGACGAAAATGGCAAAAAGAAAAAAGCTTCTAAAAAAGAAGCTAAAGAACGTGTGCAGGTTTTTACTGGCACAGTTATGGCTAAAAAAGGCTCAGGTCTTTCCGAGACTTTTACTTTATACCGTAATGCTTATGGCAGTTCGATGGAAAAAGTATTTTTGCTGAACAGTCCTAAGATTTCTAAAATTGAAATTGTTCGTGCAGGACGAGTCAGAAGAGCTAAACTGACTTATATTAGAGGCCGTACTGGCAAAGCTGCTAAGATTCGTGAAAAAATGCGTTTGTTCCATCACGAGACTCCAGAGAGCAAAAAAACCGAATCTGCTCAAGCGGAAATAGTTATCAAATCTCCGATTAAAGAGCCTGAAGCTAAAATTCCTCCAAAGGAAGAGCCTCCTAAGCAATCAGAGAAATAAACTTAGAAAATTTTAAAGCTTAAAGTGAAATAGTTTTAAAAAAATCGACAGATCTAAAAAAGACCTAAGTCAAAAATTTTTGACTTAGGTCTTTTTTTTTTAATTTTCTTTGCGATAACCTTAGCGATAAATTCATTTTTAAATTGATAGCTAGGGAAAAGTCGTGAAATTAGAACTAAGTGGAAAACCAGATCCAAAAGAACTGGCAAGGCTCAAAAAAATGAGCGAAATCGAAGAAAGATTTTATTTAAAAGGTTATCATTTAATAGCAGGAGTAGATGAAGCTGGCCGCGGTCCTCTAGCCGGTCCAGTCGTAGCTGCAGCCTGTATTTTGCCCAGAAACTTTCTTTTAAAAGATCTCAATGATTCCAAAAAATTAACTCCTGCAAAAAGAACTTTACTTTGTAATTTTTTAATGGAGTCTTCAGATGTTTGTTATGGCATTGGAATTGTAGAAGCCTTAGTAATTGATCGGATTAATATTTTACAGGCGACTTTTTTGGCTATGCAAAAATCCATAGCAAAGCTTTCTATTCAACCGGATATGGCGCTGGTGGATGGGCATTTATTACCTAAGTTAAATATGAAAGCTTTAGGAATTGTCACGGGAGATTCGCTTTCAGTTTCGATTGCTGCAGCTTCTGTGATAGCTAAAAAAACTAGAGATGATTTAATGGAAGAGTACCATCAAAAATGGCCTGAATATGGCTTTAATGCTCATAAGGGCTATGGTACTAAGAAGCATTTAGAGGCGATTAAGAAATATGGTGCCTCTGCCATTCATCGTCTGAGCTTTGCTCCTCTGAAACAAACCCTAAAGACTCTTCAAACATAGGTATATATTCCATAAGAGAATTTGGTTTGCTCTTAGTTGGAATAATATCATCCAAATCCCAGTTTCTTTTTTTTAAAGAATCTAAAAAATCAGTGCTTTTAGTATTTACACCTTCGATCACATCGGATGCAGAATATAAATAGATAGGCACTCGAATATGATCAGGATGAGATGCTTCATTTGCACGAATTTGTTTGGTAGCTTCCAATCCATCTATACCCGGAGGCATATTATAGTCCATTAAAACTGCAGCGATTTCTACGCCTATCTCTTCTAAAGTAAAATTTGGTTCTAGGATTGTTTCGGCTGGTGAAGCCAAAGCAGAGGCAGGAGCAGTAGTAGTAAGAGAGCTGGTAGAGGGAGTAGTCATATAAGAAGGAAGAAAAGGCGGAGAAGAGGGCGGAGAAGAGGGAAAAAAATTAGCATCTAAATTGAAAGCTTGAGATAAGTCTTTTGGTAAAACATTTATTGAAGGATGAATATCAATAGGCTGAGAAGGAGGCGAAGAAAGAGGATAACTGATATCAGAAAGAAATTTAGGGAATATAATATTAGTGACAAAAAAGGGCACTGTTAATTGGGTAAATCTTTCACCGCTTAAGGCTTTAACAGCTTCAGAGCCATTCCCTACAAAAATGCAAGGCAATTTATTTATCCCCACTAACTGCATAGCACTTAAAAAGCGCTGATTCTTATCATCATCTACTACTAAAATTCTACGTTCTTTTTCTTGTGATGAATCATTATACTTATTAAAAGTAGTAATTGAAGTTGAAGGAAAGACCATTTTTTTACTCCTTTTTTATAAAAAGGAGTTTATTTTAAATGATCATTGAAATTAAAAATCAAGAAATAAGATTTTTTTAATTATTAATCTATGGCGGCTTTTGTATCTACTCAGCTTTTTCTGTCTTGCCTTTTTCTTTTAATGACAGAGAGTGAAAAGCTCCTGTAGGTTCTTCAGATTCAGAAATGGGTGATAAACGTGCAGGTCCACCATTTTTCATAGTTTCTAAAAAAGCCCGGCGTTTTGCTCTTTTTTCTTCTGTTGTTAAATCGTTCACTGCAGTCATAGCAAGGGGATGAGATAATCTTATTGTATATATATTAGGAGGTGCGCTTACAGTATCAAATCTAGGCTCGGCATGTTTTGCTATAGCAGGCATAGGAGAATATGGCATAGGAGAATATGGCATAGGAGAATATGGCATAGGAGAAGCTGGCATAGGAGAAGCTGGCATAGGAGAAGCTGGCATGGAATCGCTTTGTCTTAGAGGTATTCCTATCGATTCTCTTACAGCGTTTTCTAAGGCTAAAAAGTTGATAGTAGGCTTGCCTAAAACAGCGGTAAAACGGGCTGCTGCCATTGCCTGAACTTTAGCTAGGGTTGTTTCATCAAGTTGAGCTTCTTGAAGTTGTGTTTCAGAAAGTGGGAAGGTTAAATAGACACCTGTTTTAACTAAGCTGGTATGGGCAATAATAGGAACTGGAGATGGAGTAAACGACGGGCGTTGGTCTTCTATTGCTCTAATAGCTTCAGTTGCTTCAATGCCGTTTTTTATTCTTGGTAAGTCTTTTTCATCTATAATCGGCATTTCTATATCCATCAGTATGGCACAAAAAGGTCTTGTAGACTCGGAGGCTGTTTCCCAAGCGTCAACGGCTTGTCTGCCATCAAAAGCGAGCTCAACATCAAAATAAGTTTTTAAGGCTTTTGTAGCTAATATTCGAACCGATTTCAGGTCATCTGCTACTAAAACCATTGGTTTTGGAGCTGTTTCTATCGTCGGCGTATTTATAGCACTAGTCATAATTTCCCTCTCTTATTATAAAATGGTTATTAAAACTGTTATAATGGCTAATATTATAGCATTTTAAAACTATATTTAACAGGTAATTAAGATTTTTTTATTAGACCATGATGTCAAGTATTTTTTTTAATTTAATGGGTTGTCTTTACTTTTCTTGCAAAGCTAAGACCCTCTTGGTGAGCATGATAAAACCTTTGAAAATAAAAGGCTTAGATGTTAACTAAAAATTTGAAAGGAAAAACAGTAGGATTAACCGTGGTTTTTTTGCGTTTTTGCGTTTTTTGGGGTTTTAGCCTTGGCTTTGGTTTTAGTCTTTTTACTACCTCTGCTAGCTTAATATCAGCTGAAACTGCTTACATTTCCATACCTTCTGTTAATAGCGCAGCTCCGGCTTTTCAAGCTGTATCTACAGAAGGTGATTTTGATTTCCCTGAAAGCTTTAAAGGCAGATGGGTGGTTTTATTTAGTTTTCCCAATGTTTTCACTCCTCTTTGCTCTACCGAGATAAAAGCTTTTTTAAAAGAGCAAAAGCATCTAGATGCCATGATTTTGGGTATTAGTGGTAATGATTTAGATCAACATGCTGATTGGATTAAAAGCTTACAAAAAGAGACTAAAGTTGAAAAAGCTTTTCCGTTGATTTCTGATCCAGATAAAAAAATCTTAAAAGAATATGGAATGATCCATCCGTTAGAAAACAAGCAGAAAGCTTTGAGAGCTGTCTATTTTATCGATCCTAACGGCATTATCCGGGCTATCTTTTTTTATCCCATGTTTAATGGACGGTCTTTAAAAGAAATCGGGCGCTTATTAGCTGCTTTGCAGCTTTCCTGCCGAGAAAATAAAACTACGCCGGCAGATTGGAAGATAGGTGACAAGGGCTTGGATTGTCCACAGTGTAAGTTAGAGAAGAGCTGCTCTACGCATTAAAGTTGCGGTTTAAAAAATAATAGAAGAATTCTTTTGTTTTTAAAAAAAGTCTCAGCTTTTATTTTTTTTCTTCTTTAAGAATGGAAGGAAAGATAGAACTATAAAGTTTAAATAGATGTGGTCCATGAAATCCTAGGCTTTTACACAGCCAAGAAGAGGAGAGATTGGATTGTATGCTGAATCTATTAGATATGTGGGCGGGGGCAAATTTAATTCCATATTCTTTGATCAATTGTTCTTTATAAACTTCAGTAATAATAAAATCTTCGGGCAAACTTTTTCCAGCGAATTTATCTATGGAAAGATAAGATCTGAGTAAACGATTAAAGTTTTTATGCTTAATTAAATCTTCGGACAATCTTTTTCCGG
>CAZTYI010000016.1:0-20339 GCA_964618335.1 uncultured bacterium
TGCTTCTTTTTGTTCTACTATACCCTATGAAATTACTTGTTCTTTTACTAAAAGAATTCCCAAGATTTATCAGGTTTAACAAGCTTTTTTTTATGAAATAAATAGATTACCATTTTTCATAATGAAGGCGTTCTTTTCTGAAACGCTCTTCTTTAGCTTTCTTTTCATTGGGATGACCTAAAACTGCTATAGAAAAAGGCATAATATTTTGAGGCAGGTTAAATATTTTTTGGAAAGTTTTCATACGTTCTGTTCTAGGATAAAGACCGATCCAGACTGCTCCTAATTTTTGATCATGGGCGGCAAGTAAAAGATTTTGCATGGCTGCAGCGCAGCCCTGAACCCAAAAACCCTCGGTTTCTTCAATTTTTGAATCTGCACAGATTAAAATCGCTGCTTGAGCTTTGGGTGCCATTGCCGCATGAGCATGATTCTGGGAAATTTCTAAAAGTTTTTTTTTGTCCTGAATAATAACAAAATGCCAGGGCTGGCGGTTTTGGGCCGAAGGTGCTGACATAGCGCTTTTAACCAGCTCTTCTAGCAGCTCTTTAGATACAGGAGCCTCAGTATATTGACGGATTGATCTTCTAGTTAAAATAGCTTCTTTGGTTTGCATAGCTGCTCCTTGTATAAATCAATTTATATAAATAACACAGGTCCTTTTTACGGATTCAACCCACTCTAACTAGTTTTAAAGAGACAATTAGGAGGTAAAAAAATAGCCTTTTTTCTTTAAAATAGTTAAGCTTTTTTACAGTTTGACATCTCACCAATTAAAGAGTCAGTTTATTTATGAAAGACCTGCTTTTTCAAGAAAAAAAATCAAAGTCTATTTATTTCGTAGCTTTTTTTTTAGTGTGTGCTCTTTTTTTTGCTACTACAGAATCTTTTCCCAGACACTTTCGATTACATGAAAATATCTTGCAATTTTTAAATAATGTGGTGGGTTTTAAATTTTTTTCTCGCCGTTTTTGGTTTTTTTTCTCTGATCTTTGTATTTTGTCTGCCTTGTTGATTGGTTTTAGAAAAATAAGGGCAAGCCGGATAGAACAGAGAGAACAACCAAAACAAACAGGACAAGTAGAGCAGATAAAAAAAGGATCTTTTTTTAAAGCCGAGGGTGCTTTTTTTCTATATGCTTTAAGTTTTTTAATCTTTCTTTCGCTCTTCTTTTCTCCCTTTGCTTTGACCTATTTTCAACTATTTATGGCTTGTAACTTTTTGATAACGGCTGTTTATTATTCTTTAATAGTTAACCTTAAAGAAAAGATCTATCAGATTATGCCGATTCTTCTATTTGGTATTTTTTTGCTAGCTATTTTTCAAATCTCGGTCGGTCTTTATCAATATTTTACCCAGCATTCCGTAGGTTTGAAATGTCTTTACGAACCTCAGTTCTCTCCTGGCAATTTTAATGTTGCAACTTTAACCGTTAGAAGCGGTCATTTATGGCTTTTCGATACGTGGTTTAAAGAGCCAGGAATTGCCAAAACAATAGTCAGGGCCGTAGGCTCCTTTCCTCATGCTAATAACTTTGGTGCTTTCCTCTTTTTCTCTCTCTTGGCTAGCTTTTATTTTTTATTTTTTTCTAAAAACCATCTTGTTAAAAAAGGCATAGTATTTTTTATGTTTTTTCAAGTTTTTACGCTTTTTTTAAGTTTTTCCAGAGCTGCTATTTTTGCTTTAGCACTAAGCTTTTCTTTTTTCTTGCTTTACACTCTTTGGAAAGGATCTTTTTTAGAAAAAAAAGCGGTCAAAAAGGGTGCTCTGTTGCTTTTTTTAGCTGCCAGTCTTTCTTTAGGATTACTTTTTCAACAGTATGAGCAAAGAGGTGGAGTAGTTAGTTATAACAAAGGTGTAGCCGGATCCGATAACAGACGGCTTTATTACAATGATGTCTCTTTTCAGATTATGAAAAAACATCCGCTTTTAGGTATTGGCTTTTTTAACTATAAAAAACAACATCCCCATTTTATCTCTTCAGAAATTAGAGACAAATATATCGATAAATCCATCGGCGGTGTAGTTCACAATATTTATCTTTTAATTGCTTCGGAAGAGGGGCTCTTATCTCTAGGCTGTTTTCTTTTGTTTATTGGTTTTCTTTTTTACCGCTTTTTTACTCTACCCTTTCTTTTGGAAAGAACATTGTTTTTTAGCTTTTTCTTAGGAGTTCTGTTTATTGGTCTTTGCGATTTTCCTTACATGTATATGCCGCAGGGCAGACTTTTCTTTTTTCTGATCCCAGCTTGTTTATCAGCTATTAATTTTGCTTCTCAAAAAGAGACTAAGAAAACCTTGGTTTTAGGATAAAAAAAAGCCCCTTTAGATTAAGGGGCTTTTTATATTCCAAATGTACATGTATAGATAGTTTTAAAAACTAAAACTAAAAATATTCTTTAGAATTTCTTAGATAAAATAGCCAATAGCAGCAGAGCTACAATGTTAGCAATTTTAATCATCGGATTGATGGCTGGTCCAGCAGTATCCTTGTAGGGATCTCCGACAGTATCGCCAGTAACAGCGGCTTTGTGAGCTTCAGAGCCTTTGCCTCCATACATACCATCTTCGATTAGTTTTTTAGCATTGTCCCAGGCACCACCGCCACTAGTCATGGAGATAGCTTGGAAAAGGCCGGTGACCAGAACTCCTAACAGGATGGCTCCTAAAGTTATAAAGCCGGCTTTTTGTCCTGCTACAGCAGCAATAATAAAATATGAAGCTACTGGAACTACAACTGGTAAAAGAGAAGGTATGATCATCTCTTTAATGGCCGCTTTGGTCAGCATATCAACAGCTTTTCCATAATTAGGCTGGTCGGTGCCTTTCATGATCCCGGGGAGTTCTTTAAACTGTCTACGTACTTCTTCGACAATAGCAGCAGCAGCTCGGCCTACAGACTGAATGCTCAGAGAGCTGAAAATGTAAGGTAACAGTCCGCCGATTAACAAACCGACTAAGACATAAGTATCTTGCAAGAAGAACTGAGTGTGCAGATGAGGAAAATAATTTTCCAGATCTTCAATAAAAGCAGCGAAGAGCACTAAAGCGGCAAAAGCGGCAGACGCGATAGCGTAGCCTTTAGTCACGGCTTTAGTTGTATTGCCGACAGCGTCTAGCTTATCGGTTATATCACGTACTTTTTGAGGCTGTTTGCTCATTTCAGCAATGCCGCCGGCATTGTCAGTGACTGGGCCATAAGCATCTAAAGCCACGACCATTCCAGCTAGAGCTAGCATAGAAGTCGCTGCAATCGCTACACCATAAAGTTCAGCATTGATATAAGCTGCCAAAATCCCTGCAGCAATTAAAATGACCGGCAGTCCGGTAGATTCTAAAGAGATTGCCAGTCCTTGAATAAGGTTAGTGCCATGGCCGGTAACAGAAGCTTTAGCAATGGATCTGACAGGCCTGTATTTAGTCGAAGTATAGTATTCGGTGATCCACATTAATAAGCCGGTAACCACTAATCCGATTAAAGCGCAGATAAAGAGATTATAGCCATCGAAAGAAGTTTGGTCGATCTGCATTTTTTCACCGTGGAAACCAATAGTATAATGAATAGTAAAACCGATAAAAATAGCTGAAAAAAAGCCGCTGGCGATTAATCCTTTATAAAGAGCTCCTATGATGTTTTCTTTTTTGCCCAGACGAACAAAAAAAGTACCGAGAATAGTAGCGAAAATACAAACAGCGCCGATTACTAATGGAAGTAAAATAAGATTGTTTTGCATGGCTCCGGTAAAATAAATAGAGCCTAAGAGCATAGTACCGACTAAAGTTACTACGTAAGTTTCAAAGAGGTCAGCAGCCATGCCGGCACAATCGCCGACATTATCACCGACATTATCAGCAATCACCGCTGGGTTGCGTGGGTCATCTTCAGGAATGCCGGCTTCTACTTTACCGACTAAATCAGCACCCACATCGGCTCCTTTCGTAAAAATACCGCCGCCGAGTCTGGCAAAAATAGAGATTAGAGAAGCTCCAAAACTAAGGGCTACCAAAGATTCTAAGATTTTTTTAGAAGGCACGTCATAATTTTTAAGGATCATGTAATAAATGGCGATGCCGAGTAGTGCTAAACCTACTACCAGCATGCCGGTAATAGCTCCCGATCTAAAAGCCATGCTTAATCCAGATTTCAGAGAAGTTTTAGCAGCTTCTGCGGTTCTGACATTGCCTCTGACGGAAATATTCATACCGATAAAGCCGGCTGCTCCTGAGAGTACAGCTCCAATCACAAAGCCGCCGCCTACCAAAGGTCCAAGTAGCCAGGTTAATAGTAATAAAACTACGATGCCTACCAAGGCGATCATAGTATATTGTCTTTTTAGATAAGCGCTAGCTCCCATTTGAATGGCTTTAGCTATTCTTTGCATTTCTTCACTGCCAGCATTGGCAGAAAGTACAACACGAATTGAGATCAGTCCATAGAGAATTGCCGCGAGGCCGGCTAAGATAGGCAAATTATAGATATCAAACATAATCTAATCCTTTTTAAGTTAAGTTTTCCAATAATATAATAATTGTTATTTACCGGTCATGGGTTTTTTCAGCTTTTTGCTGTAGTTGTTTTTTCTGCACCAACTGCTTTTTTAAAATCGGTTATTTGCTAGACATAGGTCTATTGGATCTATAAAGAGCACCTTGGCAAGTTTTTCGTTGGGCAAATTCTGTTAAGAGAGCCGGCATAAACTCTGCTTTTTTATCTTTCATCCAAAGAGGATGCACAATTTCCTGAGGGTGGCCATTTTTAGAAATGCGATGAATAATCATTTGGGGAGGCAGCCTTTCGATAAAATCGCAAGCCAACTGAACATATTCTTTTAAAGAAAAACTTTGCCAGCTGCCTTTCAAAACCAGTTTTGCTAATTCAGTACCCTTCATAGCAACCAGTAGATGGATTTTGACACCCTCGATGTTAAGGTGACCCAGCTCTTCAGCGGTAGCGAGCATATCCTCTTTTGTTTCTCCTGGTAAGTTTAAGATGACGTGAGCGCAATGATGCAGCTTATATTTTTGAGCTAACTTTAGAGCCTTTAAGAAATCAGCATGGGTTTCTTGTCGGTTGATCAGTTTGAGGGTTTTATCATGGATGGTCTGCATTCCATATTCGATGCTGACATAGGGTACTTTGGCTTGGTAAGAAGCTATCAATTTAATTTTTTCTTCATCTATGCAGTCTGGACGGGTAGAGATCGTCAGACCTATGATATCAGGATGAGCTGCCAGTGCTTCATCATAGCGTTTTTTTAAAGTCTCTAAGGGAGCATAGGTGTTGGTAAAAGATTGGAAATAGGCAATGAATTTTTCAGCTTTATAACGGCTTTTTCTAACAGCAACATTTTTAATGACCTGCTCTTTAATAGGCGTGAAAGCTGGATGGGTGCGTGAAGAAGATCCCTTTGCATCGCAGAAAATACAGCCACGGAAACTCTTAGTTCCGTCGCGGTTAGGGCAGCTAAAACCGCCGTCGATAGAAACTTTATAAACTCGTTTTTGAAAGAGTTTTTGCATGTAGGAATTGTAGCTGAAATAAGGTAGAGATTGATTTTTCATTTTTTTTCAGATATTATTTTTTCAAAAAGGTTTTAATATGCGTTTTTTTAAAGATAAAATTTTAAAATGGAGCAATCTTTTTTTAGTTGGCTCAATCGCTCTTTTTTTTGGGTTAGTATACTTGAACTACCCACTTTTTCTGGATAAAATTTATGAAGAAGTCGGCTATTTTCATGCTCATCTTGATAAAAAACAAATAGAGACCTCTAATTATCAATTTTCTTATGTCGAAAGAGGACAAGGCAAGACGGTTCTTTTAGTACATGGGTTCCGTAGCGACAAAAACTATTGGCTCCCATATATTCGAAAAATGGGCAAAGGTTATCATTACATAGCTTTAGATCTTCCATGCCACGGAGAGACTATTTCGAAAGAAAAAATGAAATTTAACGTTAGAAATGTGACCGCGGCTTTAGAAGAGTTTATCAAAGCTAAAAATATTTCTAATTGTTCCCTAGTTGGTTCTTCTTTAGGAGCTGGTTTTGTTTTGGAATATTCCCGTACTCATTTAGACACAGTCCAAAAAGTGGTTTTGATCAATCCCTTTGCTTTAAAGCCTTCGACTCCAGCTAAAGTGCAGGCTATGTTAGAAAGAAATCAAAAACTTTTTGCTCCTGCTACACTGGATCAACTGGATTATCTTTTAATCTGTCTGAGAGGAGCTACCCTGCAATGTCCGGATCATTTAAAAGCTTATTTTTTAGAAAAAATCAGATCTAAAAATGATATGGCTATGAAAATGATGGAAGAAATAGCTCATAGTGAAAGTTTAGTGAAATACCTACCGCAAATGACAGTGCCGATTTTGATTTTGCAAGGAGAAAAAGACCGCGTAGTCAATCCTGAAGATAAACTGACCTATCAGGAACTTTTGCCTAAGTTAGACTATGTCGGGATTAAAGAAGGTCAGCATATATTTTCTAAAAAAAGTTTAAGAATGGCTGTTGCAAAAATAAAAAACTTTTTAGCTGAATAGTTTTTGAAATTTTATTTTTTTTAAAAAATTAATTTTGTGGTTTTTTCTGTTCTTTTTTAGTGCTGGTTAGAATTTCTTGAAAGATAGCTTTTAAATATTTAGAAGGAGTTTTTTTCAAGATTTCTTGTTCTCTTTTTTTATCTAACACCTGTTTTTTATAAGCTAAAGCACTCAAGGCTAACAGAAGTCTTTGATCTAAAAGGCTGATTAAATTCTGATCAATTTGATCGATTTGAATTCTGATGTTTTTAAGTTTTTCTTGATCTTGTTGCATATTCATTTTTTGGCCTTCTTTTTTTTAAAAATATGAGTCAAAACTTTTTCTTTTAAATAGTTCTGACTAGTTTTTTTCGATTAAATAAAGTTGATCATTTCTACGTATTTTTTTTCCAACTAAAAGAGCGGCTTTTTCACCTTTGACTGCTAATTTAACCGGACCATTAGTATGCAGAGACAACACTTTTAGTTTCAAAAGACCGGTCGTAGGGCCGGTGATATAGACTTCATTGCCAATTTTTAAATCTCCGGTTTCCAAGAGAAATTCGGCTACTTTTAATTTTGAAAAGTATTTAACTGCTTTGCCTAGGTAGGTACGCTTATAAGTAGCTTGTGATCCGGCGCTATTTGACCATTCTCCCAGCTTTTCCCCCAAATAGTAACCGCCTTCCCAGAAACCGCGGTTATAAACGCTTTTTAGGGCAGCTTGCCAATCTTTTATTTTTTCTGGGGTATAAGCCTTATTTTTATCCTTCTCAAGGCTAGTAAGTGCTTCTTTATAAGAACGTGTTACTTGCCAGACATATTCAGGAGAGCGTGCCCGTCCTTCAATTTTTAAAACAGAAGCTCCGCTTTGGATAATTTTATCTAAGACAGAAATCGTACAGAGGTCTTTAGGGGACATGACATATTGATTGTCGATAGACAGCTCTTTATTCGTGACTTCATCAATGATTTTATATTTTCTTCGGCAGGGCTGCTGGCATTTGCCTCGATTGGCTGATTGGTTATAAAGAGCTAAACTCATATAGCATTTACCGGAAATGCCTACACACAGCGCTCCATGAATAAAAATTTCAATTTTGACTAACTGGCCGCTGGGGCCTTTGATCTTTTCTTTTTTGATGGCTTGAGTAATCGAGCTGATTTGTTCAAGAGTCAGTTCTCTAGCTAAAACTATCGTGTCGGCATAATTAGAAAAAAAGCGCACAGCTTCTAAATTTCCGACGTTCATTTGAGTAGAAATATGGGCGCTGAGCTTGATTTTTTTTAAATATTCCAAAATAGCCACATCGCTGGCAATAACTGCATCAATACCATGTTTTTTAGCTTCATCGCAGAGTTTTTGTGCTAACAACAGATCTTGATCATAGATCAGACTGTTGACCGTCAGATAGCTTTTAACTTGGTGTTTTTTGCAAAGAGCTGAGATTTTAGGTAGGTCTTTTAGAGTAAAGTTATGAGCTGCCAGAGAACGCATATTCAGCTCTTGAACGCCGAAGTAAACGCCGTTGGCTCCGGCATCTATGGCGGCTCGTAGATTGATAAAGTTACCGGCAGGGGAGAGAAGTTCTATTTTTTGCATAATTTTAGACGGAGTTTGATTTTTAGTTTTTTCTTTTCTTTCTTCTGTTTCTTTTTTTTGGTTTGTTTTACAAAACTAGTTTGTTTGTAAAATTTAGAGATTAATTATGAATTAATTTTAAAAATAGAACAAGTCAAAAAAATATTATTATCTGATCAGACAGGTGCTGACTTCTTTTTGCACGGCTTTTTGTAATTGAAAAAGCTCTTGATCAGAAAAGGTCTGATTACCCTTTAAAGCAGGATTTAAAGGATTTTTATTAATATATTTTTGCAGAGTATACAGAGGGGCTCCTTTAATCAGTTTAGCCATTTCTATGACATCTAAACCGCTATGTAGATCTTGAACCAGCGTAGAGCGGAACTCTTTTTTAATCTTTGAGCTTAAAATCAGAGCAATGCTTTTTAAAATAATTTTTGGATCAATTTGGACGCCTGCTACTTTTTGGTAGTTTTTTAACGGAGCTTTGAGATCCATGGCAATGTAATCAAGCAGCTGGTTTTTTAAAAGCTCTTCAATCATTGCAGGATTAGTCCCACAAGTATCCAACTTAATACGATAGCCCATGGTTTTAATTTTGCTAATGAAAGGTAACAAGTCTGCTTGGATGGTTGGCTCGCCGCCAGTAATGACTACTCCGTCTAAATAATTTTTTCTTTTTTCTAAAAAAGCAAAAATTTCTTCTTCTGGAATTGATGGACTATAAAGAGAGGGGATGACCAGAGAAGCGTTATGGCAGAATTGACATCTCAGCGGGCAGCCGCAGGTAAAAATCACAGCCGCCAGCTGATGAGGATAATCAATTAAAGAGAGTTTTTGCAATCCTCCGATTAACATATGGTGGTTGGTGTTTTAGCAGCTGTTTTTTCGGTTGCTTTGGTAGCTATTTTTTCAATTGTTTTCTTAGATATTTTTGTATTTGTTTTTTCTGTCAGATCAAGATTGTAGGTTTTTCTTAAGTTGAATTCAGCCTGTTTTCCGGCATTCCATTGCTGAACAGGACGCAGATATCCAACGACTCGCGAATAAACCTCGCAATCTTTAGCACAAGTTGGGCAAATCGGGTTTTCACCGGCAATATAACCATGTTCAGGGCAGATGCTGAAAGTCGGCGTGATTGAAATATAAGGCAGAGAAAAACGTGAAAAGACTTTTCTAATCAAATTTTTTACGTTGTCATTATCACTCATCTTTTCGCCAAGATAAGCATGTAGTACAGTACCGCCGGTGTATTTAGTTTGCAGGGAATCTTGATGTTCTAAAGTTTCGAAAAGATCTTCGGTGTAATTGACTGGCAGTAGGGAAGAATTTGTATAGAAAGGCTGTCCGCCCTCAGCAAAATTAGCTTCGTTAGCGGTAATAATATCGGGATATTTTTTCTTATCGCTAAGTGCTAATCTGAAAGCAGTGCCTTCGGCAGGGGTAGCTTCTAGATTGTAATTATTGGAAGTCTCTTTTTGGAATTGTTTGAGTCTGTCTCTCATAAAAACCAGCACTTCTTCAGCGAAAGATTTGCCATTTTCCGAGGTAATATCTTCTTTTAAAAGATTTAAACAGGCTTCGTTCATGCCAAGCAGACCGATCGTAGAAAAATGATTTTTCCAATAGAGGTTAAAACGTTGTTTAATATCTCTGAGATAAAATTTAGAGTAAGGATAAAGTCCAGCATCGGTGAGTCTTTCAATGACTTTTCTTTTTACCTCTAAGCTTTCTTTGGCCAATTCCATCAGCTCGCTGAGCCTTTCTAAAAACTCTTCTTTGTTTTTAGAAAGATATCCTAGTCTTGGCAGATTGATCGTGACCACGCCGATCGATCCGGTTAAAGGATTAGAACCAAACAAGCCTCCGCCTTTATGAGCTAACTGCCGAGTATCTAAACGTAATCGACAGCACATTGACCGAGCATCTTCAGGGTTAAGTTCGGAATTAACGAAATTAGCAAAATAGGGAATGCCATATTTGCCGGTAACTTCCCAGAGTTGTTCATATTTAGGGTTGTCCCAGTCGAAATCTTTAGTAATATTGTAAGTCGGGATAGGGAAGGTAAAGACCCGTCCTTTGGCATCTCCTTCAATCATGACCTCTAAAAAAGCACGGTTGAAAAGATCCATTTCTTCTTGAAACTCTTTATATTTTTCGGTTTTGTACTTGCCGCCGATCATGACCGGTGTATCAGCTAATGTAGAAGGAGGTTGGAGATCTAGCGTAATATTGGTAAAGGGCGTTTGAAAGCCGACTCTGGTTGGCACGTTGATATTAAAGACAAATTCTTGCACTGCTTGTTTGACTTGTTGGTAATTTAGATTGTCGTAGCGGATAAAAGGAGCTAAGAGGGTATCTAAAGAAGAAAAGGCCTGAGCTCCGGCAGCTTCTCCTTGCAAGGTATAAAAAAAGTTAACTATTTGGCCTAGCGCGGTTCTAAAATGCTTAGGCGGCTTGCTTTGAACTTTTCCAGAAACTCCGGTAAAACCAACGGTGAGCAAATCTTTTAGATCCCAGCCGACACAGTAAGAAGCTAAGACGCCAAGATCATGTAAATGCAGATCTCCATTGGAATGTACTTTTTTAATTTTAGAGTTGTAGATTTTGTTCAGCCAATAGATTTTATTGGTCTCAGAGGCAATGTAATTTTGCAGGCCTTGCAGAGAATAAGACATATTGGAATTTTCTTTGACCTGCCAGTCCAGTTTGTCTAGATATTGATCAACTAAATTAATGCCGGCCTGATTAGAGATTTCTCTTAAGTGGGCGTGCTGGTCACGATAAATAATGTAAGATTTGCCAGTCTTTTTAAAAGCTGAAGAGAGCAATACCTCTTCTACAATATCTTGTATTTCTTCAACCGTTGGAATGATATCATTTTGAACAGTTTGTTCTAAAAGTTGGACGACTTTTAAAGTTAAAGTTTTGGCAATTTTTCCGTTGAATTCACCGGTCTCTTTTCCTGCCTTGGTAATGGCTATGTTAATTTTTCTTGGATCAAAAGCTACGATTTGGCCGGTTCTTTTCTGTATTTTTTCAACCTTGCATTTTGGTTTTATCATAGTTTTTTCTCCTTTTTATTTAAGATCTTATTAAGAGGACTAGCTACTATATATGGTAGCTTTATTTCTTTCTTACTTACCATATATAGTTTTTTTTAAATTTTTTAGCCAGCTTTTTTTTGAAAATTTTGAACTTTCAAAAACTCAAGAACTTAGAAAAAAAAGTTAGCATAGATTAAGATTTTAAACTGCGCTTTTTTTTATCTAAGATCTGAAAAATCTGGAAAATCTGAAAAATCTTTTATAAAAATTTTTAAAACATTATCGTTAAATAAAATAGAATATGAGGGTCTTTATGCAAATTGCTAAATTTAAAGAAAAAAGCCTGTTTTTTACTCTTTTTTTAACGCTGGCTGTCTTTGCTCCTTTGATTAGAATTCAGATTGTGACTGGTACATTAGTTAATGCTATGTTATTTCTGGCGGTGCTTTATTTAGGCTTAAGAGCCGCTTTAATCATCTCTCTTGTTCCTTCATTGATTGCTTTAGCTGTTGGCCTTTTACCTTGGACTATGGCTCCGTTAGTGCCCTTGATTATGTTGTCCAACTGCCTTTTAGCTGTGGTTTTTTATTTGCTGAGACAACAGCCTTATTTGGTCAAAGCAGCTTTAGCTGCGATTGCTAAATTTACTTTTTTATTTACGCTAGCTTTTGTAGTAGGTTTTTATTTATATAAAGAGCTGGCTGTGCAGGTGAGTGTAATTTTTGGCTTTATGCAATTAGTTACTGCTCTTTTTGGTTCGGCACTGGCTTATATTGTTTTTAGATTGAAGCCGAATCTGTGATTTTTTAAGCTTCTTAAAAGCTAAGCGTGAAGAAGAAAAAGAAAAAATAAATTCATTAATCCGAATTAATATGCAGATTAATTCTGGAAAGTAAAAAACGCAAAATCAAAACAGGGTGCAAAACTACGTTTTTGAAAAAAGCCGAGTAGTTAACCTCTGTCAGTTTTCTTTTGATCAGTTTTTGAGGATTTAAATGGGCTTCTTTGATCCATTCAGGGTAAGGCGGTGGGATTAGCTTAGGCAGCTGATCTAGCGCAAAAAAAACAATTTCTTTGGCTTCTTGGTTAATTTGAGAATGGCCTGAAGAAATGCGTCCCTCAAACAAAAAGGTATGTTTGGATAGCCGGTTAATCGGAAAATATTCTCCGACCTGTTTAGTTATTTCAACCTTGTAGCCTGTTTCTTCTTCAGCTTCTCTTTGAGCAGCTTGAAGAGGAGTCTCATTTTTTTCAATACCGCCGCCAGGCAGCACCCAAACCGGTACATCCCGTCTTTTAATTAGCAGGACTTTTTGTCTGTCAGATGAAAAAATAACTGTAATAGCTGTTTGGGACATTTGCTTTATTTTTTAAAAAAATGCTACGCTCATTTTAAAAAAAAAGCAACAGGTGCTTCTTTTGCGATATTTAAAATTTTCTGGTTTGCGGAACTTTTTATCATCATCACTATTACCTTCTTCTTGTTATCTAGTTTTCTTCTTATTGGGCTTTTTGTTGTTTTCTTCCTGCACTAAAAATCATCTCTATGTCCAAATGGAAAATGTCGATGCTGGCGATTTAGCTTCCAGCCATGTGCAAACGCCTGATTATAGACAGGAAGATCCACCAATCGGTCAGAAAATCATTGTCAGCTGGAGTTTTCCTTATGGTCTTTATTCTAAAAAGCTGTCTTTGTTGTTAACCGTCAGATATTGGAACAATACACAGGATGTCAAAATTGTGCCTTTGCAAAGATCATGGGGCACTCAGACTTTCTTTTTTGCCAATCCTAAACGAGACAAAGACCATAAAATTTTAACTTATCGTTTTCAAGTTATCTCTCAGAAAGGCGAGTTAATAGAAGAGTGGAAACAGCAGCTTTGGACTCGTCTGATTGATATCGATAATGAAGAAGAAGAGAGTGATTTTTCCGCTTCAAAAATCAATCCATAAAGCATTTCTTTAATTGTCTGAATATTTCTTAAAATAAGGAGAATTCAAAGCAGTCTTCTTAAACAATTATTAAAGAGAGCTAATTTTCTTTTCCAAAGAGACACTGTGATCTTGCAAAGTCTTAAAATTAGCTTTCATTTTAGCAATCACAGCAGCTGGTGCTTTAGCCAGAAAATCAGGATTGTTAATTTTCCCTTCTAAAGAAGTTATTTGCTCGTCGATTTTAGCCTTTTCTTTGACCAATCTAGTTTTTTCTTTTTGAATGAGTTCTTCAGATAAAGGCAGGACTATTTTCAGCTTACCCAAGAGCGCAGAAGAACCGGAAGGCAGCTCTTTTTCTTTTTGAACAAAGACAATCTTTTCTATTTTTACTAGCGCTTTGATAAAAAGCAGGTTGTCTTGCAGCATTTTTAAATCTTTTTTGCGTTTAACGTAAAAATAAAGATCTGTTTTTTCACCTAGCGGCACTTTCATTTCCATCCGGATATTGCGGATTAAGCGGACCACTTCAGAAAGGTAATCGAAGCTTTTTTCAACTTTAGAAGAAATGTCTTTTTTAGAGACTTTTGGATAGCTGGCAATAATTAGTGCTTGGCTTTGCAAAGTAGCTAAAGCATCTTGGGTATAAGGATCGGCAGAAGAAGAGATAGGAATAGCATCGAAATCATTTTTTAGCGTTTGGAAAAGTTCTTCGGTAATAAAAGGAGTGATTGGATGTAAAAGACGCAAAGCGTTTAAAAGGACAATCAATAGCACTTTTTGTTTGTTTTCTTTAATTTCATCAGTACCTTCCTTGCCAAAGAGCACTGGTTTGGAAAGTTCTAGATAATAAGCGCAAAAGTCATTCCAGAAAAAGTTATAGGGAAGGCTAGCCGCTTTATCAAATTCGTAATTTTCTAAATGTTCAGTTTCTTTTTTGATGACGCGGTTTAACTTAGAAAGAATCCATTGATCTTCCAAAGTTAGCAATTCTAAGTTTAAGCCTTTGGCTAAGGCTTCTTTGGAAAGAGTGGCCAAGTTTTGTAAAACAAATCTCGCGCCATTCCAGATTTTATTGGTAAAGTTTTTAAACTCGTCAAAACGGCGTAAGTCCAGATCAATTTGACTAGCATGAGTTACGGTAGAAGTTAGCGCTAAACGCATAGCGTCAGTACCATATTTTTCAATAATCTCTAAAGGATCGATGACGTTGCCTTTTGATTTGCTCATTTTTTCCCATTTAGAAGAAACATCGCCTGGTATTTTTCCACCTAGATCATATTCATTCTTTTCTTTGGCTCCGACATAAGAAATAGAGCCGTCATGATCTTTTCTCCAATAGGATTTTCCATAAATTAACCCGTGCAAAAAAGTCTTATGGAAAGGTACTTTTTTTAGCGCGTATTTGCTCATCAGAATCATTCTGGCTACCCAGAAAAACAAAATGTCATGGCCGGTAATCAAAATAGAAGTTGGAAAGAACTTTTTTATTTCCGGAGTTTTTTTTGGCCAGCCTAAAGTAGAAAAAGGCCAAAGAGCAGAAGAGAACCAAGTATCTAAAACATCTTCTTCTCTTTTCCATTCATCCGGATTTTTTTGAACCTCTTTTGGTTCGCCTTCACCGATGTAACAGATCATTTTTTCAGGATCTTTTTTATTATACCAAATCGGAATCCTATGGCCCCACCATAGCTGTCTAGAAATACACCAATCTCTTAAATTATCGATCCAATGAAAATAGGTATTTTCCCATTGCTCTGGAATGATTTGAACTTTTTTCTCTTTGACAGTGTTGATCAGCTCATCTTTAAAAGCGGTCATCTTGACAAACCACTGTTTAGAAAGATAAGGCTCAATTACTGCTTTAGAACGATAAGAAACTCCAAAACGCAGTTTATAAGGCTCTATTTTTTCCAACAGTCCTTGAGCTTTCATCTTTTGAACGATCTGCTCTCTGGCTTTAAGCATGGTCAATCCGGCGAATTCGCCTCCATTTTGATTGATTGTGCCATCGCTGTTCATAATATTGATCATTTCCAAGTTATGGCGGGTGCCGATAGCGTGGTCATTAAAATCATGAGCTGGAGTGATTTTTAAAGCACCGGAGCCGAACTCTGATTCCACATAGCTGTCAGCGATAATCGGAATTTTTCGATCTGTCAAAGGCAGAGCGATTTCTTTGCCGATTAGATCTTGGTAGCGCGGATCTTTAGGAGAAACTGCTACTGCTGTATCTCCCAGCATGGTTTCCGGACGGGTGGTGGCAATTGTTATATAACGACTGTTATTATTTTTATTATAACTATCCTCACTGTTAGTTTGATAACTGGCTAAAGGATATTTAAAATACCAAAGAGAGCCCTCTTTTTCTTCCCATTCGACCTCATCATCGGCGATAGCAGTTTGAGCGATAGGATCCCAGTTAACCAAGTAATTGCCTCGGTAGATCAGTCCTTCATCGAACATTTTTTTGAAGATGGTCTTAACAGCTAAAGAGCATTGCTCATCTAAGGTAAAATGAAGATAAGACCAATCGCAGGAAGAGCCTACCTTTTCGATTTGGTTAAGGATGTTTTTTTGTTTTTCTTCTTTCCACTGCCAGACTCTTTTTAAAAACTCTTCTCTGGTAAAGTCTGCTCTTCTTTTGCCTTCGGTGTTGATTAAGTGTTTTTCAACGACAGTTTGGGTAGAAATACCGGCATGGTCGGTGCCAGGAACCCAAAGAGCGTCATATCCCTGCATACGCTTGAAGCGGATCAGAATGTCTTGCAGGGTGCTAACGAGGGCGTGGCCCATATGCAGAACGCCGGTGACGTTAGGCGGCGGCATGACAATGGAGAAGGATTTTTTTTTAGAAGCGGTACTGGCTTTGAAAAGGTTTTTATCTTTCCAAAACTTGTACCATTTGGTTTCGATTTCTTTAGGATTATAAATAGGGGAAAGATCAGCCATAATGTTAAAACACTCAAATTAAACATTAAAAATAGCAAAACAGAGGAGTAAAGTCAAAACCTAGTTTTTGAATCGATATGATCGGTATGAAGGGTTTTAAAGACTGTCTTTTTTAAATTCGCAGCTGAAAGTAAATTTAAAATTTGAAAAAACTCTTCGTTAGACTTTTCTCTGCCAGCTCAGTATAGATTTCTAGCAGCTCTCTGAGTTCCCTTCTTTCATAAGGCAACAGTTTTTCTCGCCACTTTTCTCCCTTGCCAGTCACAATTAGTCCAAATAGAGCTCCCATAGAAGGATAGAGCGTATCCAAAGGCGCAGTGAAATGCAATTTAGCTACCTCTTCTTCGCCTTTTAAATGCAGGAAAAGACCGTAAGGAATAAAGAGAGGACTTTGCTCGTCAGCTCTTTGTTCTTCAGAAAAACCTTTGAAAAGCTCTTCGGCTTTTGAGAGTTTTTTCTCTAATAGATAAGCCCAGATCTGATAGCTGGTCAAAATAGTTTTAGGGTTTATATTTATAGCCGATTCTTTTTGATCTACTTTAGGCTCTACCATTAATTGTAATTCTTCTAAATCAAGCTTTTGAAGAGTATTGGTAATAAAAGCAGCATTGTTTTCTTTAAGTGCTGTTTTAAGTAAAAAGAGTAGAGAAGCAAAAGTTAGAGAATCTAATTTCTTATTTTTAAAAGCGTAGGTCTGGGTAAAATTCCCCTCTATAATTTTCAGAGTTTCTTTGATGGCAGCGACAGCAGCAGAGCAGATAACGGATCGATCTTGATTTAACGGATCTTGATTGATTAGATTAGATACTTCTTCCGAAGTGCCCATTTCTAAAAGAGAAATCAAAATATTAAAAATATCTAAAGCATCTTCTTCTTTTTTAGAGTCCAGCTTTTCTAGAAGATCTAAGAGCAGCATCTTTTTATCTAAACGGAAAGCTAAATCAATAATCAGCATGTTTTTAGAAGGAATTAAGAACTCTAGCGGTAGTAAATGCTTTTGCAAGTTCTGAGTGAGCAGCTCAGTATCTGGTAATTTGTTAAGCTCTAAAAAGATTAACTGAGAAACTAGCATTAGCCTTAAATGAGCTTCTCTTTGTGCAAAAGAGCTTTCATGTAAACGTAAAAGCAGGTGCTCTTTGAGAAGAGAGATTAAAGGATGGTCTTGGAATCTGCGGATGGCTAGCTCAAGGCATTTAGCTTCTTCTTCATATTCTTTGAGAGTAGCGTAGACGATAGATTTGCCTAGGTATTCTAAAGGAGCTCCGGCTCCTGTTTTTAAATTTTCAAATTCTAAAAGAGCTTGTTCAAAGAGCTCTTTGTCTCCTTCGGTTTTAGCTTTTTCTAAAATCGTAATGCCAGCTCTAAAAAGAGCTTCTCTTTCTTCTGTTCTACCAGGGAAAGAAGCAGCAATGCGTTTGTATTCCAAATAGGCTGCATCAAAATCTTTTTTAGAGAGGAAAGCATCAGGCAGAGCCAGACAGCTGACGAGTAGGTTATTGGAAGCGGCAAAGAGTTTGAAATTGGAAATTAGAAAAGCATTGTCTTTAAAAAAGAGCCCTAAATGAGATCCAAAAAGAGGGATATAGCTAATGTAGGACAAGACTAAGATATCGTTTAGATAACAGCGGATGGTATTGCCGAGTTTTTCAATTTTGACTTTGTGCCAGATTCTTTTTTTCAGTGCGATATTTTGATTGCGAAGTACTAGAATGGAACCGTGGGACAGTTCTATGTAAGGTTTTTTCTTGGGGCCAAAAAAGACCAGGAAGCCATCTTCTATAATGTATTTGCCTGAATGTTCTGGGATAGAAAAGAGAACGCCTAAGCCTGAACTTTTCTCTTTTAAGAGAAATTCAAAGCTGATCTTAAAGCTGCCGGAAAGGGTCGCTTTAGCTAACCAGACAGAGGCCCAGTCGGAGCTTTCTAGAGTTTTAGGCAGATAGATATTTTCTTGGAAAATAAACGCTTTAGGATCTTTTAAATCTAACTCTCCCTTTAACATCCATTCAGGATTGCCTTCGATGTAATTTTTAAGATCTTTGAGTAAAGCTTCAATTGTTTGATAGCGCTCTTTTTTATCAAAATAGAGACACTTTTTAGTGATTTTAGAAAGAGCTAGAGGAATGTCGCGATAGGGAGCGGCAAGTGCCGGATCAGGAGTTTTTTCTAGTTTGGCTTTTTTACGGAAATCAGCAACAGAAGTTCTGCGGAAGGGCGAGCGTAGAGTAAGAATTTGGTATAAAATAACGCCAAGAGCATAAACATCAGACAATACAGAGGAGTACTCTCCTAGAACACATTCAGGAGCCAGATAAGTAATTGTACCGGCAATTTTGTTAGGATGAGGTAGTTTTTTTTCGTTAGTTTTGAGTTCATCTTGAGAAGACTTTTTTTCTAAGAGAGCTTGGTTTTTAGCTTCGATTTCATTTAAGTAATTAGCAATACCCCAGTCTAGGATTAAGACTTCGCCATATTTTCCGACTAAGATATTGGAAGGCTTTAAGTCGCGATGGAGAATTTTTTTTGAATGGACAAAAGCCATTGCTTCGCAGACAGCTAGAAAAACCCTAATTAAATTAGGAATAGAGCTTTCTGAAGAAGGCATTTTTACTGCTTCAACTAAAATGTCCTTGAGAGTTTTGCCTTCGACATAGGGCATAGTATAGTAAACGCTATCCTCATCTTCATGAATAGAATAAATCGGTACTATAGAAGGGTGGGTCAGCTGAGAAGCGATTCTGGCTTCTTTTAAAAAGCGTTGGCGGATAGTAGGCTTGTCTTTGAGGTCTTCTCTGATTCTTTTGAGGGCGACGTTTCTTGAGCAAGTGGGATCAAAGGCTAAAAAGACTTCTCCCATGCCGCCTTGAGCCAGATGTTTTATAATCTCATATCTGCCGATTGTTTTTTTGTCCGTCATGGCTAATCGCTCTTTTCAATTTTTGACTTACTTGGTTCGCTTGTAAACTCTTATTTTTAGCTTACAATCCCAGTTGGCTTTGCTTAAATTCTGTTTTAGCGGTTCAGGGTTAAAAAACCAACCAAAAATAAAAGAAAAATTCCTTTTTGGAAAGGATCTTCTAAAGAACCTTGAAAAATGGTTCTTAAAACTCTAAACTAAAATAAATTTAAAATTTAAAGTAAAATTATTAACTATAACCCTCCACTATTTCAAAATGACTAAAAAACCAATTATTTTAACCGGCGACCGTCCTACCGGACCGTTACATTTAGGTCATTATGTCGGCTCATTACAAAACCGCGTCTTAATGCAAGAGACGGCTGAGCAATATATTATTCTGGCTGATGCCCAGGCTTTAACTGATCATGCTAAAGAACCTGATGTAGTTAAGAAGAATATTCTAGAAGTCACGCTGGATTATTTAGCTGTCGGAATAGATCCTGAGAAAAGCACTATTTTTGTGCAGACCCGTTTGCCAGAGCTTTGCGAGTTGACCATGTATTATCTGAACTTGATCACTTGGAACCGCTTAAAACACAATCCAACAGTCAAAGCAGAAATCCGACAAAAGGGATTTGGCGAAGAAGTTCCAGCTGGTTTTATGGTTTATCCGATTTCTCAGGCTGCCGATATCACAGCTTTTAAAGCTAATTTAGTACCGGTAGGGGAAGATCAATTGCCGATGATTGAACAGACAGTGGAAGTAGTACGTAAGTTTAACCGGACTTATAAATGCAATGTTTTAGTCGAGCCAAAAGCAGTTATCCCTAAATTCTCTCGTTTGCCTGGCATCGATGGCAACAATAAAATGAGCAAAACTTTAAAAAATGCTATCTATCTTTCTGATTCGGCTGATGAGGTAGAGAAAAAGATTAAAAAGATGTATACCGATCCAGGCCATTTAAAAGTAGAGGATCCCGGTAAGGTCGAAGGTAATCCAGTCTTTACTTATCTAGATGCTTTTGGTACTGATAAAACCAAAATAGAAGAGCTTAAATCCCACTATCAAAAAGGTGGCTTGGGGGATTCAGTCGTTAAAAAATATCTCTTAGAAGTTATGCAGGCTTTTTTAGAACCGATCAGAACCAAAAGAAAAGAGCTGGAGAAAGATCAGGCTTATGTGCTTTCCGTGATTGAAAAAGGTACTGAAAAAGCTAAGGCTAAAGCGGCGGCTACTTTAAAAGAAGTCAGAGAAGCGATGCATATTTTTTAAGATTAATTCTCGGGAATCCTCGGTATTTTAATGCCGAGAGAATGTCACTAAGACCAGAATATAACCAGAAAAAGCTACAGTTTTAATCGTGAGAATAGGTTAGAAAGAACTATTTTTCTTCTTCGTCGTCTTCAAAT
>CAZTYI010000017.1:0-20066 GCA_964618335.1 uncultured bacterium
GAAATAACTGACAGCGTATAGACTGGATCAGCAGGGTTAACTACCGTTCCAGGTTCTCTAATACGGGTTAAGATTATACCATCAGTAGGAGCATAGATCTCGGTATAGGCAAGATTGTCCTCTGCTACGACTAAAGCAGCTTCTGAGGCTTTAAGATCAGCTTGCAAACTATCTCGGTTGGCCAGCGCATCATCCAGATCTTCCTGAGATACGCCTCCTATTTTAATCAAAGCTCTCCGTCTTTCCAGTAAAATTTCAGCATTGATTAATTTGGCTGTAAAAGCTGCAACATCTGCTTTTGCTTTAGTAACCTGGCTGTCATAAGGAGTTTTATCTAAAACAGCAACCAAAGAACCTTCAGTTACCTCATCCCCCTCTTCAAATAAAAGCTCTGTTACCTGGCCGGGAACCCGAAAGCCCATATCGACTTCGCGTACATCGACATTGCCATAAAAAAGCAGTTCATTTCTATTTTTTTCCAAATGTCTATAAATATAGATAGTCGCCACAATAGCCGTTAGGATAATTACAGCTAAAGAAGACCAAACAATAATACGTTTCATATAAAGCCCTTGAAGCTTTACTAATAAGCTTAATTTTGTCCATATACTGTCAAACAAAAGTTTGCAATAACTTTTTCTTAATAATTGACTTTGAAAAATTAAATAAAGGAAAAGCTATTCAAACAGAGCTTTTTGAAAAGTCTGAGCAAAATGCTCCGGAGAAAAGAAATCCGTTTTTTGACTCTCAAGAAAAACTTTAATATTTTCTAAATAAAGTTGATATTCTGCTTCTTTCATATTTTGAAGATAGGAATTCAAATCTTCTAAAGATCCAAATTTCCGTCTGTCGATAAAACAGTTCTCTGGTACATATTCAGTAATATTATCAGCACCCCAATAGACAGGCACAGATCCAAAATGAAAAGCATCAAAAATCTTCTCAGTCACATAGCCTGAAATATTTTGCATGTTTTCGTAGCAAAGAGAAAAACGAAAATCTTTCAAGACTTCTTTCGAAGGAACAGGTCCTTGATAATTTTTATATTTTTGAGGCCAAGCCGGTCCAAAAAGCGTAAATCCCTCTTTGCCTTCAAAAAACTTCACAGCATCTTCCCTTTGACCATAAAGAGCATCAGGGTGGCTGGAACTTTTACATCTAGCGATCATGGTTAAGAGCTTTTTCTCAGCAAAAACCTTTTGATTTT
Source organism: uncultured bacterium (assembly GCA_964618335.1). GTDB lineage: Bacteria > Chlamydiota > Chlamydiia > Chlamydiales > SM23-39 > CAZTYI01. The sequence continues at coordinate 1,208 of CAZTYI010000017.1, forward strand.
CATTCGCTATCATTTGCTTTCTTTCTGGATAGTAAAATTTAAAATATCTGCGATTATCTACCAGAGCATCATTCCAAGTATAAATTTTTGAAAAATAGCGATGATATTTTTTTTGATAGTTTTTAGGAACAGTACTCGGCGGCTCCCACAAAAATAAAACCAATCTTTTTTGAGGATAGTTTTTCAGCTTTTTACGTGAAATCCCTTCTAAATCAAAAATTACTAGCTTGTATAAGTTTTTCAAATGCTTTGGATCAAGAGAACGGGTAATTTTTAAGCTGTACCCTTTTTCACGGCAAATAGCTGAAAGATTTTGGCCATAGAAATAAATGTCTTTGTTTTTATCTTCATTTGCCAAACCAAAAAAACCTGTATAAAAATAGATATTTTTTCTCTCTTGGTGTTTGTATACAGCTAAACAACCAATCGACAGCAAAAGTAAAAAAAGAAAAAAGAATTTAAAAAATTTCATAAAAAATCAAAATAAAAGCAAATATAGTAAAGCAAAAAACCATAGTAAAACAAAAGACAATATTTACCAAATGACTCTTAAAACATAAGCATCTTTAAAGCTCTTTTTCTATTCTTTAAAAAGATTTTCTATTTTAAAAAAGCTACTTACCAGCTAAGATCGATTTTAATAAAATTAAATCAATAAGGAGAAAAACAATTATGAAGCACTTTTTCTTTAGTCTTTTACTAACCCTTTTAACTGTTTCTGTCTTTCCTAAAGAACGGATAGAAATAAAAAAAGAACCAAACAATACAAATGCACCAGCCACATTGGTAACTCTAAAAAAATCTATTACTGCTCAGAAACCTCTTAATGTATTACTTTTCACTGCGCTTCCCGCTTCTGGTAAATCAGAAGTTAGAAAATATCTAGATAACGTAAATAAAGAGACTGCTCTGAAAGAATTCGGCATTGGAGATACTATTCAATTCGATGATTTTCCCTACGTACATATGATGCGCTTAATTAGCAACGAGCTCATTAACAAAGGTCTGGAAGGAGCTTTTTTCCGTTCTCCTGTACTGCCCTTCAAAGATGCTCATGAATGGGGTACTTTAATTCAGCTGATCAATTTAGAATATGAAGATGTGGCTTTACAAAGATCCGTGTCTGAGTCTGATTCTTCTGCTGAATGGATTTTTGATCGGATTGATAAAGCTCGTGCCAGAATCAATCAACCACCTGTTTTTAGTAAACTAGCGCCATCTATTCGCCGCTCTTTAGCCTCTGTTTTAGAAAAAGAAGCTGCTAAAATCGTAAAAAATTTAAACCAGAATGTTGCATTAGGCTTAGCTAATAAAACTGTGGTGATTGAATTCTCTCGAGGAGGAGCTTCTGCATCCGCTATGCCTTTACCAGCTCCTTATGGATATAATTATGCTCTTTCCCAACTCAGTCCAGAAATTTTAGAAAAAGCTTCTATTTTTTATATTCAGGTAGCTGTGGAAGATTCCTTAGAAAAAAATACAGTCAGATCAAATCCCAATGATCCAGGCTCAATTCTAAACCACAAAGTGCCTTTAGCCGTCATGTATGCTGATTATGGCTGTGATGATATGTTCTATCTCAAAAACAAATCATCCAAGCCTCATACTGTCAGTATTCAAAGCCATGGTAAAACCTATCTTTTACCGATTGGTATTTTTGACAACCGTGATGATAAAACAACCTTTGTCAGAGAAGACAAAAAGCTTTGGAAAAAAGAACATGTGGCAAAACTACATACTGCTTTGCAAAAAACTTTTTCTGAACTGCGTTCTTCCCAAGAAGAAAAAGACTTAACAAAATAACCTAACCAAATCTTATTACGATAAGAACTAAATAAGAACCAAACAAGGCCTTTTTCTCTGATCAAGAGGAAAAGGCCTTTTAAAATAAAATATTAGGAATAAAAAATTACAGAAATGAGTTATAAGCTAAAAAAAAGGCCTATAACTATTATGACGACTGAAATTGACAAGCTAGTTTCCTCTTTGCAAAGAGAGATCACCAGCCTTTCTTCTGACTCCCCTAAAGACTCTATTCGAACCATTACCGAACAGCTGCAAGAACTCTGCTCAAAACTCTCTGCCAATCAAGACAAGCTTTCAGAGCAAACTCAACATACTTTCCGTGTTTTAGAATCATCTCTGACCTCCTCAACCACTGCCCCAGCGATACAAGCATTGGCTCAAAGTTCACAATTAATTGATCTTTTTCAAACTGCAGTCTATTTAAGCGATCCAGCCCATACATCATCTCAAAAAACATCTCCTACTGTGTTACAAGCAATTGCCAGTTATCATCATCCCCTTAGAATTGTACCTCCCAAGCCCCTGCGATCTAATCCATTAAATAAAGAGCAAGTAAAGCTTTGGATAGCAGCTCATCCAGCACCACTCAGAGAAGCTCTTAGAGCCTCAATCAATGCTATTACCCATATTTCCCAGGAAGAATTCAAAGTCGCTTTTAGCGCATCTATTCGATCCTTTAATCAGCAAATAGAAACAGATTTAAAAAGTAAGGGTAAAGGTACAGATCAGCATTATGTAGCTCTGACTTGGAAGCATAAAAGTCAGGAATGGATGTTAGAGATGGCCTTGCCACAGCTTTCTATTTTACCTCGGGAAGTTTTAAACTTTGAAAAGTTTCAAGAAGAAACGGCCTGGTTTATAAAAAAAAATATTTCTCTGAAAAGAATAGCTATTTTTGACGACGGACTTTATAGCGGAGCCCAAATTCGATTTGTCATGAGCGATATCATAAATGTTTGTTTTGCTTTAAAATTGCCCATACCTAAGTTTTATATTATCTGTCCCTTCATAACTGAAGAGGGCCATAAATTTATTGAAGAATTCGCAAAACTATTACAGCTTTCCATTACATTCTCGGAGCATCAACCCATCCCCTCTTTTCAAACCAGAATTGAAGAACAACCAGAAGGTCAAAAGTTTTGGAGAATTCTGATGCGTTTAGGATTGTCAAACCATCCTTATTTAAAAACCCTTAGCTCTTACTGGTTCGACCATAAAATCCCAGACGGCGCCTCTTTTCCCATTTTTTTAGCTGATGGTTTAGTCAGTAATTTAAAAGGAGAAATTACAATCCAAAATGACAAGCCTGTTCAATTTCAACTGATTCCTCAGACTCAGCCTCCTTATCATCTTTTTTAAAGCCGTTAAAGCTATTCAGTCTGTCACAGGATTAAAAACTTACAAAGTCTTTTAAATCTTTTAAAAAAATCCTTATTTGTTTTATCTTTAAATGCCATTATGACAACTACTCTTTTACCAATCAGTGAAAATGGTTTTTTGCAAAAAAATGCTAAAAGCGTTTTCTCTAAAAGTTTCAAAACTTCTACTTTGCGGATTGCTTTAACTTTTACTAAAGACAAAAAAGACGCTTGGTTATTAGAAGGGATTTGCTCTCTTTCCAACCACCAGCATCATACTCATTCCATCCCTCCTAAAAAACTGCTGGCAGGTAAATTTTATTATATTGGCAGCTGGAAACTGCATATCGATTATTTTGGGGCTAATATCAATCTTGATCCTGCTATTCCTGAACATAAACTAGATTTATTTGCTAATCGGCAGCTGATTGAAATTTCTGTCATTCCCAACGGCCTTTTAATTAAAAGCGACTGTCTGGAAGGCACTATCCATCTGCTTGCATAATAGATCTATTTTTCGTAGATCAAAAATTAAAAATATTATTTTACTTTCTTTACTCCACATAAATTAGAGTTCTTCTTTATAATAAACTTGCAATGTCAAACAAACTAAAGTAAGGATTTTTATGTTTAAAAACACACCAGACAGTATTATCAACCAAGCATTTTATTTTGCTATTATTATTGCTATTGTCAATCTAGCTCTACCTCTTCTTCTTTGGTTTTTAAAAATCGTACCACTTATGCCAAAAGCTATTTTCATCCGTGAAATTGCTTTTTCTGTAATTACCATCTCGCTGGCCTGTCTGATGAAATACAAACAACATCTTTTATCAGCTATTTTACTGTTTGCTCTAGCCTGTTTTCAGATGGTTTTAATTTTGATTAGCCTAGCTATTTCTTATGAGGTTATCTTACAAGGACTGAATCTGCTCTCTCTTTTTTACATCGGGTTAGGCATCTTAGCGGTTCTATTATCTCTTTTCTTCTACTACCGAGCTATGAAAACACTCATGTACTTGAAAAAACAATAAAAATAGAAAAAGCAGATCTGAAAAAAAGCTGAAAAAATAAAAATACAGAATTAGCATATAGAAAAAAACTAAGCTAAGAAAATCTGTTATCTATCTAAAACAGATCGTGAAAAGTATCAATCAAACCACACAAAAGAGCTAATCCGCTGCCATTAGCATTTCCTTTTAACAGATCAAACTTCTTGTCCATCTCTTCATAAATTTTCTTTTGCTCTGGTTTGAGCTCTAGTTTAGCAGCATAAAACCCTAAAAAAGTAACCATTTCCTGAACCTGTTTCAGCCATTCCAAACGCTCTTCTTTGTTCTTCATTTCTTCTTTATCTCGAATCAGCTGCCTTAAAACATTCACAGTCAGCAAAGTCTTAACCCTAAAACCACTTTTTTCATGAACAGCAAAAGCTAAGAGATCACGCAGAGTTTCTAAAGTACCCAGTAATTTAGCTAAACGCAGATAAGAAATCTCTACCATTAAGCAGCATTCTTCGATTTCACCGGCGCTATCATGAACCATTTGCCGATCTTCTTCGTTTAAAAGAGACATCTTCAGATTTAATTCTTTAAGTTTGGAATAAGCTGACTGGATGGCTTTGACGGGTATAGATTTTTGATTGCCAGTTTTTTTATCGAAATAGACTTTTTCAAAAAGCTCTCTTAAAATATTAACCTGTAAAAGGGCTTCTGTTTTTTGAAGATCATGATTTTCGTGCTGCATAAAAAGAGCCTTTTTTAATGAGTAATCTCTTATTTTAGACTTATAGCATGAAGAAATAATTTAAAACAGTTATTCTAACAAAGTGAATGGTACAATCAAAACTTAACATTAACAATCTCAAAACCAAATAATTAAAAAAGTATCAATATGCCAGAGAAAAAACTTATCCCCGTTAAAATTATCGCTAATGCCTCAAAAAACGAAATTATCGGCTGGCAAAACGGCTATTTAAAAATTAAGCTTAAAGCTCAAAGAGAAAAGGGCAAAGCCAACTTAGCTCTGATCTCTTTTCTTTCAGAATTGTTAGATTTACCTAAATCAGATATTAAGATTGTCAAAGGCAAAACCGCCTCTTTAAAAACGCTAGCTATTCAAGTTTCTGATCACTCGTTGAAGAAGTTTTCGGCGTCTTCCTTGGCCCTACTAACTCCTCCCTCTTAGCTTCTAGAATATCGATCTCATCTTGAACCTGCACAGCATTCTGACGAAACTCTGCAGCAGCATTTAGCGCTCTCTTCGCCTCTTGCAAATAACCTTCTTGAAATTGCAGCCTTTGTCCCTGATTTTCCAATTTTACAGCTTTGCCTTCCAACCCGATTTTAGCTTGTTTTAACTCTTCGATATGCTGATCGATTTCTTCTACCTGCTGCTCTTTAGACAGCTTCTTCTCCGCTTGCAAGGGTATTAAGAAGCCCAGAGATAAAAATAGACAAGCTAAAAAAGCTTTTTTAAACATAACTATTCCTCTTTTTTATAAACCTGATTAAAATGGATGGCATGATTAAAAAGATATTAAAAATTTATTTTACAGTTTTACTTTCCGCTGCTTCTCTTTTCTGCTCTATTACCACGTCTTCTACTTCGTCTAATATGTTATCTAACAAGCTTAACAATCTTGATACTCCCTCTAAGAAATCTTCCTCTTCCGTCACCTCTTTACTAGTGCCAATAACTCTAAAATCCAAGTTCCAAAAAGCCCAAAAGGGCGATTACCTCGTCACTTTAAAAAATGACACTTATACTTTGTTAATCATCAACAATCTAACTACAGAAAAACTATCTTTAGAAGAAGTAGTGCTGCCAAAAAGTGCTCTCAAAAAAAACTCTTCTTTTCAAAAACTCTCCAATCAAAATTATCCAGATGCTCTAGTCTGGAATATCTACGAAATAGATTTTTTAAAAAACCGTCTTCTCTCTGCTTATTCTTTGAAAAACAGCGCTAGTTTTAAGATCGATTCTGGTGATCATTTTTTAATGAAACTTTTAACTCTGCCTCTAAAACCTCAGCCAGATTACAAAAGAAAAAAAATTGGTCCTCCTCCTCAAGGCGGAGAAGCAGATAGACGCAAACTTTGGCAGCCAGCTAAATTCTTCGAAGGAAACAAAATAGCACAAGCTCAATTCAAAGTCTTAGAAACTGTCTGGCCTAAAGATGGATCAGAACTGTCTCGAAAAACCATCGAACTTTATTTTGATGATAGTTTTCCCTTCCCCTATTTTATTCAGATTCACGCATCCCAATTAACCGTTTTTTTAAAAAGCGTCGATAGCGGACATAACTTCCCAGTTAAAAGTTATATTTTTAACTCCCGTTAATAATTTTTTAACATTTCTTTTAAAGAACTTTTGAACAACTCCCAAAATATTCCCAATCTAAACCTTTAAAAAAAGCAAACAACCATCTACAAACTTAACTCTTTTTTTTTCAGACACTTAAGAAATAAACCAAAAACTAGTTTTGGTAATTTTTCATAAGCTAAAAATTTATCTATAAGTAGTTTATGAACAGTTTTCCCACAAAAAATCGCAAAGCAATTTAAAATTGCCTTTTAGCTCCCAAATCAGCTAAACTAATTTTTTTTCAACATCACCATTAACGGATTAAAACTGTTATATGACAAAAACAAAAACCTATTCTTTAAAAAAATCGTTTAAAATCTTGCACCAAATCTATAAAGACTATAAAAGAAAACGCGCTAAGCTAACCCCTTTACAAAAAACGCAAATAGAAACTCTTTTAAAAAACTTACAAGCTGCCTTCTTTAAAAAAGACAAAACCGAAGCCTCTAACCATGCTCACAACCTAGAAAAAACAGCTGCCCTCTTTTTAAAAAAGAGTCCTCTAGAAAAAGCAGTCCATTTCATCTTATCTTTATCAGTAGCTTTAATCATTGCAGTGGTGATCCGGCAGATGTGGTTTGAGAATTACACTATCCCTACCGGTTCTATGCGACCTACCTTTAAAGAAAAAGATTTCTTAGTCGTCTCTAAAACTAATTTCGCTTTAAACAACCCTTCGGTGACCGGTCATTTGCATTTTAATAATAAATTGATTTCCCACGGCGACACCATCGTCTTCACGACTGCCGATATGGATATGCCCGATAGTGACTATCTTTACTTTTTCGTTCTGCCTGGCAAAAAACAATATGTTAAAAGACTGATAGGTAAGCCAGGCGACACGCTTTATTTCTATGGTGGACAGATTTACGGGTTTGATAAAGAAGGGCAAAGAATCGAAGCTTTTCAAACAGCTCCCTATCTAGCAAACATCGAGCATATTCCTTTCATTCGCCCAGACGGTAAATTAGTTCCCGTCGATGACCAATATATCCTCTATCAAATGAATCAGCCGTTAGTCCGTATCAGCTCTAACAGAGCCCAACTTTTTGCAGACCTAAAAAACATCCAAGACTATTACCAACTGTGGGGTTTTGAAAACTTTGCGATGAGTCAAATCATTCAAAAAAACCATCAGCTATTTTTAGAATTTACCCACCATCCCACTATTAAAAGAATAACTTTTGAAAAAGATTTTACCGGCTCTCCCAAACCTGCTTTAAGCACCGAGATTTCTGATCTACCATTAAATGAAAAGCATTTGAAAACTATCTTTGAAAACTTGACTACTTGCCGTTTTAAAATCAAAGATGGTTACGGTATTAGAATTGGCAGTCTTAATTCCAGATTTTCTCCTTATCTGGGCGATGTTCCTAATGGCACTTATGAATTTCAAGATGGAACAGCTTACAAGGTCAACTTGTTAGGCATAACTTCCAAACTGCCTCCTTCTAACCCGCTCTGTACCTATTCTAAAGAGCTAACAGTAGCTCTTTATAATCTAGGTATTGAAATGAACACGCTCTTTTTAAAAGAGAACCGCACTTCTTTAGAGCCTTCGCGTTATGCTTATTTTAAAAATGGTGATTTGATTTTAATGAACCATCCAATCTTTTTAAAAAATGATCCTGCTTTAAAAAGCTTTGTAGCTCAAGAAAAACAAAAAGCCAATGGCTTCTTTGATCGCGGAGCTCCGCTCAAAGCCGATGGCAGTTTAGATGTTGCTAAAATAGAAAAATATGGTTTAAAAATCCCAGAAAAAAACTACCTAGCTTTAGGCGACAACCATGCGATGAGTGCAGATTCTAGAGACTTTGGCTTTGTACCTGAGAAAAATCTACGAGGTATTCCCTCTTTTATTTTCTGGCCTCCGGGAAAACGTTTTGGAACAATCGACCAGCCAAAACATTCTGTTAAAGTTTTTCCGAAAATTTTTGTTTGGTCAGCTTTTGGACTTTTCTTGATTGGCTACTATGTCTATAGAAAAAAGAAAGAAAAGAAGCATTTGAAATTCTAAACAGGTATTTTATCTTTTTTAGAATCTCAGCTATTTTTTAACTTTAAACTTATCGAGATCTATAATCCTTTAAAATGATCTCTACGAAAGCGTACTCTAGGACGAATTCCATATTCTCTATCACTTAAATTACCCAATATATTATTAAAGATAAACTGAGAATCTTTGAAATTAAGACCTTGCAGTAATCCTTTAATCCAATCTCTATCGCGATCAAATTCTAATGAATCATTCCACATCTTTACCAGCTCATCAAAAGCTAATTTTCTTAAATCATATGGTACAGAAATGTCTTTAACAATGACTACAAAAGCCAAAACAAATGTTTCTTTTCCATTTTGTAATATCCATGGCATAGATGTTAATTCTCTTAATTGCAGAAAAGCCTGTTTTTTGGTGCTTTTGACTAATGTGCTAGATTCAACAGTATTTTTAAGAGAATTTATAATAATATCTAATGTTTCATCAGGTAAAAATTCTTGTGTGAAAGGGCCTAAATCTGCAATAGCCAGCCTTTTGACTTCTTCTATTTGAGTTTGTTCTAGTATGACCTCTGCAAGCCTTTCAGCCATTAAATCTGATAGATCTCTATTTTCATCACCACCCTCTAAATCTATAGACCTGTCAAATATTCTCTGAACTATGGCATCGATTAAAACCCGATCCTCTAACGAACGCCAAATCACTGTAGTTCCTATCGTCGCTAAAAATCCTGCAATAAAGCCTGGAGTATCTGCTAAAAGAGTACCTGTAGCAATTGCAACGCAGCCTACCGTAGCAAAGATGGCTTGTTTATGTTGTTTACATTGGTCCACTATATGCACTGATTTAAAAAAAAGTTGAGTAATAGGATTATGGGGAGTTGAAAAAAAGCCATCTGTAGTTTTCAAAGTTTTACTAATCAAAGAACTTGTAGTTCTTTCAACAAAACCCGTCAATTTACTTACAGCCACGAAAATCATTTTTAGCCTATGTTAACCAAAAATGATGCCACATATTTTAATTAAAAAGTAATAATCTTTTTTTTAAAAAATCTGCTGAAAGCACTATCCAGATCTAAATTAACTCTTTTAAACTTTTCTTAAGCTTTTTCAACAGAAATAATAGTCTTTTCACCATTCAGATCGATTTCCAAACCGGTGCATTTTTCAAAAGCTACTTTAGTCGCTAAAATCTCACCAGTAATATAGTCGCGATGCTCTTCAAAAGCCTTTTGAATTTTAGGCGTTGTCTGCAAGACCATATGAATGCGGTCTGTCACTTCGAATTTTAGCTCTTTTCTCAGAGTATTGACCTTATTAACAATTTCTCTGGCAATGCCTTCTAAGATCAGCTCTTCTGTCAACTGTGTATCCAAAGCAATGGCAATTTCACTATCTGAAGCAGCTGCGATACCAGCTTTAGCTTCTCTTTTAATCTCAACATCTTCAGGAGAGATCATGATCTCTTCACCCTGAACAATTAAAGCAATCTCTTCGCCTGATTTCAGCTTTTCAATCTTAGTTGCTTCCAATGCTAAAATCTGTTTTTGAACAGCGTTCATGAGTTTTCCAACTTTTTTACCAAGAGTGCGGAAATTAGGTTTAACAGTCAGTTGAACAAAACTTTGTTCTTCTTCATAAAAAATCACATCTTTAACATTCAGCTCTTCAGAGATCAACTTTTTCTGTACCTTTAAAAAACTCAGTACTTCTTTTTGTGCTGAAATCAGCGCTTTAGACAATGGCTGACGAACTTTAATTTTTTGTTCTTTACGCAGAGCATGACCAAGCGAGACCGTTCTTTGTACATAATCCATCTCTTTTTCCAGCTTTTCTTCTCTAAGTGCTTTTTCTACTTTAGGGAAAGAGCATAGATGCACAGATAGTGGCATATCGTCTGTTCTAAGCTCCTGATAAATAGCTTCTGTTATAAAAGGGATAAAGGGTGCCGCTACTTTAACTAGAGTCAACAGCACAGTGTAAAGCGTCTCAAAAGCTTCTCTTCGATCCGATGTATCTTCAGCAGCCCAAAAACGTTTACGTGATCGGCGGATATACCAATTGGTCAGCTGACCCACAAAATCCATAATCGGCTCAACTGCTTTATTCAGATCATAAGCGCTTAGCTCTGTATCCACTTCTTCGACCAGTTTATTGGAAAGCGAAATAATCCAACGGTCGATATCTGCGCTTTTTTGTTTTTTATCTATCTTGCTATTTTTAAGATTTTGTATTGCTGGTTCAGGTTGAAACTTATAAATTTTAGCATAAGTCGAAAGAAAAGAAAAACTGTTCCAAAGCGGTAAGAGCACTTGTCTTAAAACCATCTCTACGCCTTTTGCCGTAAAACAGAGATCTTCGCCTTTAACAGCCGGACTGCTGAGCATATAAAAACGAATGCTGTCAGCTCCAAAAAGATCAATGATTTCTCCGGGCTCTGGATAATTTTTCAATCTCTTAGACATTTTTTGGCCGTCTTCGGTCAAAATAATGCCGTTAACAATCACGTTTTTAAAAGCGGGTTTGTCAAAAAGCGCAGCTGAAAGCACATTCAAAGTATAAAACCAGCCTCTGGTCTGATCCAGTCCCTCTCCGATAAAATCAGCTGGAAAATCTTTTTCAGTTTCTTGCTTATTTTCAAAAGGATAATGATTTTCTGCATAGGGCATCGAACCTGATTCAAACCAGCAGTCAAAGACTTCTGGAATGCGTCTATAGACTTCGCCATTATGCTCAAAAGTCAGTTGATCAATATAATGGCGGTGCAGATCAGAGATCTTTTCTTTAGTTCTTTTTTCCAGTTCTTCTACACTGCCGATAACTATCAGATCGCCTTTGTCATTTTGCCAAATTGGAATTGGAGTGCCCCAATAGCGGTTACGGGAAATCGCCCAATCTCTGGCATTTTCCAACCATTTTCCAAAACGTCCATCTTTTAGATGACCTGGCACCCAATGAATTTTCTGATTCGCTTTAATCACTTTCTCTTTGATCTTTTCTACAGCCACAAACCAGGTAGCTACCGCTTTATAAATTAGCGGAGTATCGCTACGCCAGCAAAAAGGATATCTATGTCTAATGGTACCTTGATGAAAAACTGATCCTTTGGTTTTTAAAAGACGGATAATATCTTTATCGCAGTCTTTTACCAAACGACCTGCAAACTCTGGAACTTCCTCAGTAAAAAAACCGTTGGAATCGACAGGACAGACCAGTTCAATTTCTTCTCTTTTACAAACAAAAAAATCTTCTTCTCCGAAAGCCGGAGCTGTATGCACAATACCCGTACCTTCATCTGTAGAAACAAAATCATCCAGAATAACTCTAAAAGCGCCGGAAGTTTTGCGATCGGCAAAATAGGAAAAAAGAGGAACATAAGTTTGGTTTTTTAACTCTATGCCTTTAAATTCTTTGACTATCTCATAGGAGTTTTCATCTTTAAAATAATGAAACAGTCTAGCTTTGGCCAAAATATAAAACTTACCGCTATTCAGATCTTTGATTTTAACATAGATCAGATCCGCTGCAGCGGTCAGCGCTAAATTAGAAATCAAAGTCCAAGGAGTAGTCGTCCAAACTAAAAAATAGGTGTCAGTTTCATCAGTTTTTTGAAAAGTTACCGTTAAAGAAGGATCATCGACTTCTTTATAATTAGAAGTAGCTTCAAAATTAGAAAGTGGTGTGCCTAGAGTAGTAGAAAAGGGCATAACTTTAAACCCTTCGTAAACTAGCCCCTGATCAAAAAGTTGTTTAAAGACCCACCAAACCGATTCCATAAAACTTTTATCCATGGTGCGGTAGGTATTATCCATATCTACCCAGCGTCCCATCCGGGTAACGGTTTTTTTCCATTCGCCGGTGTATCTTAAAACAATACTTCTGCATTCTTCGTTAAAGTTAGCGATCCCGAAATTCTCAATCTCTTCAGAGCCTCTTAGTTCTTTAGCTTTTTCAATTTCATTTTCAACAGGCAGTCCATGACAGTCCCAGCCAAAGTTTCTCTTGACATAACAGCCTTTCATAGTCTGATAGCGAGGAATCACATCTTTAATAGTACCGGCTAGCAAATGCCCATAATGAGGTAATCCCGTAGCAAAAGGAGGACCATCGTAAAAAGAAAAATTTTTGCCTTTTTTAGTCTGTTCTAGAGATTTTTCAAAGATTTTTTCTTTTTCCCAAAATTTTAAAATACGCTCTTCTCTTTTAGGAAAAGGCTCGCTGGAATTTTCAAACATAAAATTAACACCTTAAAACTTGATCAAATATAACTTTTATAACTTTATAACTTTAATTAGATTTTCATAATAGCTGGTTTAACTCTTTTTTTCTATGTTTATGTGTTTAACCCTAAGTCCTTAGCTATCAGATTCTTTTCGACTGTACAAAATCCAGAAAAGTGCTAAAATGAAAATATCAAAAATATTATAATCATTTACGGGGGTGTACTGGTTTCGACTTGAATAGGACCGGTTGTCGGCATGCAGAGGTCCCGGTTGGCCTCTTTAAAAAACCGGAAAACAACAATTGATGAAGGAAATCTTCTCAAGGCCGCTTAAGACCTAACAGTTTTAGGTAGCTCGGTATTTCTAAGATCAGACCAAGAGTTTTAGAAAATACCGTCATGTATCTTGGTGTGAGCTTTTGACCTTTTCATGCTTTTAGTTAAAAGCTCGAGCTCAGAAAAGGGTAGGACATTTCGCAGGAGGCCCGAATCTAGCCTCTGAAATGTTTTATAAGAAATAGGTTCTAAGCATGTAGTCGGTAATTTTGGAAATATTTGAGGACGAGAGTTCGATTCTCTCCACCTCCATTTTGTTCAACAATTAAAATAGATTGGCAAAAACACTCAAACTTCATATGTGTTAAGAAACAACACATGTGAATGGTTATGAAATGTAGTATAAAAAAAATACCCTTACTATCTTACTTTCTATTTTTATTATTATTTGCTCTCAGTTTTTCCAGCTGCACAAAAAAGAAGAACCATATTAAACCCCAGCAAGCTCTACAACGTCTAATGAAAGGCAACCAGCGTTATGTTAATAATAAATCCGAACATCCCAACCGCAGCGAAGAAAGAAGAAAAGAACTAACCTCTAAACAAACTCCTTACGCTGTCATTGTCGGTTGTTCAGATTCTAGAGTAGCCCCTGAAATAATTTTTGATGAAGGACTGGGAGATCTCTTTGTAATACGAGTAGCCGGAAATGTCATAGGCCCGATCGAACTAGAAAGTATTAAATATGCAGCTTTTCAGCTTAACTCACCCATTATACTTGTCTTGGGTCATGAAAATTGCGGAGCCGTTCAAGCTGTTGTTCAAGACAAAACCACTGACATTCAAGCCATATCTGAATTGATTGAACCAGCTGTTATAGAAGCTCAGGAAGCCACAACAAAAAACAAGAAGCAGCCTTTGTTAGAACAAGCTATTAAAAACAATGCCTTAAACATGCAAAAACTTTTAAAACATTCACCTAACATAGAGCAGCTGATTCAAAAGAATAAAATTCAGGTGCATGCAGCTTATTACAATTTAAAAACTGGATTGGTTGAACTTCTCCAAGAATAAAATCAATGGCCTATAGCACAAGACTATAGGCCAGATAATTAATTGATTACACCAATCTTTTCCAAGCTTAGAATTCTGTGGTAATTTTATGTTTACATCCTGATGTGCTATATTCAATTTCACACACAAGAACCACTTCTCCATCTTCGTCAACATCAACTTTTACCGCTTTGACTAGATCAGGTTTAATATATCCGAGCACAAGATCCGGATCATCTTCTGCAAGAATCAAATAATCAAAAAATAAAGCAGCAATGTCAGGGAAATTCTGTACATTGGAAAATACTTCTTCACGCAAATTTTTACCTGTTGCTGTGGATCCTTTTGTGCCCCACTTCCTTAAAAAGGATTCATTAAATAACACAAAAGCTCCAAGAAGATCTTCCTCTTTCGTAAGAGATGTTTTCAAAAAAGAATTAACTAAATCACTTTTTAATTGAGCTGCTTTAAAAAGACGCGATCGTTGATCAGAATGATCAATTACAAATTGCAAATCATTTTTAAGTAAATCAAGTTGATTCTTTATTTTCGAAACAGATTCTAAAGAACCTATAACTTCAAACCAAGCTAGATCTTTGCGGAAAACTAATTCAGGATTTTTTTCGAGAGTCTCAAAATCAAGCTTTGCTATTTCATTGAAATAAAACTCGAAAAGCAATTCCTCATCCTCTTTATCCGAATTATTATTTTTTACTATTTGCGAAGCCTGCTGATAAATTTTATCTATAGCTTCATTAGAATATCCGACTACTAAAGAAACTACTGCCAAAAAAAGCCCAAAAATCTTCATAAAATCCTCTTTTTAAATTTTAAGAGAATTAATTTTACCGTTTTTTTTTAAAAAAGCAAATTTTATGAATAATTAAAAATTTGATTTTTTGCTTCAATTCTTTAAAATATAAACATGAGATTAAAAAATGATATCCCCAAAAAAAACATGAACATATGAAAGCTTTTTTATGAACATAAAACCCTGTCCCTGCCATAGCGGCAAACCCTATTCAGCCTGCTGTGAGCCTTATCATAGAGGAGACTTACCTGATAACGCCTTAGCTTTAATGCGTAGCCGTTTTTCAGCTTACGCACTTAAACTTACCGATTATATTATTCAAACAACTTCTCCTCAAAAACTAAAAGAATCCAAAGATCTAAAAAAGTGGAAAGCAGAAATTTTGTTTTTCTGTGAAAATACTATTTTTGAGAATTTAGAAATTCTTGAATTTATTCCACCAAATGAACAGGAAAAAAAAGCTTTTGTAACTTTCAAAGCTCATTTAAAACAAAATGACATCGATGTTTCTTTCACTGAAAAAAGTCGTTTTGAAAAAATTGACGGTAAGTGGTTTTATCTGGATGGAAAAGTCTCGCCTTCTCAATCTAATTCAAACTAATTTAATTCAAACTAATCTCATTTAAATTAATCCAACTCAGGACGCTTCCGTAAAGTTTTTCGACGTGAATGCTCTTTTTTTGCTTTAAGCATTTTCTCTTTTCCAGCTTTACTGCCTCTGCGTTTATGCCGGCGTATCTTCTCAAAGAGTTGCTTCTTAGCTTTTTCTTTTTGTAAAAGCCTGTTTTTAATTTCCTGGCAAAGCATTAATCTGGCTGAAGAGCGATTAAGTTCTCTAGAACGGGTCTTTTGGCATTTGATCTCAATGCCGGTGGGAATATGTTTTAAATAAACACAGGAAGAAGTTTTATTAACCTTTTGTCCGCCTTTGCCGGAACCTAAGATAAATTTTTCAACGAGATCTTTTTCTTCAATGCCTAGCTCATTCATTAGTTTGTGAATTTTGTCTTCTTGAGAGTCCATAAAAATCACTTCTGCTTAAATTCTCGCAGTATTCCTTTTGAGGAATAGGCTTTAAATAGATAGAAGAGCAAACCAAAACCTGCTTGTCTAATCTTATATAATATTTTTATCTTATTTTTATCTTTTATCGCTTCATAATCTTATATTACATCAGCTCAGCAACAATACCTGCTAGTTCCGATCTTTCCGTCTTATCCAGGAACATATGACCCATCAGTTTATGACTGTAAAACTTCGATAAAGCATAAGTCAGACCATTAGAGTCTTTATCCAGATAAGGATTGTCAATCTGGGTAGGATCGCCTGTGAAAATCACTTTTGATCCTTTACCAGCTCGAGAAATAATCGTTCTGGCTTCATGGGGAGTTAAATTTTGAGCTTCATCGATAATCATATAGACTTTCGGTAAAGTACGGCCGCGGATGTAAGTTACCGCTTCCATCTCGATTTTTTTACTTTGCATAATAAAATCTAAAGCAGAATTATTCTGTTCTTTATTAGAACCAGAGTTGGAGCCGCAAATATATTCTAAGTTATCATAAATAGGCTGCATCCAATGGTAGAGCTTTTCTTCTTTGGTACCAGGTAAATAGCCAATGTCCTTACCCAACGGAATAATCGGCCGGGAAATCAAAATCTTGCTATAAGCATTCTCATCAAAGACTTTTTTCAGTCCGCAAGTTAAAGCCCAAAGCGTTTTTCCTGTACCAGCAGGCCCTAAGAGAATCACCAACGGCAGATCATCTCTGAGCAGCATATCAATAACGCATTTCTGCTCGACATTTAAAGGGTGTACTCCCCAAATGCCTTTATCTAACAATTTCAAAGGTTCCAAATGGTTTTTTTTCGAGTTGTATTTACAAACCGCAGAAGTTTTTTGTCCTGAAGATAAAAGACAATATTCATTCGGCAGAAAATCAGAAGAGGGAGGATGCAAAGTGCCTTTTTTATAAAAGTCATCGATTTCATCTTTAGTCATCTGAATCTTACGCAGGCCTTTTCTGATCTGATCATAAGAGTTTTTCAGGTTTTCATAATCTTCCGCATCAATGCCCATCGCTTCAGACTTGACTCGGCTGACAAAATCTTTAGAGACGAAAATTACTTTTTCTTTTTTTTGTTTTAGCAGATAGCAAATCAGCAAAATCTTATTGCTGCTGCGATCTACCAGCAGCGGAAAGTCACTGACTTTTTTAGGAGTGCTAAGATGGATTTTAAGTTTCGTCCCACCAGGCAAATCTATACCTTCTTGGTAATCTCCCTTACAAGTCAGTTTCAAAGAGTCTATATAGCGTAAGACTGAACGGGCATTACGGCCGCGTTCATCTGAACTTTTCTTATAGCAATCTAATTCTTCTAAGACAATTAAAGGAAGGATGACATCGTTATCTTCAAACTTAGTGATGGCTGAAGGGTCATATAACAGAACATTGGTATCAATAACAAAGCTTTTACGCACCATGCTTTATCCTTGGATAAACATTATTAAAATTAATTTTTTAACCCGTTAGATGTAATGAACAATTAATTAATTCCCTCCTGTTAAGCTATTATTTCGCACAGTAAACGAAAAAAAAACTTTAAACAACATTTTTTTTGAAAATATAAAAAACAAAATTATAAAATTTTAATTTTCAACATCTTATAAAAAATTTATAGCAGTCGGTAAACTCGAGTGCTAAAGGACTTGACAAGGTGGCAGGACTTACTTATAATGATTATCAAAACATAAAAAACTAATAGGTTCTCTATGAAGATCACCCATAAAATCCTTAATATTCCACCTTACATCTCCACTTCTTGGGAAAACATCAAGCTTTTAGCTTTAGACGGCCCCAACCTAGTGATTGTCCTCCAAAATGAAAGCCGCGTGATCATTCCTAACATAGATAAAAACACCCTCACAGCGATCTTTGACGCCCATGCTAAATCCCTCGAAGACAAACACAACCGCGGTAAAATTGATTTTAGTTTTGGCTTCCCTATTCAAGGAGCTTTGGGTGGCTTAGACACATTACCTAATGCCATGCAGCATAATCCAGCTCAGGCCAACATGCCTGATCTACCAGAAGAAGTACTGAATAAAATCAGCTCTCTTTCTAAAGTCATGAATTTTGACGATCCTAGTGTTTTGCCTGCACCAGAAGCTAACTGCAATTGCATGTATTGCCAATTAGCCAGAGCTCTGAGAGGCTCTAGCAAAAACGAAAATACAAAAGCTCTAGAAGAAGCTGTCACAGAAGAAGACTTGAAATTCCGCAGCTGGGATATAGAACAGACTGCCGACAAACAGTATATTGTCTCCAATCCCTTCAATAAAGATGAAAAATATAACGTCTTTTTAGGAGAGCCTATCGGCTGCACTTGCGGCTCTGATAAATGCGAGCATATTCAAGCGGTTCTAAAAAGCTAAAAGAAAACAGCATTCTTACTCTTTCTTTTAAAAAACTATTGGTTTAAAAATAATTTATCTCTACTATTTTTAGTATAGAATCAAAAGGGGTAAGCTAATGCGTAAAATTTCCTTAATCATAGCTTTTTTAACTTGTCTGTCTTTCTTCGCTAACGCTGAAGAAAAAACCAACTCTTTCCAAAGCTTTACCGGAAAAATTACCGGCACAAAAGTCCGTCTGAGAACTGGTGCAGACTTAGATAGTTTAATTATTTCTCAAGTCGATAAAGGCGAATTATTTTTAATCGTCGGAGAAAAAAGAGATTTTTATGCTGTCAGACCTCCTTTAGATACCAAGCTCTATGTTTTCCGCAGTTACGTTACCGACAATGTCGTAGAAGGCCACCGCGTTAATATTCGTTTGAGCCCTTCTTTAGATGCTCCTGTCGTTGGCAGACTAAAAAACAAAGCTAGGATTAATGGCCAGGTACTGTCCAGCAACCCCAAATGGCTTGCAATCAGCCCTCCTGAGCAAGTCTGTTTTTATGTAGCTA
>CAZTYI010000018.1:0-19841 GCA_964618335.1 uncultured bacterium
AGTCAACTGGGGTTCGCATTGAAGCCCCCGATTTTAATCGTGGGTCGTTGACATTCTTTCTCTCTCTCTCTTTTTTCTGTTTTTTCTACCTTTCTCAATTTTATTTTTTATAGTTTTAATTTTGTTCGAAGGCTGGAAAACGTTTGCGACCTACTCCCTTTCCAATTTTAACGGGGTTTGGATTATTAGTATTTATTATATATAATTCAGCTTCTGTAGTGTCTTCAGTATTATAGACTATGTGTAAATTATCAAAAGCAAAATCAGGGTTTTCTTTATTTTTATGATCAAAAGTCAGTTGCCTTTCTGTTTGCGTCTCAAAATCATAAAGCCAAATCTGTCTGACGCCATTAGTATTAGCACCATAGGCTATTTGTTTACCGTCTAAAGACCAGGAAGGACTGACATTACCGCGGTTTTTTACAGTCAGTAGATGAGCCTCAGGACGTTTACGTCCTTTAGAAGTGTGATGTTTGTTTTTATATTTATGTTCTTCGAGATTAATCCAATAAATACGTGGAGTGCCGTCTTTATCAGAAACAAAAGCCAACTTACTGCCATCAGGTGAAAAGGTAGACGAGGCTTGTGTCGCCCTTGGAAAAGAAAAAATCTGTAGTGGTTTGTTTTCTGGCTGGAAACCAAGCTTTAAAGGCTGCATAAAAAGATCAGGCCGTCCCGCAGCATCGGAAATAAAGGCCAACTGCTTTTTATTTCTGGAAAGAGCCGGCAACAATTGATTTCCCCGTAAAGAAACCAAAGGCCTAGAATTCTCTTTATTTAAGCCTGTTGCTTTATTTGCCATTTTCGAATGATCTAGATCTAAAGAAGAAATATAAATTTTAGGAAAGCCAGATCGATAAGAAACATATAAAAAATTATTTTTAGATAAAAAAAGAGGCTGAACGCAATAACTATTTTCAAAAGTTACCTGGCGTCCATTTTCCCCATCCCAATCGCAAATCCAAATTTCCGAAAGCCACTGACCAAGGCTTTTCTCAATTCTGACCGAATATAAGATGCGACTTTCAAAAATTCCCTGTTTCTGAATTGACCTCATTAAAAAATCATTCGCCAAAGCATGAATTTGGCGACGGTCATAAGATAATAAACCTTTAAGATTAAACCTTTTTGAGGTTTTTTTTATTTTTACCTGCTTATAATTTACCCTTTTGTAAGAAGGCCAAAACTCAAGGTAAAATTCGTTTTTTTCTACTATTGGTTTGACCACAAAAGCGGCTTTAACTCCCTCTTTGCCTTCCCCTTTAGATTTTGGCAAAAGACTAAAATATCCAGAGTGCTCTAAATCAAAACTTAGAACTTCTCTAAGCTGATTTAAATAACTATCTTTAAAAGCCGGTGCTTTTTTTTCTACCTCGGATAAATCCAAAGAAAAAACACTTTCTTGAGTACTCAAACGTACTTCATATTCTTCGGTAAAAAGAGAAAAACACACTAAAATCAAGCTCAGAATACTAATGCGCATTAGTCTTATTCCTCATTGAAAAACGTGATCATAAAACTTTTTTCTTTTTTCAAATAGTTTTTTAGAAAAGAAAAAGCAAGAGAGGGAAGGACCTCTTCCAAATACTCTTTGTTTTGTTGGCTTTGGGCTCTAATCACTTCTATTTTAACTACTCTGCCTTCTGGGCTTAGTACTAATTTCAATTTTACTTCCCCTATTTCAGGTAATTGTAACTGGTCTTTTAAATAATCTAAAAAAAGCTCTCTAAATTCATGTTCTTCGTTCTGATTGACCAACAAATCCGAAGCTGACGAACTGTCAGCACTAAATCTAGCCGTCCAATCTTTCTTTTTTAATTCAGGGACCGCTAGCGGTTTTAAAGCAGATGAAAAATTATTAAACTGCTGATTGTGATTTTTACTTGTATCCGTCTTGTTATTTTTGTTTGTCTGATTTTGAGTTTGAATTTGCCCTACGCTATTGTTCAAAGATTCTAATTTAGCCAAGCTTTCTCTTAAGATCTTAAGCTTTTCTGCACTCTTTTTTCGCAAAGCTTCATTTTTTAAGCTGCTTTTTTCACCACTTTTTGTTGCTATACCTTCTGATTTTTTCTTTAAAACTTTCTGAGAAGTTTTTTTTTCCGAAGACTTTTTATTTAAAGTTTGTGATTTTTGCCTTTGCTCTCTTAACCGTTGATCTGCTTTTACTAAAGACGCTGCTTTTTCCTGGGCTTTTTTACGGGCTTGTTCTTTAGCTTTTTGTATCTGCGAAAAAGAATCTAGTTTTTCTTTAAAAAACTCCTCCCTTTTTTGCTGCCAAAGACTATCAGATTTTTGTTGCTTATAATTATTGTTGGTATCCGCGGCTGTATCAACAGCAGCCACTGCTAATTTTTTATTTTCTTTAACTGTATTTTTAACTATAACGTTTTTTTCTAAGAAATTCTTAACTACCAGTTTGTGTTTTAAATAGTTATCTTTAGTCGGGTTTTTAAAATATAAAAGAGCAATAAAAATACCATGAATAGCCAGCACCCAAAAGATAATGCGTTGGTAAGAAGGTGTTTTTTTTTCTTGATCCCAGAGCATAAGCTACTTAATTTGATTTTAAAATTACATCCAGTCCGGTAAAGCCAAGTTCCTCTACCATATTTTTAACTTCCTGATAAGTGCCAAAAGCGCTTTTTTTATCCTGAAAAAGTTGCGGTATTTCTTTAGGATATTTGGCTTTTATCCATTTAAGTTCTGTTTTCAGCTCAGTCAGAGAAATGGTTTTGGCATTCAGTTTCACTGAGTTATCTTCTAAAACATAAATATTAATTGGGCTTTTTTGCATCGCTGAAGCATCAAATTCCGAAGAAGAACCCACAGCTAAAGAAACCCGGTCAATTTCAACTAAAGGCGCAATTAAAACAAAAGAAATCAGCACGATTAAAACCACATCAATTAAAGGCGTCAAATTCAAAAAAGAATCTTCTAAGTTATCTTCTAAATGTAGATTTTTTCTTCTGCTCATAATCATTTCTTCTCTACCCTACGGTATTGAATTTCAAAAAGAGACAGTACTTTATGAGAAAAATGGTGCATATCCTTAGTAAATTCGCGCACCGAATTTTTCAGGTAATTGTAAGCTATCAACGCCGGAATAGCTACTACTAAGCCAATCACAGTAGTGGCCAGCGCCATCGAAATACCCGCTAAAACTGCGGCGTTGGAAGAAGCAAAAGCATGGCTTTGCAAGCCCGTAAAAGTAATTAAAATACCCCACACTGTGCCCAACAACCCTAAAAATGGTGCTAAAGTAATCGCTGTAGCCAGTATGAAAAGATGCTTCTCTAAAACTTTTATCTGACTGGAAATAGTTGATTCTACTTGGGATTCTAGCAAACCGATATCAGCTGTAGAAAGATAGGCTCCCTCTTTATTTTCAGCAAAAAAGTTGTTTTTCTTTAAAAGATCCAGCGTTTTATTTTTGACCATCTCAAAAATCTGGGCGTAAGGATTAAAATAAACCGCATAGTGCTCTGTTTTAAGCGTCAAAAGATTTTCTTTTTGGCTTTCAAAAGCTATTTCAAACTGTAATGCTTCTTTTTTGGCTTTAGAAGTCAGCCGCATTTTATAGATCATTACAATCCAAGAAGCCACCGAGAGTCCAAAAAGCAAGATAAAAATCGTTTTACCAAAAAGATCTGCTTGATAGTAAGCCTCTAAGACTGAAACCTTCATGATTAAAACTGGCATAAAGAAACAACCCCTTTTAAGATTAAAAACGCGTACTTTGAGATTAAAACACGTTCTCTATATTATTTATTATTTGAAACAATACTATATATAAGGGTTTTATGGAAAATTTTATTGATTCTCATGCCCATCTAACAGACCCAGCTCTTTTTAAAGACTTAGACGGGATCATACAAAGAGCTCAGAAAGCAGGGCTATCTAAGATAATCAATGTCTGTACAGATTCTCAGTCATTAAAAAATGGACTGTTAGCCCAAAAAGAATACTCTCAAAAATCACCCAAAATATATCTGGCTGCTGCCGCTACACCCCACGATGTGGATGCTTTTGGAGATAGTTTTTTCTCCGAAGTAAAAAAAACCGCTTTAGAAAAAAAACTGATTGCGCTTGGTGAAACTGGCCTAGACTACCATTACAAGCACTCCGCTATTGAAAACCAAAAAACACATCTTAAAAAATATCTAGAACTAGCTCAAGAGACAGGTCTGCCTTTAATTTTTCATGTTAGAGATGCTTTTGCTGATTTTTTTCAACTTGTTCCAAACAATGTAAAAGGGGTTTTACATTGCTTCACCGGGAATGTAGAAGAAGCTGAAAAAGGCCTAGCCAAAGGCTTTTTTATTTCTTTCAGTGGCATCATCACCTTTCCTAAAAGTACTGAACTGGTAGAAGTTGTTAAAAGAACTCCGTTAGATCGTATTTTAATTGAAACAGACTCTCCCTATCTAGCGCCTCAAAGCAAAAGAGGACAAAAAAATGAACCGGCTTTTTTAGTTGAGACAGCTCAAAAATTAGCTGATATTAAAAGCCTTTCTCTAAAAGAAATTTCTAAAATCACTTCGGAAAATGTAAAAAGGCTGTTCAGACTCTGAAAAAAATAAAAAACTCTCCTCTACCTTGTCAACCAGAGCTGTATTTTAAGCCCACAACTTTAGTCGTGGGTGATTGACTGGTTTTAATTTCATTTGTCTACAAAAAACATTTTATGATATTTGTAATTTTTAAAATCTTTTTAAAGGGCTTAAAAATCTGCCAGAACTAAATAGATCTCTTTTTTCGAAAGAAAAAATTATTCAGTTAATCCGCCGTTTTGGCAATTCTACTGCCGACGCAGCTCTCGACCCTCTCTGTCTGCACTTTACCAGTCCCGGGATTGAAGGGTTGATAGCTTATCGCTTAGTGCATGGCTGTGCAGTAGTTTTCGGCGACCCTATCTGCCTCCCTTCCGATTTACCCTCTTTAGTCGGGGCTTTCCATCGCTACCATACTCAAAACAAAATGAATATTATTTACTTGGTAGCCTCAGAAAATTTCGCGCATTGGGCCTTACAAAAAAACCTCTGTTCTTCAGCAATAGCTTTCGGCGAAGAACTATTTTTGTCACCTCTCAATCTGCCAGTTCAAAGCGCCCTGCTCAGAAAAAAGATCAGAAAGGCTGCTCGCGAAGGAGTTTTGGCCTTTGAATATCAAACTGATGATCCTTCGATAGAAACTGACATGGAGAAAATGGTTGCTACCTCGCTTCGCTTGCGCAAAGGCCCCCAAACCCACATCGCTCAGGTTTCTTTATTTCAAGAACGTTTTGGTAAACGCTGGTTCTATGCCAAAAAACAAGCAAAAATAATGGCGGTCGCCTGGCTCAACCAAATCGAAGAAAAGCAGGGCTGGGTATTTAGCCAAATGGTTTTAAACTCCGAAGCCCCAGTCGGCACTTCTGAATTTTTAATTGCGGCAATTTTAGAAACCTTAAAAAAAGAAAAATGCGCCTATCTAAGCTTAGGCGCTGTGCCAGCCAAAAAGCTTAGGCGCTGTGCCAGCCAAAAAGCTTAGCCACATACATGGCCTAAATAAATTTTCTTGTTCTTTGATTCAGCTGTTTTTTCTAGCTGCTAGGCGGCTTTTCTATTTAGATGGAAAAAAAGTCTTCTGGAAAAAATTTCAGCCGCATAATCAAAAATCCTATGTTTTGTGTAGTAATAAAAAAATTAAAATTAGAGATTTATGGGGACTGGCCTCAGCAGCGAATATGCGCCTTTAGTCAACCACAAT
The DNA here is from genome assembly GCA_964618335.1 of uncultured bacterium. Classification (GTDB taxonomy): domain Bacteria; phylum Chlamydiota; class Chlamydiia; order Chlamydiales; family SM23-39; genus CAZTYI01. Next base: position 5,752 of record CAZTYI010000018.1, read on the forward strand.
TCTACGAATTTGAGAAAAATCTGCTTTTTGCGCCACCTCTAAAATACCCGCAGGATAAAAACCTCCTTTCGGGCTGCAGGTCAGCTCTACCGCTTTTACCTCATTTCCTTCTTTAGTGAAAAATCGAAAATAAAAAGGCGAAAATATTTTAGCCTTTCCTTTATTAACTAAACGCTCTTTCTGAGAATAAATCCTGAGAGAACATTTACCTTCTTCCTCTTGTATCTCTAAAAAAAAATCACACTGGTTAAAAAGCGCCATTTTTTTGATAAAAACTATTTTCTCTTGAAGCTTTTCATAGATAGATTAGACTAAATCAGAACCGACTTTCTAATTAAAATATTCTTAATGTGGCTAAATGTTGCTAGTTTTTGCCATTATTATTTGAATCCAAGTTTGTTGTAAGTGTGTTACAGATTGAGAGATTTTTTATTTATGGCAAAAACTTATGAAATAAATTTCAAATTTAATTAGAATAATACTGTTGAATTTTCCTTGTACCCCAAAAATTCACAAAACTAACAGCAGATCCTATCGACAAACCAATAGCAAAAGAACCTAATAAACTACCACCTACAACAGCTCCTGTTCCTACTGTTAAGGATAAAGCAATAGCTCCCCCTATAAACACTGCGACTGCACTAATTGGATAATGTCCATGTTTTATATTTACATTTCGCAAGTTCTCTGCCAATAATGGTACAGTAGTCAAATTTGCTATCAATGCAGCACCGGTAGTCGGTATTATCCCAGTAAAACTAGCAACTTTCATGGCTAATAAAGGGGCTACAGCACCAATTATTACGCACGAAGAAATACCAGCTGCTTTCATTAAATTTTCTTTGTTACAATAATTGCATAAAAAATATGCTTTCATAATTCACCTTACCTGTAAAAAGGAAAAATAATATCAATATAATAATAAAAACACAATATGTAAAAAATATTTAAAAAGAAAAAATCTTCTCTGTACTACAGTGTTTCATTAATTTTGGCTTTTTTTCTTAATAAAAAATATGCTTGACAGCTTGTTCAATAATGAAGGTAAATATGCGAAAAAAATATAAAGTTAAGTTGACCCATCATCAACGTGAGCAATTGTTAGAGATTGTGCATAATGGAAAGCAACAGGCTAAAACAATCACTCATGCTCGAATCATTTTAGGTATAGGCAATTCAATGGCGCTTTTCAATAAATCCTTCGAAAGCTAAACAACAAAAAAGCTAAAAGCCTTCTCTAGAGAAGGCTTTTAGCTGGTTTTTAGATTCAAAAGTTAATAAAAATCCTTAAGAAAAGTCCCTCAAAACAAACCCTCCCCACAAATGATTTGATAACTATCAATTTTCTAACAATAAGCAAAGAAAATACCATTCATCAAATTGAACAAATTGATGAAAGCGGTTATTTAATTATGATTCAAGGCAAATATTTTTCTATTGGTTATTGGGGTTCTATAAAAATTGCTAATTGGAAAGTTGGAGATTACATCATTATCAATAAAAGCGAACACAGCAAAGATAAAGATTACCAGCTTTTCAATCTTAGAGACAAAAAAGATGCATGAACAACTATTGTTAGTTGGAAATAGAGATTTCTATTACAAATTAGCCATTGGTTTTTCTACTTGAAAAGCTGCTATTAATATAATTTTAGGATACATCTCTTTTATAAATTCATTAAGGTCTTTAAAAAAGTTTTTGCGTATAAAGAGACGTCATTCTTGGTGAAGCAGCAAGTAACTTTGATATTATTTTCCATTATATTCTTCATAGTCACTGTCCATCTCGCTTAATCTGTCAAAAACAGCTCTATCTTTAGTCATGCACACTTTGGCAAAACAGCTCCTTTCCCGCTAAGAATAGGTTTTCTTGCTAAGGTTTGTATAAATTTGATTCTTCGCATAACATGTTTGATAATTTAGGAATTTAATGCTTACAATGTTTAAAAGTTTTTTGATATTTTTTTTAATTTTAATTTGCCCCAGTTGTTCTCAATATGATACCGATAATCAATCTTCTAAAAAGGTTAGTTTATTTGAATCTATTTTAGACGATACTTTAGACTGGTTCGAAGTACCTGAAAAAGATAATACGTATAAAGAACGTTATCACAATAATTCAAATATTTGATTTTTTCCTTAAAAATATTTTAAAAAAAATCATAAAAAAACATTTCGAGTTCAGTTCTCCATCTTCCAATCCTTGATTAAACAAATAACATTTTGACTTAGCCTTATATAAAATTAAAATAAAAATTGCTAAAAACTTTTCTTTAACTTATTTTTTATGTGTTTTTTTAAGGTAAAAATATGACAACAACTTATAGCACTGTATTTAAAGATTGGTGTTTAGATTTTATTCGCCCAGCTTCCCAATGTAAATTTGAAAAAATGGGAGAATATTACATAGTAAAAGGTTTAAACGTATTCGATGTACAGGATGCTATTTTTTTTGAAGAAAAAGGTTCTCTTAATGAAAGGGATTATCAAGCTATTGTTCTTGTTAATAAGATATATAGAACGGCTAGAAAATGTTTTGTAGTTGGTTGTTCTTCAACAATTGCTTTTTTAACATCTAACCCCCTTGCTATTTCTAATTTATTATCTACTAGCATTATTTCAATAATTGGTATTTTACATACTCAACCATCTGAAATTAATTTTTCTCCAGGAGCTGCGAAAATAACAATGCTAATGTTACAAAATGCGGGCTTAGCTGTTATTGGCAATACTTTAGGCTGGGGAATAAAGGCTTTATTTTAAATTTTTGCATCTTTTTGAATAATACTGTGGCGAATTTGTGGCAAAAAATAAAAAACTGCAAATGATAACAATAAAAAAAAGGCTCTTGACTAGCAAATTTTAAATTTTCGTATAATTTTTAGAGCTTTTTGCTCTAAATTTCCATGTCTATAATTAGTCGAGCCTGAAAAACCCTAAAAAAACTTTCCTTTCATAGATAAAATTGCTGATTTTAAAGTGTTTTTTGATAGATTATTTGCAAGATTTTTTAAATTATTAAACAAAACCTTGCAAATTTTATAATGAAACCATCTAAAACAAATCATAGACAAGGCCGCTTATTTGAAACACGATTAAGCGACCTATTAAATCCTAAAAACGAACTTCTCAAATTGGCAGAAGAGATAAATTGGGATTACTTAGAAAAAGAAAGTTCTTCTGTTTTTATTAATCAAGGTTTGGGAGGCCAGCCTCCCAAACCTGTTAGGCTTATGTTAGGTCTTTTAATGCTGGAGCATATTTACAGTTATTCAGATGAAGAGATAGTAGCAAAATGGGTAGAAAATCCCTATTGGCAATCTTTTTGCGGATATGACTTTTTGCAATGGGAAATGCCCATAGATCCAACTTCACTAACCCGTTGGAGAAAAAGACTTGGAAAAGAGCTTTTAGAAAAGGTTTTAAAAGAAACAATAAAAGTAGCCTTGCAAACAAAAACTGTTAAAAAACAAAGTCTGAAAAAAGTGATAAGCGATACAACAGTAATGGAAAAGAACATAGCCTTTCCAATAGATGGAAAACTCTTTGATACCGCAAGAAAGCACTTGGTAAAAACAGCAAATGAAGCCGGTATTAATTTACGTCAAAATTACAACTTTGTATCAAAAAAGCATCTTCGAAAAATGGGACAATATGGTCATGCCAAACAATACAAAAGGATGAAAAAAGAGATCAAAAAATTAAAAACTTACCTACGAAGGGTTATGAGAGATATTCAACGCAAATGGCAAGGTAAAGAAGCAATGTTTAATCAAATAATGCCTTTGGCAGAGCGGCTGTTAAAACAAGAAAAAAAGAGTAAAGAAAAGATCTACAGTCTGTACCATCCTGAAGTTGAATGCATCAGCAAAGGCAAAGCGCATAAGAAATATGAATTTGGATGTAAAGCTGCATTGGTAATAACCCACAAAGAGGGGTTATGCGTATCCATGGAAGCTTTGCACGGAAATCCTTACGACGGCCATACCATTAATCAAGCCGTAGCTAACGCCGAAAAAATTACTCAAACCATAATAGAGCAAGTATTTTTAGATAAAGGATACAAAGGGGCAAAAATAGAAGGAAAAGAGCTTTTCAGATCAGGGCAAAGGAAAGGAATTACAAAAAGACTTAAAAAAGCACTTAAAAGAAGACAGGCAATAGAACCACACATAGGGCATATGAAAAGCGATGGCAAATTAGGCTGCAATTATCTTAAAGGCAAAGAGGGAGATAGGAATAATGCAGTATTAGTAGGGATAGGCCACAATCTACGAATGATCTTGAGGAAGCTAAGGCTTCTTTTTGTTCAAATTTTTTATCAATACCAAAAGCTTTATAAGTCAAAATCTTTAATTACTCAAATGAATATGGTTGCTTAAATGATTCTTCAGGCTCGACTATTTACTGTATTTAGCACCACTTTTTACCAACCTACTTCATAAAATTACCCCTTATTTTACCGACCTAATCCACAAAAATACCCCTTATTTTGTAGACTTAAATTATTTTTTATACTAAAATTAAGATAAAAAGGAAAAATCTATGAAACGAAATCAAACATCATTTCTTGTTAACTGGATCAATTCCACAAGTAGAAAGCCCTTAATTATCCGTGGCGCTCGCCAAGTAGGAAAAACCTGGCTAATTCGAAACCTTGCCTCTTCTTCACAAAAAGAGTTGATTGAACTAAATTTTGAAAAAAGACCTGATTTGGAATCTCTTTTTAAATCAAACGATCCTAAAGAAATCCTTTCCAATATTTCAGTAGCAATGAACATTAAAACCGACTTATCAAAATCAATTTTATTTTTAGATGAAATTCAGTCAGCTCCACATCTTTTCGAGAAACTCCGCTGGTTTGCAGAAGACCTTCCCGAATTACCAGTAATAGCAGCAGGTTCTTTATTAGACTTTGCTCTTGCTAAACACAAGTTCAGCATGCCCGTTGGACGTATAAGCTATTTATATCTAGAACCCCTATCTTTTGAAGAATTCCTTGATGCAGTTGGACAACATAAATTGTGTTTATATTTAAAAAACTACAATTGGAACATAGATATTCCAAATGCAATCCATTCCCAGTTAATGAAATTAATAAAAGAATATATTATCGTAGGCGGAATGCCTACTGCTGTTTCTAGTTGGGCAACAAGCAGATCTCCCAATGCCATCAATCAATTACATATCGATTTATTAACTACATATCGCGATGATTTTACAAAATATAATGGGCGGCTCTCTACCGAACACTTAGAAAACATCATGAATTCAGTTCCTAGACAATTAGGACAAAAGTTTACTTATAGCGATGTCAATTCTGAAGCAAAAAGCGCACCGCTAAAACAGGCCCTTGATTTACTCTCAAAAGCTCGAATATGCCATAAAATCATAAAAACATCCGCCAATGGTCTGCCTCTCGGCGCAGAAGCTAATGAAAAATTTTTAAAAATAATTCTATTGGATTGCGGACTATGTAATGCATCGTTGGGTCTATCTTTGCATCAACTTGAATCAGTATCTGAAATTTCCATGATCAACAATGGCGGCATGGCAGAGCAACTTACCGGCCAACTATTGCGAACCATACCTCCTTTTTATATCGATCCCTGTCTTTACTATTGGTCAAGAGAAAAAATTGGATCTCAAGCTGAAGTTGATTATATTATTCAACATGAAAACCAGATAATTCCTTTGGAGGTAAAAGCTGGTACTACAGGCACTCTTAAATCACTTCATCAATACATGAAAGAAAAAAAGAAGCAAATTGCAATCCGTATTAATTCGGACATTCCATCACTGACCCAGATTAAACTTAAAGACGCTTCAAATATCGAATATAAACTACTATCACTCCCCTTTTATTTATTAGAACAATTGCCTCGTCTTATTAACAGCTATCTTAAAAAGAATTTCTAGTATTACAAACGAACCGCTTCATTAATTCGCCAACAAGTTGTTGTCTCAATAGGACAACAGGTTGTTGCTTAACTTTTCATTGAATAAGCCATTATATTCAGACAATTTGAGTTTGAGAGTTCTGAACGCATCTCTCCACCTCCATTGTGCTCTTCTGAAAAGCGCATTTCCAGCCAGGACTCAAGCTCATTTTGAATTGTTCGATAAAGAAGGGATTTGTCCGGCCTTCTGAGACAATAAACGCTAACTGTGGGCTGATGAAAAGCTTCTATAACAGAGCAAGATATATGATTTAAGTTCGTTAATCTTAAATCAAAAAAGCTTGCTCTTTATACGATTTTAGAACAACATTCATTATCGTTTTTTTTACGGAGGAATTATGCCAAGGGGAGGAAGAAGAGAAGGAGCCGGAAGGCCAGTTGGAACAGGAAAATTTGGCGAGCCGACAGCACCGATTAGAGTGCCGCTAAGCTTTCTTAACAAAGCTTTGACATGTATACATAATCAGTTTTTCAGGCTGCCCTTTTATCAATGCCAAGTTGCTGCCGGCATTCCGTCAGAGGCAGATAGCAAAGTTGAAAAAAAGACAGATCTAAATGACCTTTTAATAAAAAAACCAAAAGAAACTTTTTTAGTCAAAGTTACCGGCTTTTCAATGATTAAAGCCGGAATTCAAAATGGCGATATTTTAGTTGTTGACAGCAGTATCGAACCGGCTAATGATAAAATTGCGATCGCATCCATAAATGGAGAACTTACAGTTAAGCGATTGCTGCTTAAAGGTAAAAAAACATCTTTAATAGCAGAAAACGATTCGTTTGATCCAATTGAAATTTCAGAAGCAATGGATTTTAAAATTTTAGGAATCGTTACTTATGTCATTCATGATTTGCAAAAAGGCCTTTAAAATTACTATCCTTTTTTTTTAAATTGCCTTTCTTCCAAAGCCAAGTTGCAGCAGGTCTGCCCACCGGCGTTGACAATCAAATTGAAAAAAAGATCGATCTAAATGAGCTGTTAATAAAAAAGCCAAAAGATACTTTTTTAGTTAAAGTTAACGGGCTTTCTATGATTAATGCCGGAATTCAAAATGGCGATATTTTAATTGTAGATAGCAATGCAGAACCCAAAAATGGCAAAATTGTAATTGCAGCCGTAAATGGAGAAATTACTGTTAAGCGCTTGCAGGCAAAAGGCAAAAAAACATATCTAAAAGCCGAAAATGCTGCTTTCGCCCCAATTGAAATTTTAAAAGAAATGAACTTCAAAATTTTAGGAACTGTGACGCATGTCATTCATGATTTGCAAAAATGCCATTGAAATTACTATCCATTATGCTGTTTTCACGGCACCAGCTCTCAATTGTTTTTCCGCTTGCTTTTTGTTTGAGAATTTTGTCTTTCCACTCTTGACGCTTTTTTAAAGCTGCAGGATTTGCCATAAATACTCCTTTGTTTTTTAAAAGACAAAAAAATGCTGCTTAAAAAGTAAATTTTAAAAAAGATGGGTAGAATTGCCACTTACCTTGATTATGGTTTTTTAGAAAATACTACCGTTAGTGATGGTCAAGAAGTCGATATATGGATAGGCTCTTTAAACAAGAAAAGAGCTACAGCAATCCTTTGCACTAGAGATAGTAACTTGATTTTTTATTATCAACCTCTCTATAATTTATTTGTTTTTTTACAATTAATCAACATTACTAAATATGTCAATAACGCAATTATATAATGTTCAAAGTAAATTATTAGCTTTTTACACGCCTTCGGAATTATTAAGAGATGCTAATGATGAACTTTTAAATGCTGTCGTTGCATTTGTGAGTCGTTCTGTAGGAAGTAGTTATGTTGATAAATTAAGAAAAGACCTGTATAATACAAATACTTTTAATTCTTATCGTGAAGAAACAATTACACTGATTGAGCAAATAATTATAATCAGGCGCATATTTTTATTCAAAACTCAACTTTTAAAGTCTTTTTTCCAAGAAGTGAATAACAGAATAAAAGCTGATATTTCACAAGACAGCTTGATTTATTTTTATGGACCTGTTGTTAAATCATATGTACATCTACTTTCCGATATCCAAAAACAAGATTTGTTACAAGCAGGGGATGATAGAAAAGATTTGACTCTCTATGTTCATTTAGAAGAAATTGAAACATTAAAAGCTGTATATGAAAATTTGCCATTGGTAGATGGAATTTCGCCCTTAGAAGGCACGAGCAAATCTTTAGTAAAATTATTAGTTTTAGCAGCTCAGTGTGGAGAATTAGATTTGGTAAAAAAAATTTTACAAGATCCGCGCTGCTCTGGATTTGAAACTGATACCAAAAAAGCAGAAATTTTACGTACAACCAAGGCTGAAGCTTTAGATGCAGCTGTTAAAGAAGGTCATTTGTTAGTTGTAAAATATTTTCATCAAGAGGGTTTCTTTGAGGAAATTAAAAATATTAGAGAAGGGCATTCTTTAGAGAAATGTGTTGTCCATGCAGTAAAGAATAACAACACGGAGATGCTATCTATCTTTACCCAAGATCCTACTTACAAGTTTACTCCAATCCATGGGGACTTTTCATTCAGCCATTCGTTGCGCATAACACTTCAAGAAAATTTTGTTGAAATATTGAATCTTTTCAAAGAAACCGGCCGACTGGGTAAGCTAGAAATAAAAAAACCTGTTGTATGCCGAGATATAAATATCAAAGAAGCTCTAGAAATAATCATTGAAAAAAATAATTTGGCTATGTTTGAGATTTTCTGTAAGCTGAATTTTTGGGATGAACTTCCTGCTTTTGGTGATTTTTCTTTTTATAGCATTGCCAGGCAAATGATACAAAAATGCTCTAGTCCTGAGCTTTTTTCTCTAATCTTAGATCATACTAGATTTAACAATGAGCTAGCACTTGATGATAAAACTTTTTTATGTACGCTTTTAGAAGATATTACTAAAGAGGGTCTAAGCGAAGTTGTAAAAATCATGTTAGAACCAAGTTTGTACAAACATTTAGCTAAGACTCACATTTCATGTAAAATTTTATGTTTGGCAGCCGAAAAAGGACATAAAACGATCGTATCAATGATATTATCAAGCGATGCTATTAACTCTCATGAACACCAACAACATGATTGTTTTCCTTTTAGTATTGCTTTGGCCTCTGCTGTCCAAAACAATGATCTAGAAACAGTTGAAATGCTTATAAAGGATGGCAGACATAATCAAGAAAATATACTTTTTAAATGTAAAGACAGTGAACTTGACTGTGCTTTGTATGATAATTTGTTTAAAAATTATAGCGAAGTTTTTATACAAAAAAATTGTACTTGCTTGGGATATATTCTACGCTTTGCATCTTCCCATAATTTTTTTGACATTGTAAAAATAGTGGCTAAAGTAGATTCATTAGAAGAAAAAATTTCTTGTGCCGATTTCCATTGGGCCTTTGCTCATTTTACAAATGTAAAGTTGAATATCGAGATTTTGATAATGTTAACAAAAGTGGCTAAAAAATCAAATCATCTATCAATGCATCTTAAATTGCATGCGTCAAAATTAATTGAACCAATGAAAGGCCCCGAGTTTGCAACATTACGCGCGAATATGTTAGAATAAAATAAGCTCTTTTTTAAAAAAGATATACTTTTCAAAATAATAGCGCGCATTGGAATCCCCCTGCTTTAGCTCGGCATTGTTGCACAAGTCCCTGAGAAACAAGGTCTGAAATTCAAGAAAAGATTTACATTAAGCTAAGCTGAAAATAAAATAGACAGTCGAGCCTGAAGAACCCTAAAAAAACTTTCCTTTCATAGATAAAATTGCTGATTTTTATAATGGACCCCAAAAACTGGACAGGTAATTAAGTTATACCTTCTGCTAAAATAACCAACTAAGCAGAAGGAGACATGAAAATGCAAAAAAGGACTTTTCGATCGGCTACTTTTAAGAAAAAAGTAGCTCTGGAAGCCATCAGAGAATCGGAAACAATAAATGAGCTTGCCAAGCGATATGGGGTTCATCCGCTTCAGGTTAGAAAGTGGAAAAAGCAACTTTTAGATAATGCTGAAGTTGCTTTTAAAAAAAACAACATTAAACGAGATAATTTTCAAGCTAAGGAATCTGCTCTTCATGAACAAATAGGCAAGTTGTCAGTTGAAAACGATTGGCTTAAAAAAAAATTGGGGCTTTAGGATTAAAGGAAAAAAGGATGTACATAGAACCCAATCACAAAAAACTCTCGATAGCAAAACAAGCAGAATTACTAGGTCTTAACCGGTCTAGTTATTATTTCAAACCCGCTGGGGAGAGCGAACAAAACCTGCTGTTGATGAATTTAATCGATGAAGAATATACGGAGCATCCCTTTTATGGGAGCCGGAAAATGACTGAGTGGCTGAGATTAGAAGGTCATCTCGTCAACAGGAAAAGAATTCAACGTTTAATGCGATTGATGGGGCTAGAAGCCATTTATCCAAAACGAAATTTGAGCAAAGCAAATAAAGACCATTTAAAATACCCATATTTACTAAGGGGCATAAAGATTTTTCGTCCTGATCAAGTGTGGTCATCTGACATCACTTATATAAGACTTTCTAGGGGATTTGTGTATTTAACATCTGTGCTTGATTGGCACAGTCGATATGTGTTGTCTTGGAGGATTTCCAACAGTTTAGAAAACAGCTTTTGCATAGAGGCGCTAGAAGAAGCTTTAGAAATTGGAAGACCAGAAATATTTAACACAGACCAAGGCGTGCAATTTACGAGCGATAAATTTATTGGTTGTCTAAATAAAGAAGGAATACGAATCAGCATGGACGGCAAAGGTAGAGCTCTAGATAATGTGTTTGTTGAGAGATTGTGGAGAACGGTAAAATACGAATCAATATACCTTAATAATTTTGAGAATGTTAAAGAGCTTTATGAAGGCTTAAAGGAATATTTTAATTTTTATAATTACCGGAGAACGCATCAAAGCTTAGGATATAAAACCCCAGCAAAAGTGTATCGAGCCGGCGAATCCCCCCATGGGGGGATTGTAGAGCGGGACAAATGTTTAAAAACAGGGTAGAAGGCTATAACTTAAAATTGTAAGATTTCTGTCTTGACATTGGGGTCCACCTTACTTCAAAATTTTAGGAACTGTGACGCATGTCATTCATGATTTGCAAAAATGCCATTGAAATTACTATCCATTGAGCAATTGCAAGAAGCTCTTAACAACTGGATTAACTTTTATAACCGGGAATATCCACATTCAACACTTGGTTATAAGAGTCCAGATGAGTTTGAAAAAATGATAAAAAAACCGGCGGCCTAGTCTCCATTAAAAAGGCTTGCCTTAATTGGGGGCATTACACTGGTTCATTTTTATCAAATGATTCCATCATTTTACTTATGGTGCATTAGATTCTTGAACCCAGGAAATTATAAATCATATCCCATATTAATTTGATAGAAGAAACCATTATTCCCTGATTATCGAATTTTTTATCATTATCCAAACTATTTAGCTTTTCTTTGGAAATATCTTCGAGTTTTTGTTCTATTAACTTCTTTATTTCAATATACGGGGATTCAGTTTGTAAATTTATTTCCGCTAAAGCGTTATGTATAGAATCTTCTGATATTTCTTTAAAACGCTGATTGTAAATTAATGCTTTTACGACATCTATGAAACCGGATTTAACAGCAAAAAAGAAAGCCTGTTCTAATGAATCGTAATTTTTTGATAAATTATCTTCATGAACATTGATTTCATTAAAGCGAGGATGTTCCATAATGGCTTTAAAAATGTCTGTGTAATCACAAACACTACCTTTTGGATATGGGGGCAATCTTCCAGCAGCACTACATAAACCCGATCCTATCGACCAAAATCCAACAGCATCAATCTTAGCAAAATAAGAAGAATCCATAATAGTTTTAACTATACTTATATAACCATTGCTGACAGCTAAGCAAAAAGCCATTCCTATTGACGGTGTTCCATCACCCATAATTTTGTAAAAACGAGGATGTTCCATTATAATTTTCAAAACCTCTATACTGCCTTGTTCAGCAGCCTTGCAAAAAGCTCCTGCTAATGAATACTTCCCATTAGTATAGATCTCTGCAAAACGGGAGTTTTCCATTATAATTTTCAAAACCTCTATACTGCCTTGTTCAGCAGCCCTGCAAAAAGCTCCTGCTAATGAGTAATATTCATCAGCTATTTTTCTAGCATAAGCATCGATCTCGCTAAAGCGATTATTTTCCATCAAAAGCTTTAAAGCCTCCGTTTGTCCATTTTCAGCGGCTATACATACAGCAGCCCCCAAAGAATTCCACCCATTAGCATTGATTTCAGAGAAACGAGAAATTTCCATTAGCATTTGAAGAATATTTATATTGCCATTGCGCGCCGCTCCATTAAAAGCTTCTGCCAATGAATAACTTCCATTAGCATTGATCTCAGAAAAACGAGGATTATTTATAATAGCTCTAACTATATCTTCAAAGTTACTCCCAGCGGCTATGTTTAAAGCTGTTCCTAATGAATCATGTCCGTAGATTTTTCCCCCATGAGCAGGAATTTGAGTAAAACGAGGGCTTTGCATCATGATTTCAACTATTTTTGTATGACCGTTTCTAATGGCGTTGCATAAAACTTCTCCTAAAACGATTCCGATCGAATTATAATAAGTAGAAATTTTATCCAGGTTAGGGCTTTCTAATATAGTTTTGATCACATCAGCGTGACCATTATTAGACGTTTTCCATAAAACATCTTGTAAATAATACCCTTCATGAGTATTGACTTCGTCAAAACGAGGACTATTTAAAATCATTTTAACTATATCCGTATGGCCATTTGTTGCAGCTTCTCTAAAAAATATAGAAATTCTTATGTGATCCCCGTTTTGTAAATACTGTTCCAAGCTTTGATAAATATCTTCTAAATTATTTAAATAATCAACGTTCCATAAATCAGGCGCACCTATAATTAAATTTTTTCTAAGAATATTTTTAATGCTTTGGATTTTTGATTGAGGTAAATTATTTGCTATTTGGGTAAAAAGATCTAAAGTTAAAGGATCTGCAAAGGGTTTTGAAGAAGTCTTTTGAACAAATTTTCTCTCTTTTTCAGACCATTTTTTTAATATAAAATTATCATAATAGTTGAATATTCTTACAATTAAGTTAGTTAGTTCCTGGCTTAATTTACAATATTCTTTACCATCATAAGTGAAATAGTTTTTTATGTCGAATTGACTAATTTGTTTTTCATCTAAATATTTAGTAATATGTTTTATGTAAGTGTAATATACAAAACTATTTTCTTCGATAATTTGAACTAATTGTTCTTTATTTAATCCTGTTTGTTGACATTGAATATAAGCCAATGCTGCTTCTGGTATATTTGCTTTTTGCTCTTCTGAAAGAGCTGATTTTGCAACTACAGAAGCGGATAAAACCTGTAAAGAAGGAATAACCATAAAAATCTCGTTAATTACGAGAATACTTTAAAATAAAAAACAATATAAAACAATATAAATGCAACAATTAAAAAATAAATTATAAACAAATCAAAGAAATTTATTTAACTAGAAAACGGAGAGAATGGGATTCGAACCCATGATACAGTTTCCTGCATACTCGCTTTCCAAGCGAGCTCCTTAAGCCTCTCGGACATCTCTCCTTAGGGAAACAAGAAAGGTTAACTGATTTTAAGGATAGTAATTTTAATGACGCTTTTCAATAAATCCATCCAAGGCTAAACAACAAGAAAGCACAAAGCCTGTTTAGACAGGCTTTGTGCTTTGCTTTTAGGCCTAAAAATTAATAAAATTCCCAAGAAAATTTCTTAAAAGCAAATTACTCCCCTATTCCCCTATTTTAGAGGTCTGTTAAACCCTCAGTCATATTCATATCTCTGATCATAATCAAACTCCGGCTCAGGAGGCCCTCTTGCTAGAACTATGGGAGGAGGATCAATTGGCTCATTCAAACAGGTCAAAAATTTTTCGATCGTCGGTCTATCCTCAATAAAAGCAATAAGGAGCATAGTCTCGCCGCACTTCGGACAAACCATCGGCAAAACCTCATAAATTCTGGAATCAGCTTGGCCCAGCCAAACGACACTTTCTTAGGCGTTCTTTCTTCTTCCATGAGAATACCAACCGATAAATTCAAAG
>CAZTYI010000019.1:0-19425 GCA_964618335.1 uncultured bacterium
TCCGTTTCTTTTTTAAGTTGTTAAAAATTAGCACTTTAAAATAACTCTTAATTTAAGGTGATTTTTATTTTAACGGGGATCTGGGATTGAGCGTTTGAAACTTGCTATAACTTATTTTTTATGTTTTGAGAACTTTGTTTTAAAAATTGCAAACTTTTCTAAATGGCCCTCTTTTTTAGACCATTTTTTTAGATCATCAAAATCTACTTTTTTATCTGAACAAACCAAGATTGCCTGTTCTAATCCCTGGCGGTCATTCCAATGAAAAAAACTGGCTAATCGATCTTTAACGCAATCCGTAGGAGTAAGCATTTTAATTTTTCCTAAAGGAGTTTTCCAATTTTTAAAATTTCTAATTAATTCCTCTCCAATAGCTACAGGAGGTGCTACAAATTCAATTGAGTAGAAACAATCTTTGCGAGAAAAATGTCTGCCTTTTTTTTCAAAACCTAGTTCAGATAAAGCTTTTTCGACACTCGCCATATCTTCATGCGTGACATAGTCTAAGTCGTAAGATTCGTAACGGTTTTTAGAATAAATAGAAACGCAAGCCCCGCCGACTAAAACTGAATCAATTTCAAACTCTTTTAGTTTGGTAGAAATAATACCTGCTAAAAGTTCTATGGTAATATTTTTCCAATCTACTTTTTTCATAAAGGTTTCCCAGTTCTACGAGGTCTTTTTCTGGTTTTTCTCTCGTAATATTTTTCTTTAAATTGGTCTGGCAAAGAATCATAAGCTTTTTGCAGAAATTGTTTTAACTCCTTTAAAAAAGGATAGCGGGGATTGAATTGAAAAAGACGGGTTTTTCCTTCTAAAAAACTAACTAAAATGCCTGCCAGTTCTAGTTTTTCTAAACTCTTTTGCAGAGGGGAAAGAGAGCTCTGAAAAACCTTAGTTAATTCATGTGCATAGCACTTTTCATTTAAGAGCAGATAAAACAGAATTTTTTCGATGTTTTTGTTTCCAAATAAAATCTCTAGCATTATAAACCTCTTTAATAGGTTATATAACCTTTATAGTAGGTTTAGTGCACTTTTTTGTCAAGGGTGATTTAGAAATCAATATTTCGCTTTGCCTTAGCTTAGGGTGATTTTGATTTTAACGGGGATTAGGGACTGAAGGTACAAATCCTGCTGCGTCCGAAGTTTTTTAATTCTTTGGTAATCAGTATTTTATTTTTCAAACCTTTTAAAAGCAGTTCCTTCCAAATAAGGAATTTTATTGGGAGCATCTAGACGAAGAATTTTGATATCACATTTATAATCAATAAAATCGGCTGAAATTTCAGCTGTAGAAGAGTCTAAAATATCAAAATCTTCTTCAGAAATTTGTCCATCATAATAATATACAATTTTAATTGCATCTTTAGTCCAAGAAGCTGTAATGCATCTTAAACACGGTACAACAGAACCTAATAAGGCTCTTTGAATTGATAAAAGTATTTTTGCTCGTTCAATCATTTTTTTCCTATAGGTAATTTAGGGGGAGCCGGCACAATGTGAGTACCTTTTTTGGAATAATGAATAATTCCTCGTGTTGTAGCTAATTGTTTGCCAGTTTCTTCATTAACACAAATGCCAATTTTCTCACCAAAATCTACAGCTTCTTGATATCCAGCTTGTCCTGGTTTTCCTCTTATTTTTTGACCTTTGCCTGCATATTTTGTTAATAGCATTTCTGGTTTTTCATGTTCCAAGATACTCCTGCCTTTAATATAATTTTTGTGCCCAATAATATGCTTGCCTTGTTTATTCCATTCTATTTTTATGTTCTTGCTCTTTAGAATTTTTTCTCTAGCTGCCCATCTTTCTGATGCTTTTTTCAGCATAATTTGTGAATTAGGAAATTTTGAGCCTCTTTCTAAAGTAAATATGGCATTAGCTTTTTTAAGATTTCTGTAGGTTTTTAAAGCTTCTATTGATCCTGTAGTCGCTAAAATATCAATTCCATATTTTCCAATTATATAACCAATTTTTTCTCCTTTATTGCTTTCAGATAATTCTCCCCAATGCATTGTCAGATCCTGTAATTCGGGGATAAATTTTTCAAGTAATTCTTTAGAAGTGTTTTTTTTTAGAAATTCAACGCATTGATAAAGAGATTCTTTCATTTCTTTTGAAAATTCCACAGGGGTAGAAACAAAGGCCCAAAGACCATGGCTTAATCCTCTTAATGAAGATAGCATCGATGGAATAAATTCGGATAATCCTTGTATTCCACCTACAGAAGCTCCTTTAATCAGACCTGTAGCAAATTCTAAAGAATCATTTTTAATAGGAGTACTTTTATAGCTTGAAATTAGAAAATCATCAAAAGCTTGGTCAAATTGACCAAGTTCAAAATAAGCTAGAGCTCTTTCTAAATACAATCCCTTTTTATTAGGGTTTTTGTTGATAGCTTCATTTAAAGCAATAATAGCTTTTTCATGCAGACCTGTATCATTGTAATTTTTCCCTAGTTTATAATAATAAGAATATTCTTCTTTTTTGTGTTTTTTCAAAACCTCTTTAACTTTACCTGTCTCAATAAGCTTTTCAACGTTTTCGATAAATGAAATATTATTACCTTCGTCATAGGCAAGTAAACTTTTTTGAAAAAATAAATCATGAGAACACAATTGAGAACTCCAAGTAGTATATAAAATAGAAAAGCGAATAGAAATATCAGCAAAAGTATCATGTAAAATAGATTGAATTAAAAAACACTTTTGGTTGTAGTTAGAAATGCATTTTTCAAGACGAGTAATTTTTTCTCTATTTCTTTCACAATATTGGAGGTGAGTAATTGAATCACTTGTTGAGTATTTCAATAAAAAATCTTGGCAATCTTTTTTTTCTTTTATTAGTCTTTCAGTCTGAAAATATTGATCACAATGAAAAAAAAGATAAAAAAAAGCCTCTCGATAATCAGAATAAGAACTATTATTTTTAGTTACTCTTCCTGGCCACTCATAACTAAGTACATTATACCGGTATGGGGAAGATAAACCTAATTCCCTTGTTTTTTCTAATGATTCATAGACGAATTGTTTAATTTTTTCTAAATCATTTGAGTATGTTGCAGATAACAATTTATTGGTGTAGAAAACAAAAATTAAAAATAGACTAATTTTTTTCATTTTTTAAAAAATAGCTCAAAGTGTGGTTTTGTTTAAAGCTTTTTCAACCTAAAAATTTAACCCCTTTCTAATAGTCGTCTTGCTGATATTCAGCTTATCTTCTATTTCTGTATTACTTATATCAAGAGCTTTTAACTCCTTGATTTTGGAGGAGAGCTTCTGATAAAGTAGCACAGGCTGATCCAAAGTAATCTTGATCCGGACGGGGATCAGCGAAATGGTACGAATTGGTACCCACCTCGTCCGTCGAGATAGGTTTTATTTAAACCTGTAATTTACAACATATTAATTTTTCCAATAGCTTCCTGATTTATAGTTAATAAAGATTCTTAAAGAATCTAACTTAACCAAAATATTATAAAACATATCATTATCAAAATAGCTACATTGGCCACAAAAGCCTTTGTTATTTTTTCTTTTGCAACAACCGTACATTTTTTTGCTGTAGCTATGTAGCTTTCTTCTATCGGGTCTGTTTTATGGTTATATGTCAATAATTCCAAACCCTCTTTGGCAAGAATAACGGGTTTATGATATTTTTTATAATCTTCAATAATATATTCTAAAAATTCTCTAACTTTTTTTTCCATGTCTTCCGGCAATCTATATTTAGCAATAACTTCATTAATAATAAAAATTGTAGCAAATATGCCATCTGGTCCACTCCATTCAATATCTTTTTTTAAAATATCAAGAGCAATGTCAAAAATAGGAACAGAAAAAACATCAATATGATTGGACATATTCTCTAAAAATTTAATTTGCTCTGGCCCTGAAAATTTTTCTTCCCAAATATGATCCCTAAAATGTAGGGCTTCTTTTAAGCTTATCAAGCAGCCATGGCCTTCAATAATAGGCAAATCCACTTGCCTATCTTGTATTCTTTCGTAGCGTCTCTTCAAAACCTGTTTTACATCTATATATGCTGCAAAAGCTTCTCTGCACGCTGCAGTATTTAAAGCAGTTTTTTTGAAAAGATGTGTTAAAGGACTGAAAACGGACCTTGAAAATTTAGAACCAGCTATCTCCTCCAGCTCAAACAGATATTTTCTTTGCTCAAGCGGAGATAAAGCATCAAAATCAACTATGCGCACTTGTCGAGGAAATGTTATAGAAGCCATGTTATAACGTCTTATGTAGTCAAGATCAAATAACTGTATGCTTTTACAATTATTTAATCATTCCTTCAATGCCCTTAAAGCCATTTTGAACAGAAAATAATATTCCACCGATTGATATTATAAAGCCAATTATTCTGCAAGTGGAACTTTCTTTAACATATTCTGTGATGATTTCACATCTAGCTGCTATCCTTGTACTCATTGGATTTTACATTTAAAATCATCAATCCTTCACTGCTTTTCTGGCGAATAAAATCACTATTAGTTCTAACTAATGTATCTTTATAGGCTTTTACTAATGATTTCTCTAAAAGTTCCGGTATTGTGGGGAAGAGAGTTTTTATAGTCTCATTTAAAATACTTAAAGCAATAAAATTTATAGAAAGAGGGGAAGCCGAAGCGGTTGGTAAAAAATGGATTATGTGCTTGGATAAACATCCGCGACTTCCTCGCGCTAGTTTATCAAAAGATTGACTATATTCATAAAAAGTTTCCAAAACATTAAATATTTGCTCATCATGAAGATTATGAAAAGGTTCGCCTGCTGGATCAACAGAAAGCAGTCCAAAAACTTTCTCAATGATTGCTAACACTTTCTTTTCACCGGTGTCATTTTCTTCAATATCACGATATTCATGATCATTTAAGGCTTCTTCAAAAATCGTTAGAGTGATTCTTCTGTCCAGTTCTTCTTTTGAAGGGCCTAAAACAAGCTCCCACCAGGTAGCAGGATTCCAAATGCTTTTCTTTTGGCTTTCTAAAAAAACACTTGTAATTAACAGCTTAGACGCAGACATCGACTTACTTTTCCGGTTTTTATTTTTAGTCTTTATAAGCGATTGAATCTTTATTTAAATAAACCGATAGAGCCTCCTGTAGTAGTTTTGATTAAGCAAGTTTTTTTTTATAAATTGCTAATTTATGGACTATTTTATATTATAGTTGCCGTTTGTTGTATATTATAATAACCAACCATGCAAGAAGGAAAGTAAAATGAGTGTTTCTGCTATATTAAATTATGTTCCCAAAATCGGAATAGCATCGCCAGAACAGATAGTTAAAAATCTAAAAAATATTGCTATTCCAGCTATTACTCTTGTTGCAGTTTCAATGATTAATGGAGCGCAAGCTATCAGCTATGCTGAGTGTTTTGATAATTGTAATGAGCACCGCGAAGCCCACCCACTTGCTAAATTATTGTGTTACACATTGTGTGCCATCTTTGCTAAAGATTAATTGAGAGGGTAAATTGCTTAAAGATTTTTTAATTAGTGTTCCAGGGATGGCTTGTGTTCTTTTATTTAAGCTATTCATATCGGCTTTTTTTGTGTGCTTAGGTGTTCATCTTTTTAATTTCAAAAAACTGATCCCTTTTTTCTCTTTAAAGAGAGTGGTCAGTGTTTTCTTTCTTTTTGTAGCCTTTCGTGTTTTTTATGGAGCATTGCATTTTTTTTAAGGTGCGTACGAAACTTTATCTGCACTTAGAGGATAATTTGTATTTAGTCATTTAAATGGAAAGAATAATGCTTTTAAAGAGCTATAGGAACATCTTGATATTATGCAGCTTATGAAATTCCGTAATCAAATTGCACATGGTATAATATTAGTTATTGATGTTAAAGAAAAGTTGAAAATGGTTAGTTGAAATCTAGCCCCTTTTTAACAGTTGTCTTGCTTATATTCAACTTTGCCTCAATCTCTGTATTGCTCATGCCTAAGGTTTTTAACTCTTTGATTTTAGGGGAGAGCTTTTGATAAAGTGGAACAGGCTGGATTTAGTGCTTATTTAACACGGCAGGTTTAAGTCTTCTTGCTGCGTAAAATTCATATTTGCTTGATTGCAGAGTGCTCACCATAATAATCGGCAGATCTTTTACGCCGGAATGGATAAATTGATCATTGCCTAGATACAAACCGACATGTGTAATTTTGGCTGTTCCAAAAAAAATCAAATCGCCTGGCTGAAGCTCTTTTTTTGCCACCGGTATAAAAAGTGGGCTTTGGGCTTGATCTTGAGCATTGCGCGGCAGTAAAAAACCCATTTCTTTAAACAGCATTTGAATAAAACCAGAACAATCAAATCCAAAAGTGGAAACTCCTCCCCAAGTATAGGGCAGACCTAAAAACTTTTTGCTAAAAGCCAAAGTTTCTTCTAAGGTTTTTAATTTGGGAGCAAAATCAAGATCTTCCCTTTGAATCCAGGCTTTTTCTTTAGAAACCAGTTCAATTGCAACCCATCTTTCTTGGGGATCCACTGCTTTTATTAATTTTACTTGCGCACCATATGGAATGGTTAGAAGAGGAGGAAATGAGATAATGTCGGTAACCCGGTAAATATGTGCAAAGAGGTTTTTGACAGATCTTAAATTAACCTTGGCTTCAAAAGCTGAATTGCTTGTCAGTTCAGAAGATTTAATCCAGCCGCAGAGGCCATCCGCAGTTTGGATTTTAGTCCATCCATCCGCAGTTTTTTTAATCAATAGAACGGAACTTCCATAAATAGCTTGAGAATCAACCTCGGTTGCTTCTTCTGGATGAATGTAGATATTCACAACGGGTTTGTTGATAATCTCGCTTTTTATTTGAACAGGTAAACTTAAAGCAAAACTAATTAAAATAATCAGCCAACGAAACATTTGCGCCCTCAGTAAAAATAAAAAAAAGTATGTATATTTATAAAGTAAAAGACAATTATTTTTTGATTCAGAACTTTTTAGTCAGAGCTCTCTAATTAGTAGAAGAAATACGAAGCAATTTAACCCAAGTTTTTTCAAAAACACGGCAAAGAGCTCCATTAGCCACAACATTTGAGCAGGTGATCAAGGGATCCAGAATAACGTTGAAGGCTAGGATCATGGCGATCATTTCAGGATTAAAACCAAGGTAAGATTCATAAATAGGAAGCATAATAAAGATCGAGCCTCCAATCACAGCTGCAGTAGCAAAACGCGCTAAAATAAAGACAAAGCTAAAGGGGATCCAAAGAGCAAAAGAAGGGGGATGGCCATTGAAATGATAGTAAATTAAAAAGCACAAGAAGGTGTTAGCAATGCAATCGCCGATTTGTTGGATATTAGTTGTGGCTGGAATGATGGTTTTAGCAAGCTCCGGATTTTGTAAATTTTTAGCTGTTCCTTCAATCGTCCAAGGCATTGTTGAAAGACTGCATCCGGAACTCAAAGCAATTCCGGCAGCTGGAAAAAGGTTTTTTATGCTTTTCAAAAAAGTCTGATAAACAAAACCGCTTCCCAATAAAAAAAGGAAGGCTAGATAAACAACCAAGATAAGTAAGATCCAAAAAAGCAGCGTTGAATAACGATCAATTAACTGACTTAAAAATTGAGTTTTGTACATTTTGGCTACAAAACCTAGAATAAAAAAGGGAATCAGTCTGGAAAAAAAGCGGGAGAGCAGCCATTCAGCTTTCTGCTTGCCTTGCGTAACAATATTTTTTAGAAAAGGGAATCTAAAAGCGGCAATCAAACCAATTACAATCCCCGCAAAAGTTCCTTTGTCGGCAGACCACCAAACAGGTTTAAATTTTGAGATTTGCCAAAGCGGACTAAAAACATCTGTCAGCGGATTATGTGCTATTAGAGGCAAATGGTTTGTTGCTATATGACCGCAGCTGTAAGCATACCAAACGCTCGTGAAATTAGAAAAAGCTTCAAAAATAAAAAGGGCGAAGATAAAAAGCGGAGCTTTTTTTTCAAAAGAGGAAAGTGCATTGGCGATAAAAAAACAAACGGTGATTGGCAGTATCCAAAGTAGAAGATCTTTGATCAAAAGACTGATGGTATAAAGACTTTGATGGACCTTCATTGGCAGAATCGAAGCAAAAGTAAAATATAATGAGAGAAATAAAAGAATCTGCATGCTGCGGTTTCGAAGCAGCTTTAATAGAATTTTAGAGAGCATAATTTATCTTTAAACTTTTTGAAATTAGCTTCCAGCTATTTTTACTAAATGATGTTTTTGGAATTTCTAAAGCCGAAAGAAGTAGGTTTTTATCACGTATTCCAGCAAGGCCTCCAAAATCTTTCAATACTTCATCGTGTATTGTGATAATTTGAGCTGCTGTTAAATATTTAATCATTTATCAGCTAGCCTTTTTAAGGCTTTTTTATTTTTTTTGATAATTTTTTTGATAATCGGTTTTAAATCACTGTCAGAAATATTGATATCATCTAGATCTTTTATTGCTCGAGAATGAATATAATCTTGCAATGTCACTCCTTCTAAAGCTGCGATGGCTTTGAGTTTTCTATGCTGGGTTTCAGGAAAATCTACTGTAACCCTGGTTGTCTTTTTTTTAGATTTAAGATTCATTCTTCTATGTTTTTTAGTCTTCATTCAATGCCTCCATAATAAATCAGTATATCAGTAAATACGTTTATACGTAAAGATCGTTATTTTTTTCAATAACAAATAATTTTTGACAATTTTCAAGACTTAACCTAAAAATCTAATCCCTTCCTAACAGTTGTTTTGCTGATATTCAACTTTGCTTCAATCTCTGTATTGCTCAAGCCTAGAACTTTTAACTCTTTAATTTTAGGAGAGAGCCTTTGATAAAGTGGCACGGATTGATCAAGAGTGATCTTGATCCGTACGGGTATGAGCGAAATGGTACGAATTGGTTCCCGCTTCGTTCGTTTTATTCAAAAACAATTAGTAATCTTAAGCAGTTTTTGGTGTTAGCTTTGATAACACAGCATTAGCAGCTATAGCTATGACTAAGGCCAACGAACAGACTGCTGTAGCAGCAATGCCAATTGCACCAAGACCTACAACAATAGGAAATATCCATTTTGAAGTTAAAATAGCAGCTGACAGAGTGGTGAAAGCTCCTCCAGTGAGAAAAGAAACAGCCATTCCATATAAAATGGAAACGGCTATTAAAGCAATATATCCGGCAGTGCTTTTTAAGCTTATTTCAGCGGCGTCGCGCAAAGGTTCTATACAAGATTGAATTTTTTGTTGAGCTGTTGGTAAATGTGAACTAATAAAACTCATGTTAAACCTAATTTTTAATAAAGTTATTATGAGGCAATCGGATGTTTTTTTTTCAATAGTATTTAGTATTGTTATCTAATTAAATTCCAGAGTTTGATTTAAGAAAAAAACATTAAAAATTTATTTTAATTTTGATGGTATTTTTATATTGAACTATTGGTTTTTTTATAATATAAAAAAATTGAAGGAAAATATTTGGCTAAACTTTTGTGTTTTTACAGACCGAGTATAATCACCGTTCAAAAAGGAGATAACTGATGATATCAACCAAAATTTCATGGCCGATATTAATTATATCAGGACAATTTAACGCGGATAACGACGAGGGGTTCAGATTAAGAACACTGGAAAAAGAACTTAAAGAAAATCAACATTGCAGCGTGATCCCTTCTTTTACTTATGAAGATGGTTATGAAATATTTCATTCTAGAACTGATTTCGGATGTATTGTTATTGACTGGGATATCCTTTCGGAAACATCTTCGAAAGGAAAGTTTACAGCCATAGATATAGTTAGGCTGATTCGCAAAAGAAACAAGAGGATTCCGATTCTGCTCTTAACAGACCGTATGGAAACTGGGAATATACCAACTGAAACACTGGAAGATATCGACGAGTGTCTCTGGAAAACAGCTGATACCATACATTTCTTAGCAGGCAGAATTGAAAAACATGTCTTAGAATATATTGATAAGGTCTATCCTCCTTTTTTCGGCGAACTGGTAAAGTATGCCAACGAATTTAAATATGCATGGCATACCCCTGGGCATATGGGCGGAACTGGTTTTTTACGCAGTCCGGCAGGAGCAGCTTTCTTTAAGTTTTTTGGTGAGAACATGCTGCGGTCAGACTTGTCTATTTCGGTCCCAGAACTAGGGTCTTTATTGGATCACAGCGGAGTAACTGGAGAAGCAGAGAGAAATTCTGCTAAAGTTTTTGGAGCAGATCAGAGCTATTATGTCCTGAATGGAACCAGTAATGCGAATCAAGTCATCTGGAGAAGCCAGCTCGTGAGAGATGATATCGCATTTGTCGATCGTAACTGCCACAAGTCTCTTAACTATTCTATGGTGATCACCGAGGCTTTTCCGGTTTATATGATACCTAGAAGAAATAAATGGGGAATCATCGGTCCGGTTCGTCTTTCTGAGTTCACTCCTAAATTTATTAAGCAGAAAATAAAAGAGAATAAACTGATTCCTAATAAACTGAAAAAGGCCAAAGTAAAAATGTCAGCTTTGACAAATTCTACTTATGACGGTGTCTGTTATAATGTCAGTAGAATAAAAAAGAAGTTAGAAAAAAGCGTTGAAAATCTTCATTTCGATGAAGCTTGGTACGCTTATGCGCATTTTCATCCCATATACAAAGACCATTATGGAATGACTAATGAAAAATTAGACAAACATCATCCTCCGATATTCTGCTCGCAGTCTACCCATAAATTACTGACGGCTCTTTCTCAGTCTTCCATGATTCATATCAAGGACGGAGGCACAGTTAAAATTGAGCCGGCTGAATTTAATGAATCATACATGATGCATGGTTCTACCTCGCCTCAGTATACCATGATAGCCTCTCTGGATGTTGCGACACGTATGATGCAGGATAATGGCCCTATTATGATGAATGATATCATCCAAGAAGCTATTCATCTGCGTAAGAATGTGGTGAGGATTGCAAATGAATTTAAGAAGAAAAAGAAAAATGATTGGTTCTTTGGCATGTGGCAGCCGAAAAAAGTCAAAGTCAAAGGAAAGATGGTCAACTTTGAGAAGGTTGATACTACATACCTTGCCCATCATCAGGATGCGTGGGTTTTTAGTAAGAGCAATAACTGGCACGGTTTCGCTGATATCGAGGATAACTATATTATGCTTGATCCCATCAAGCTTACTTTTACTACCCCAGGAATTGATGAGAAAGGGAAGATGGCTAAGGAAGGTATACCCGCTTCAATTGTGACGAACTATTTGATTGGTGAGGGAGTTGTTTGTGAAAAGACCGATTATTATTCGTTTCTTTTACTTAATTCTTTAGGGACTACTGAAGCTAAGCAGGGAACCCTACTTTCATCGATGATTAGTTTTAAAAGACTGTATGATAACAATGCTCCTTTATCCGAAGTTTTTCCTGAGTTGGTTAAAGCTTACCCAGAGAAATACGAAAACGTCGGGTTAAAAGATCATGCGAATGCTATACATCAGTATTTCAAAAAACATGCTATTTTAGACAGGATGCAAGAGGCTTTCGAAGTCATACCTGAGCAAGTCATGAAACCTGCCGATGCCTATCATCAAGTGGTTCGCAAGAACGTAGAGTATGTTGCATTAAGCAAGATGAAAGGACGCATCCCAGCAGTTATGATAGTTCCTTATCCTCCAGGTATTCCGATCATGATGGGAGGTGAAGTGATGAATCAAAAAGCTACACCTATTTTCGAATACCTTAAGCTTCGCCAGGACTTTGAAAATGAATTCCCCGGCTATGAAAGTGATATACATGGAGTAGAAAGAGAAGAAGTTGAAGGAAAAAAATACTTTAAAATATTATGCGTAAAAAAATGATCTGTTAATATAGTAATCCACAACCGTATGAATATTAATTAAAGAATCGTTTTAAAAAACTACTAATAGGTTTAAGGAAATTTTTATGGAAAGTACAAAAAACAAAAATAAACTTGGGATTTTTACGCTGGCTATGATCAATGTCGCAGCTGTTCTCTCTCTGCGGAATCTTCCCTCCATGGCAGCATATGGTTACGCGGTGATTTTTTATCTGGCGTTAGCCTCTTTCTGCTTTTTTATCCCGTCTGCTTTGGTTTCAGCTGAACTTGCTTCGGGATGGCCTAGAAAAGGCGGTGTTTTTCTCTGGGTAGAAGAAGCCTTTGGTCCTAAATGGGGATTTGTTGCGATTTTCATGCAATGGGTTGACAACTTACCTTGGTTCCCAGCGGTTTTAGCTTTTGTGGCTTCAGCGATTGCTTATGTCTTCAATCCTGCGTTAGCTACTAACAAGCTGTTTGTGATAATAGTGATCTGGATTTCACTTTGGGTAGCGACCTTTCTCAATTTTCGTACTATGAAATTATCTGCATTTTTAAGCTCCTCTGGTGTTATCTCTGGAACTATTTTTCCCGGCATCTTAATTATTGTGCTGGGAATCGTATATGTTGGTTCGGGTAAACCTTTGGCTATAGAATTCTCAGCGCCTGCACTGCTGCCGAGTGTGGATAATTTGAATCAACTGATGCTGCTGGCCGGGATGCTGTTTTCGATGGCGGGTATGGAGATGTCCGCTGTTCACGTTACGGAAATTGAAACTCCAAAAAAGAATTTTCCCAGAGCTATATTAATCTCCAGCGTGATAATTATCTTTTTATCCGTTGCAGGGGCTTTGTCAATTTCCATGGTTGTACCGGATAAAACATTAAGTTTTAGCGCGGGTGTTTGTCAAGCCTTTGAGGCTTTTTTTAGAGCTTATGGCATAGCCTGGATGACACCGATAGTGGCGATTCTTCTAGCATATGGTGCGCTGACTATGGCCGTGACTTGGATGGCAGGTCCGTCAAAAGGTATTTTAGAAGTAGCCAAAGAGGGATATCTTCCGAAATTTATGCGCAAGGAGAATAAACATGGAATGCCTACAGGAACTCTGATCGTGCAAGCAGTTATTGCCAGCATACTTTCCTTATCGGTGCTTTTTATGCCGACTGTCAGCGGCGCGTTTTGGATCATGAGTGCACTTGCGGCACAGCTCTATCTGGTCATGTATCTTTTGATGTTCGCAGCAGCTATTAAACTTCGTTATTCTCAACCGAAAGTCAATCGGCCATATAAGATACCCGGCGGGAAAATTGGCATATGGATAGTAGCGGGAATAGCTTTTTTCTCGTCTCTTTTTGTTATTTTCTTTGGTTTTATTCCGACAGAGCAGGTGCGTGAGGATGGACTATATGCTATGATCGCATATGTTGCATTTCTGTTGATCGGGGTGATTGTTTTTGTGACTATTCCTATCTTCTTACATCATAGAGGTGAAAAAAAGAGACTTAGACGATAAAGGCTTTAAAAGAAAATTTTATCAATTTCGTGAAAGAAACAAGAATCCTGCCATTTTAATGGCAGGTAATTTTACATAAAGGACTTATAAAATAAATGTATCAAAGATTTTTAGTTGCCCTATTTTTAATATTCGCCATCACAATTGTAGATGGAGCTGCACGAAAAAGTTCTGTGGAACAAGAAAACTCTACAGAAAAGCAATCATGTTTTTGTTCATGGTTTAATTGGCAAACTGCTACCGGCGATTGGAATGGATTTCGTAATACACTTGAGAATAAAGGTGTCACTATTTCTGCAAATTATACTACTGATATCAACGGCAATCCTACCGGTGGTTTGAAAAAGAGTGCCGCATATGCTGGATTCCTAGATGTCTCGATAGCCCTGGATTTTGAGAAAATGTTTTCTCTTAAAGGTTTGGCTTTAACCATCGGTAATTATTTGGCATCAGGAAAAAACCTCTCTAATGATATTGGAAATTTCTTCTTAGTACAGGAAATTTACGCTCCTGGCAATTATTTTTTTGGTGAACTAGATCTGTCATTGTCGCTGTTTAACGATAAGCTGGTCTTAGAAGCAGGCCGTTTATTCGCTGGAGATGTTTTTGTGACCAACGAGCTTTGGCAGTATTATGTGAACGGCGGTATCAACGATAATCTAAATTCTATAGGGACTAATATATTTTTTCCGGCTTTTAATATCGCAGCCTGGGCTGTGAGGATCTCTTATCAGCCGAATAAACATTGGCAGCTGATCGGCGGTATCTATGATGCGAATCCGAAGGTTGAGGATATTAATAAACATGGCTTGTATTTCAGTTTTGATATGGATAAAGGCTGTTTAGCTTTAGGCCAGATAACCTATAAACATCATCAGAGCAAGGAAGAGAATGGTCTTCCAGGCAGCGCGACTTTTGGAAGCTACTACGAATCGAGTAAATTTCCAGAGCTTGCTGATGCAACCAAGTCTCACCGCGGAAATTACGGTTTGTATTTTATATTTGATCAGATGCTTTTAAGTGGCGACTGGCCAGATTTCGAGGGGCCGCAACATCTTAGCTCCAAAGCTACATATGCGGATAAAGCCAAGCATCCCTATCACCGACAGACAGTAGTATCTAAAGACCGTCCTGCAGGTCTGACTCTCTGGGGCGGTGCTTATTTTGCTCCGAGAGAAAGCATCAATACGCAAATATACCAGCTCGCCGGCGGGCTATTGTACCAAGGGTTTTTTCCTAGTCGAGCTCATGATGTAACTGCGTTTGGCGTTATCTTGGGTAAGTTCAGCGACCAGCTGGCAGGTCAAGGGACTGAGACAGTGCTGGAATTAAATCACAGATTACAAGTCGGTCCGTGGTTTTATATTACGCCAGATATCCAGTACATCATAAAACCTAACGGTCAGTCAAATATCTCTGATGCACTAGTTTTGGGTTTAGAGATTAGCGCTAATTTTTAAAAAAAAGCAGTGCCGAAAGGCGGACCGGCAAGTGCGATGCTTTCTATGACAATATCAGAGTGGGAAAAGTAGATCCTTTAATGTTTATAGAGCTGTCATGTTTTAATGATGTCTGTCATGACGTCTACCATCACGGTGTCCGTCGCGATGTCCATCATGGTGTCTGCCATCACGATGTCTTCTATGATTGCGATAGTACCTTCTGTACTCGTACTCGTCTCCAAACCAAATGCCGTAGTACCAGCCTGGACCGATCCAAACGGCATCATCTCTATATCCATCGCTTTCAATAATCACTGCGCCTCTTGGATTGGCAGCATAAAAAGTGGAAATAGAAGTACATACAGCTAGAATTAAAGTTAATAAAAAAGAATTTAGCTTCATAAATATCCTCTTACCCTAAAGTAGATTGCTTTTAAGCCCCAAATAGCAGAAGAGGATTTTTTATGTGAGCTTTTTTTAAAAAAGCCAAGAAAAATAAAGCTAAAAAAATCAAGAGACCACATTGTCTAGATACAAACAATGGATTTTAAATCTTGATGAATCAAAGACTAAAGTTCAACCAGCTTTTTTATTCTTTGCAGTAGATCTTCTGGTTGGAAGGGTTTGATTATGATATCCGTCGCTTGTAATTCTTTTTTTATTTCTTCGGGAGAGGTCGAGATGCTGGCAGTTAGTAGCATAATCGGAATATTTTTTAGTTTTTCATCATTCTTCATTATTTTACAGACTTCTCTTCCGTCCATCACCGGCATCAGTATAGTTGGATATCTTCCATCTCTTCTTTATTTTCTTCTTTCCAGTCGTGAATATCTTCCAGTTCTTGTGAATCTGTATAGTCATCTGATACTGCTTTAACGGTGACGGGCAATAAAAAACAGATACAGACTAATTTGAAGATAGCTAATAAACGAAAATACATATGTACAGATCCTATGGCTAAAGCCAGAAAATTAAAGAGTGCTTTTTATAGACGCCCTTATATAACAGTTATCGCTTAGAGGTTTAGTTTTTGAAAAGTCTTTTTTTAAATGAAAGCTTTAGAAATTTTAGCCGTAGAGATCTTCTTTTTAATGGAAGATATGCAAAAAGAAAAAAGAAGAGAAGACATCTACAAAAAAACATAGCCCTCTTTTAGAGAGGGCTATGTTTAATGATATTGGAATTTTTGTATTTATATAACTGTATAAATATAGAAAAACCTATTGTATTTTATAAGCTGGATGAATGCTTCCGCTCCAAGCAAATTCAAGTCCTTTGACATTGTTATCATCATCAAAATTAAAATCTACTGTAGCGGTTACGATTTTTAAGAAAAATCTGGTTGTAGTTTCTGGAAAAATTTCTGCTGTTGGATATCCAGGCAGATGTACTGTTAAATTCTTATTTTTTTTAGAAATCGTAAAAATCAATCCTGAAGGATGCTGATATTTACCGACATATTTATCTAGAATGAAAGAATCTAAAGTAATGACATTGTCTTCTTTTTTTAAACTGTAACGGGAATCAACCAAATGAAATCCTAAATCATTAATGTTAACTGCGGAATTAGAAAGAATGACGACGCCTCTTTGAGTATCAGGACAAAAGCCCAGGTAGCTTCGGCAGCCGCCAGTTCCTCCATTATGATAAATTACTTTGGAAGAGAAATTCTCGCGAATATGCCAAGCTAAAGCGATTTTTAGATCTGGTGCATCTGCAGCTCCATAAGCTTGATGGGTCTTTTGAAAAGTATCGTTTAGAATCGTATTCAGCTTACCCATATGAGCTTCTAAAAAGATGGTTAGATCTTTCACGGTAGAATAGATGCCACCAGTGCCGAAAAAAACAGGGAATTCCCAAAAAGGCACTACGTGGTCTCCTATATGCGCTTTAGACAATTTATTTTCCATTTCCGGTGTAGGTCCGAGACTAGTATTTTCTAAACCCAGAGGTTTACAGATTCTTTCTTGTAACAACTGTTGGTAATTAGCAGCGGAACCATTAGAAATAATATAACCGACAAGACCTAGGCTTAGATTAGAATAATCATAGAGTTTTCCAGGAGGTCTGGGAAGATCAAAAGAATTTAAAAAATCAAAAGTTTTCTCAATGCTATAATTGGCAAAGGGATTAGAGATATCCTCGCATTGAAAGTTATAGGGTAGATAAGGCAGTCCGCTAGTATGAGTTAGTAGATGCCATAAGAGAATTTTTTGACCATGGTAATCAGGGATATGTACATCTGGAAAGAATTTTTCTATGGGGTCATTTAAATTGAGTTCGTTTTTTTCATGCATATCTTGTACCAGAGAAGCGGTAAAAGTTTTGGTCAGTGATCCAAGTTCAAAAACAGTATCTTCAGTAACGGGAGTTGGATCATCAATACCTAAGCGGCCATAATTATAGAAAGTAATGCCTTCGGGTTCAATAATGCCGACTATAATGCCATAACCTTTGCCGCTGTCGATTCTCTGCTTAAGCAATTTTTCAACATCTGGTTTTTGAGGTGAAGAGTTGAAAGGATTGTTAAAATTGAAATTTCCACTGGAAGCCGTTAAGGATATCGTCAAGACTAAAGCACCAATCAAAAACGCTTTGAATTGTTTCATAAAATATACCTATTGGTTTTTTTTAAAAAATAGGTACAGGATTTTATAAAACTAAAAAATTTAAAGGAAGCAGCTTTTTAAAAAATTTTAGAGCAAATACATAAATCTTAAATGAAAAATAACAAGAGAATAGATAGAGAATGTTTGCGATAAGAAGAGGGAAAGCCACGACTTTAGTTGCGGGAGTATATCGGGTTGTATTTATGATGCATAAAAAAAAAGACGGCTAAACAGCCGCCTTAAATCTTTTAAATTTTTAAATGCCTGATCAATAGCTGAAAAACTTTTTCAGTTTTAAGAAAGATCTTCTAGAATATTCTCTAGATCATCTTCATGTTCTACTTCTTCTTTTAAAATTTCCTGAAGCATCAGATGAGTTAAGATATCTTTGCCTTCAGTTAGTTTTAGAAGTTTGACGTAGACTGCAATCGCGCATTGTTCGCCTTTGATATTTTGTCTAAGAACAGCTTTGCCGTCGGGGTTCTTAGGAGCGCTAAATCCACAGGTGCTAAGTTTCTCAAGATCTTTATATTCAAGAACAGGAGTGCCACCTAATTGCAAAATACGCTCTGTCAGCATATTAGCATGTTTCAGCTCTTCTCCAGCATGCTCTTCCAGTTCGACTTTGATTCTTTCAGCCATAGGGCCTTTAACGACTTTTGAGCCGATCCAGTATTGATAATAAGCCAGCCATTCGTCAGCGAGCGCTTTGTTTAAAAGAGAGATCAAATCTTTTAAGTTTAAATCTACGATTTTTTTACCGTGAGTTCCCATAAATACTCCTTTTTAAGTATTCAATAGCTTAAAAGAAAAATATAAAGAATTCAACTTTTTTTGAATTAAACAGTAATGACTTTTCTGAAACGAATCTGTGCGGTTTTTTTACTAGGTTTTAAAGCAGAAGCTAAAGAAGAAATTCCCCTTGAAGCCTGTTTAAAAGTGAAGTTTGCGGCTTGATTAACTTTATTAGCTGAATAGATTAGAAAATCAGGACAAGCATCAGCAAGACTGAATTCCCAACCTTTTTTAGCTAAATAACCTTTAGCTGCGAAATTAGTGATAATATTCAGACCCCAGCCTCCCCACCAGAGAACAAAAGGAATCATAAAAGGAATTGTAACTGGAGAGGTGAATGCTATAAAAGTCATTGTTGCGCCAATGAAAAATATAGCTAAGGTGATTAAAGAAATGGTCAGAAAAAGCTTTCTTTTTTGGACTTGGGTATGAAGAATTTGGCTTAACTCAGCTAGGTTTAAAGTTGATGATGTGTTTAGAGCGTCGGATAATGCTGTTAAAGCTTCTCCATGGATCATACTTTTTAAAGCTTTGATTTTGGGGTCTAGAGACCTGTTTCCATCTAAACAATCCGGAGTTAATAGATTATGTTCTGTGCAGAACTCTGCAAAAAGAGTTGGTAAATCTTCTGTTTTTTTATTCTTGTCGGAGTTGGGTAACTGACTGTAAAGAAGAAAAGGTGAATGGCTGAGCTTAACTGCTGTTTTTAGATGCAGGCTTTCGAAAATCAAAGAGAAACCGGAACTAAGTGTAGAAGATAAAATAGAAATTTGTTGAATTACCTTCATGGCGGAAGCGGCGATTGAGATCAAAGAAAAGATATGAGCTAAATAAAAAGAAACAGAAGAATAATAGAGATAATTGGCCGAGGTAACCAAATTTTGAAAGGTTTGTTTTATCTTGTTAGATGATTTTACATGCTCAAATTCCTCAACTCCTTCATATTCGGCTCTTTGCGCTCTTACAATTGGTAGTTCAATATGTGAATGTGGAGTTGGAGCTCTTAAAGGAGAAATTGAACGAGTATCCATAATTAATCAAATTATTAGTAATTTTATGGCTAAATTATAACATTAATACTTGAAAAAGTCCATCCTATACAGAGAGAGATTGTAAGTGAACAAAGGCCTCCACAATATGTATGAAATATAGATCTGTTTTGGTTTTCTTTATCTATTCCTAAATTCTTGATACATCTCTTTAATGTATTGTAGATCAACAAGTTATAAATTTAAATAATTGTTTTTACTTTATTTTAC
>CAZTYI010000020.1:0-18842 GCA_964618335.1 uncultured bacterium
GAACAGGACTCGAACCTGCACGGGTTATTCACCCAAAGGATTTTTATGTTAATGTAAAAGCCTTGGTAGACTCGGTAAATAAAGAAGGAATAATTACCGCTAGACGTTGGATAAATCTATTTCTATGCCGTACAGTATAGTTTCCTCCTCCTGTGGTATATTCGTATTGGCCTTTAATAATTAAAGCAAAGTCTAAGTAATGATGAAAAGCAATGTCTGTGTTTTTAAATTCTCGAAAGCGAAAACTATTATCTTTTAATTGTTCTTCAGATATGGCCTTCCAACCACAATGTTCTCGAAGGTAACGTACTCTATGTGGGTCAAGGGAAATTTCCCATTCTCCTTCTCGAAACCATGACTTATAATGTCCAGACATCTTCGTATAGTCATCTTCTTCTCTTATCATTGCCTCTCTTCCAAAACTTCTCGTTTTCTGTATTGGAATTGGAATATCCCGTCCTTTATAATGACAAAAATGATAACCCCAATAACCAAAAATAGACCGATGAGGACCGAATATAATACAACCTAGATTTTCTAAGAAAACCCAACCTAGATCGTTAAACGATTCACACACTGCTCCAAAATTCCAAAGGATATTTTTGGAAAGACATTCTTTAGCAAGTTCATCGGCACGTACTGCTATGCGTAAGATAGGCCATGCAAATAGTTTAAAAACTAAAAGAGCTACATTAATAACTAAATCTACAAGAGCAGCAAGAGGAGAAAGAAAAATGTAGCCAATACGCTGAGCTATCTTTTTTGAAGTACTCTCTGTCGGATAAAGACACAGATGACGTAGTTTCATCAAGCCACAAGCATTAAGCCTCATTAAAGTTCCATTAGCAAAACTAGAACAGTTTATATTTTCATTAAAAGCAAAATCTTTAAATTTAATTTTGTCTTCAAAACCATGAGTCTGAAGAAAAAAAGCTTCAAGTTCCTTTGTTTCCTTTGGATTAGCTGGAGAAAACACTTCTCGAAAATAATAAACAGTATGAACTAATGGATTACTATATATGTGAGTCATAAAAACCTCCAAAATAGTTTCTGTCTAGAGATACCTTAGCCTTATTTTTCTTCATTAGGTAAAATAAACAAAACATAGTATTCCCCAAAAAAAATTAATGCAATTTATAAATTATCTTCTTTTTCAGACAATCCAACTTACAACATGTACACAGGATTTTTTGCTTGTTATAAATAGGAAGGAGAAGTGTAAAAGAAAAAATGCTCGGAACAGGACTCGAACCTGCACGGGTTATTCACCCAAAGGATTTTAAGTCCTTTGTGTCTACCATTCCACCATCCGAGCAAAAAAGAAATTTTACTCAGCCAAAGCTTTAAGAATCAATCTCTTTTTCCTTTTCTTTAGAAGAAAGAGTTTCTGCTTCAGCTGGTTTTTCTACATTTTTGGGACTATCTTCAACTTCAGTTGGTTTTTCTGGCAAAGTTTCTTCTTTCAAAGGCTCTGAAGGCTTCTCTCCCGCCGCATCGTTTCCAGTTTCAGTCGAAGGTAAAATATTTTTCTCAAAAAACTCTTCACTTTTCAAACGAGCTAACTTTTCTTTAATCAGAGTATGAGGAGGAGGAATCAGTCTTTTTAAAGAAGGCTGAGGGGCTTCTTCTGCATTAGTAGCTTTACCGACCTCTTTTTTATTCGCTTCGTTATTAGAAGGCTGGTTCTGAACCGCTGACGATCCTTCTGTCCGAGGACGGCGCCTACGATGCTGTTTTTTATCTGAGTGGTCTTCTTTTCTTGACTGACCAGAATGCTTTGAAGGAATCTTGATATTCTTATCTATCGATACATTCTTCAAAACAATCTTGGTCTCTTTCAGTTCTAAAATTTCATAATCAGAAACTGGAACTAAAAAAGACTTAGGTCTTTCTGTAGAACGGAAAAAGACAGCTCCTTCAAAAGAAACTATTTCCACAGCATCGACGAAATAATCTTCTTCTTCACCTTTGCCTTTAGATTTACGCACTACTAGTTTTGAACCCTCTTTTGGGGTCAAAACACTTAAAATAATCGGTTCTCTTGTAAAATTCATTCTACTCCTTAGTCGCTATGTAGTTGATCAGGTCTATTAGACGATGAGAATAACCCATTTCATTATCGTACCAGGCTACTATCTTATAAAAACGTTTGTTTAAAGCAATTCCTGCTAATTTATCGAAAATAGAAGAATAGGGAGAGGAAATAAAATCAGTAGAAACTACTTCTTCATCGCAATAGGCTAAAAAACCTTTAAGATTGGTCTCTGCTGCTTTTTTCATAGCAGAGCAAATCTCTTCATAGCTTGTATCTTTTTTTAATTTAACTGTTAAATCTACAACTGAAACATCAATTACAGGCACGCGGAAAGCCATGCCGGTTAATTTACCTTTAACTTCTGGCAGACAAAGCGCTACAGCTTTAGCCGCACCAGTCGAAGCTGGAATAATATTATTGCTAGCGCTGCGTCCGTCTCGTAAAGCTTTTTTGGAAGGGCCGTCAACTGTCGGTTGAGTAGAGGTCGTAGCGTGAATGGTGGTCATTAACCCTTCTTCAATTCCAAAACTATCTAAAAGCACTTTAGTGATCGGAGCTAAACAATTAGTAGTGCAGGAAGCATTAGAAATCACAAAATCTTTTTGAGGATCGAAACTGGTATGGTTGACACCCATCACAAAGGTCGGCATAGGATCTTTACCGGGAGCAGAAATAATAACTCTCTTAGCTCCAGCCTGAATATGCTTCTTAGCTTCTTCTACTGTCCGAAAGCGTCCAGTGGACTCAATCACATAATCTATTTTTAAATCTTTCCAAGGCAGTTTAGTAGGATCTTTTTCAGCAAAAACTAAAGTTTTTTTGCCGCCGACGATTAATTCTTTTTCGGTAAAAGTAACTTCTTGGTCGAGTTTTCCATGCACTGAATCGTGCTTTAAAAGATAAGCTAAATTTTTTGGATCAACTAGATCATTGACGGCTACAATTTCTATGTCTTTATCTTTTAAGGCTGCGCGGAAAGCCAGTCGGCCGATACGTCCAAATCCATTAATAGCTATTTTCTTTCCCATAATCCTATCCCCCTCTTAATCTGTCTTTTTTTTTATAATAGACTAGAGGTTAAAAAAAAGCACTACACTAGTTCAATAATGCATTTAGGAGCATTATCGCCCACACGTGGAGCAGTTTTTATAATACGGGTATAGCCGCCAGGACGCTGATCAAAACGCTCTTTGATTTCAGTAAAGAGCTTATCGATCGTTTTACGGTCTTGATTATAAGCTGAAAGATCGCCTTTTTTAGCTGATTTCTCTTCTTTAGGCGTTAAACGATTATAACGAATCTGCAAAAGAGCAATTGCTCTTCTACGAGAAGCTAGCGTATTCTCTTTAGCTAAGGTAATCATTTTATCAGCGTGTCTTCTCAACTCTTTTGCTTTAGTAGTCGTAGTCTCTATTTTTTCATGTTCAAATAACGCTTTTAAAAGATTCGCAATCATAGCGCGCCTATGTGCAGGACGGCGGCCTATTTTAAAAGTATGTTTTCTATGTCTCATGCTTCTTTTCCCGCTTTTGCTTCCATGTGTTGTTTAATTACCGCTTTAACATTATCAGGCGTAATACCCTGTTTAGTTAAATCCATACCTAAAGAAAGTCCAATTTCAGTAAGTTTGGCTTTAATTTCAGTCAGCGACTTTTTCCCGAAGTTTCTAAATCTTAACATTTCACTCTCTGGCATAACGACCAATTCACCGATAGTTTCGATGTTAGCACCAAACAAGCAGTTAGTCGAACGCACGGAAAGCTCAATTTCACTAATTTTAAGAGCCAATTTATCTAAAAGCTCTTCTCGATCTTTGTTGGTCTCTTCTTTTTCTTTTTCAAAAGTAATTTCATA
This sequence comes from uncultured bacterium, assembly GCA_964618335.1. GTDB lineage: Bacteria > Chlamydiota > Chlamydiia > Chlamydiales > SM23-39 > CAZTYI01. The sequence goes on from CAZTYI010000020.1 coordinate 3,890, forward strand.
ATTTTTTAGATAATCAAAGATTTGGAAATGCTGTAAAACAATCTGAGTAGCAAAAGAAAGAGCTTCTTGTGAAGTAATTCTTCCGTCAGTAGTCACTTCCAAAATTAAACGATCATAATCAGTATCTTGTCCAACCCGAGTATCTTCTACAAAATAGTTAACTAAAGTTACTGGAGAATAAGCTACATCCAAGACAATTTCATCGATTTTTTTATTCGCAACCTGGATTCTTTCTGATGGCACATAGCCGCGTCCGAAACCAACTTTAAAATCTATTTTTTTACTGAGCGGTTTAGTTGCTGTAAAAATATGCAGATCAGGGTTGCAAACCTCAAACTGTGATTTGCCCATAAATTCTTTTAAGGTCACCTTGTAAGTTCCACCAGCTGATGCAAGCTGCTCTTCAGAAATTTCTAGTTGATTAGAAAATTCTACAATACCATGAGAATTATCAACTTCACTGGTCGGCAGATAGCGTAACTTAGCGCCTTTTAAATTCAGCACAATATAAGTCATATCTTCGATGATGCCTTCAATAGCTGTATATTCATGAGGAACGCCTTCTAAACATACAGAAATAATCGCAGGGGCCTCCAAACCAGTCAGCATAACTCTTCTCAGAGCATTGCCTAAAGTATGTCCAAAACCTCTTTCAAAAGGTTCCGCCACAAAACGGGCATAATTATTTTCTGCTTTAACTTCATCTATTCTGATTTTTTCTGGCATTTCAAACTTGCCATACTTAATTGCCATTTTTTTACTCCTCTAGAAATTATACTCGTCTGCGTTTACGGGGCCGGCAACCGTTATGCGGTACAGGCGTTTTATCCCGAATTATGGTAATCGTCAAGCCCGAACTTTGAATGCCGCGGACAGCGGATTCTCGTCCAGAACCAGGACCCTTTAAATTTACTTCACACTCTTTCATGCCATAGCCTGTAGCTGCTTCTTTAGCGGCTTTTTGAGCGGCTACTGTAGCAGCAAAAGCTGATGATTTTCTTGATCCGGAAAAATTACAGGTGCCAGCAGAAGCCCAAGTTAAAACATTGCCGGCTAAATCTGTAAAAGAAACGGTTGTATTATTAAAAGTAGCTTTAACATGCGCAATTCCCATCGGAACTGTGCGAGATGCTTTACGCTTAATCTTTTTAACTCCGTGGTCTTTACTCTGTTTTCCACTTTGCTTGCCCATTTGTTTGGCCGCTGGCTTTCCAGTCTGTTTGCCTGTTGGCTTTCCAGTTTGTTTTCCCAAAGCTACTACTCCTTAAATTTTCTTGTTAGCGACTGTTTTCTTTCTTCCCTTGCGAGTACGAGCATTCACACGTGTTCTTTGACCTCTCACCGGTAAACTTAAACGATGGCGTAAACCGCGGTAACTGTGAATATTGACCAGTCTTTTAATGTTATTTTGAACTTGTCTTCTTAAATCCCCTTCGACTGCATATTTAGAAGATAAAACTGTGTTGATTTTAGCAATTTCATCCGAAGTTAACTCTTTAGCTTTTTTATCAGGATTCAGACCAAGTTCAGCTATAATTTTTAGCGATAGTTCGCGACCAATTCCATAAATGTAGGTCAAACTAATTCCCAGCTTTTTATTATCCGGTATATCCCTACCGACTATTCTAACCATTTTTTTCCTATCCTTTTTTGGCTTATCATTTTAGCATAAAAATCTTTGCAAACAAAACTAATTCTTTTTTTTAGCGCCCCAGCAATTTACCTCTTTTCATAAACCCTTCATAGCGCTGCATTAAAAGGTGAGATTCTATCTGTTTCGTAGTATCTAAAATAACTCCTACTAAGATCAAAAGCGAAGTGCCTCCAAAAAAGTGGGAGATATTGTGATCTACATTCATAAATTTACTTACCAACATGGGAAAAATAGCAATTAAAGCTAAAAATACACCACCTAAAAAGGTGATGCGTCCCATGGTATCATGTAAATAATCCTGAGTTGGCTTGCCTTGGCGAATTCCTGGCACAAAAGCTCCATTTTTCTTCATATCCGAAGCAATCTGTTCTGGATGAAACTGGGTAGCGGTCCAAAAGAAAGTAAAAAATAAAATTAACGAAATATAAAGCACGGTATACAGCCAATTACCCGGCATCAACATGCTGGCAAAACGCCCAAACCAGGAAGTAGGTCCTAAAAACTGTCCAATCGTAGCTGGGAAAGTTAAAATAGAAGCTGCAAAAATAACTGGAATAACCCCTGCATAGTTAATTTTTAACGGCAGATAAGAAGAGCCCTTGGCAGCCGAAGCTACTGATTGACGGGCATATTGCAAGGGAATCCGTCTTTGCCCTTGAATAACTAAAATAGTTCCTATAATCACCAAGACAAATACTGAAGCTAAGACGATCAAAGAAGAAAAACTTAAATGACCCGCTTCTTGAGACTCTAAATTCAATTGCTTAAGCACAGCACCGATAGTTGAAGGTAAAGAAGCTAAAATACCAATAGTGATAATCAAACTGATGCCGTTGCCGATGCCTTTTTCTGAAATACGCTCGCCGATCCACATTAAAAATAATGTACCGGTTGTCATAGTCAACATAATCGTCAGATAAAAAAGCCAAGGAATGCCCATGATCTGTATATCCATAAATTCAGCAATAATCAGACCTTGAGAAGCACCATGTAAATGGGTAACTAAATATTTTGCAAAAAGCGCAGATTGAAAAAAGGCCAAAATCATGGTTCCGATACGAGTCCATTTGCCGATTTTTCTTTTGCCCAATTCAGGATTTTCTTTCATCTCTCTTTGCACTGAAGGAACTAAAGCTACTACCAGCTGTAAAATAATCGATGCTGAAATATAGGGCATAACGCCGAGCGCTGTAACAGTCATATGTGCGAAAGCTCCGCCAGAAAACATATCCATTAACTGAAATAGATTCTGTCCACCTCCAGCAGCTTGGCGAAACATCATCGCCGCAGCTTCGCTATTAATGCCGGGAACAGGAACAGAAGCCCCGATACGGCAAACCAAAAGCAAGAGCAGAGTCACAATTATTTTTTTTCTCAGCTCTGGAACTTTGAAAATCTTTTTAATAGTTGCTATCATATAAATAAATTACCAATGATTTATCAGCTTCTAATAAATTTTTAAACAGTCTCTACAGTTTTAGGGTGAGTTACTAAAATTTCAAAAGAAATTTTATTTTTTTCTAATTCTTTGATAGCTGCCGCAGAAATTGCCTGAGCTATAATTTTTTTAGGCTTAATCTTCAAATCGCCTTTGGCTAAAATTTTTAAGCCGCCAATAGCAGTAGCAGGAGCTATGCCTCTTTCCTGTAAAATCTCTAGGCTGACAATCTCATCATCTTTAAAAAATCTACCAAGTTGGCCTAAATTTAGAGTATAAACAGGTCTTAAGTGACGTCCGCGAGTAAATCCACGGTTAGGTAATTTGGCAAACAAACGAAACTGTCCACCTTCATAACCATACCTACGCTTATAACCGCTACGACTCTTAGCACCCTTCTGTCCACGACATGAGGTTTTACCACGACCAGAACCAGGTCCTCGTCCTACACGCTGAACTTTTGTACGTATATAACTTGAATTTTTGAGTTTAGAAAGATCAGTCATTTTTAATTCCCCTTTCTGCTAAGACTTGTTCGCGGTTACATAAACTCTTTAAAGCTTCAATTGTCGCTCTGACTAGATTCATAGGATTGGAAGAGCCCTGGCTTTTAGCCACTATATCTTTAATACCTGCAAATTCTAAAATCGAACGCACAATCGATCCTGCAATAATTCCTCTACCTTTACGAGCCGGCTTCAACATAACTCTAGCACCATCCCAATCAATAATCACTTCATGAGGAATCGTGTCTTCTTCTCTTTCAAAAGCAAAAACATTTTTATGGGCTAATTCAGTACCCTTGCGGATGGCATCGGAAACTTCGTTGGCTTTTCCAAAACCAAAACCTACATGTCCATTTCGATCTCCTACTAAAATTAAAGCGGAAAAACTAAATTTACGGCCGCCTTTAACTACTTTGGCGCTGCGGTTGATGTACAAGACCTTTTCTTCCAGATCCCCTTCTTTACGTTCTTGCCTTCTGTCGCTTTTTTTATACATTTCTTAAAATCCCAATTTAAAATTTTAATCCACTTTTACGTGCTGCATCAGCTAAAATAGCTATTAAGCCGTGATACTTAAAACGTCTGCGATCAAAAACTACTTTTTCAACTTCTTTTTCTAAAGCCATTTTAGCAATAGTCTCTCCTAAAAGAGCTGCTGAAGCCTTTGACTTTTTGTTATTTTCTGTTTTGGCAAAAGCTTTTGAAAAAGTTCCGACGCTGGCTAAAGTCTGTTGCTTTTCATCATCAATTAGCTGTACTGAAAGATGCTTATTACTTTTATTTACGCAAAGACGATAACGTCCCTGCAATGAATTTTTAACATGATAACAGCGTCTTTTTCTAGATCGATTTCTTTTTAATAGACTCTTTTCCATTTTTTACCCCGTAAATTAAGCGCCAGCTGTAGCAGCTTTGGCCGCCTTACCTGCTTTTTTGCGTACATATTCATCTATATATCGAATGCCTTTGCCTTTGTAAGGCTCAGGTTTTTTCATATCCCGTACTGTTGCAGCAAATCCGCCTACCAGCTGTTTATCAGCCCCTGTAATGGTAATTTCTACTGCTTTAGGGTCTACTTTAACTTGCAAACCTTCAGGAATTGACAGCAGTGTCGGATGAGAATAGCCTACTTGCAAATCCAACTTATTGCCTTTCAGGTTAGCACGAAAACCAACACCTATCAGTTTGAGTTTTTTTTCAAATCCTGTAGAAACACCTTCAACCATATTCTTAATTAAAGCCCATGAAAGCCCTAAAATAGCATTGGTGACTTTTTTCTTTTCATCTCTTGAAATCATCAAACCGTCTTCTTGCACTGTCGCCAATATTCCATCAAATAAGGTACGGCTTAAAGAGCCTTTAGGCCCTTTCACAGTAATTTCTGTTTGGCTGACTTTCACTTCTACTCCCTTAGGAATAGGAATTGCTTTTTTAGCTAATCTAGACATAATACCCCTTTACCATACGTAACATAAGAGTTCTCCACCGACGCCCATTTTACGGGCTGTCGCATCATCCATAATACCTTTTGAAGTTGACACAATCGCAATACCCAATCCACTTCGGACTTTAGGCAACTTGTCTTTTGACGAATAAACCCGCAGTCCTGGAGAAGAGACTCTTTTCAAGGCTTGAATGGCCGGTTTTCTGTTTTGAGTGTATCTTAAAAAGATTCTGACTGAATTCTTCGTTTCGCCTGTTAAAAAACTTTCTATAAAGCCCTGCTCTTTTAAAATCTTGATAATTGCCAGCTTTTCTTTGCTTACAATAATATCCACATAACGATGCTCAGCCGAGCTAGCATTACGCACTTTAGTTAAAAGTTCAGCAATTGGATCATTAAACGTCATATTTTATTTCTCCGATTAAACACGCCTCTTAAAGGGAAATCCCAATAAGGTTAATAGTTCTATACACTCTTCATCAGTTTCAGCCGATGTAACCAAAGTGATGTTCATACCTTGCACTCTTTTGACTTTATCCAAGTCTACTTCCGGAAAAACCTGCTGGTCTTCTAGACCTAAACTATAATTGCCCCGACCATCGCCATGAGTTTTAAACCCTCTAAAGTCGCGAATTCTAGGACAGACTATATTACAAAAACGATCCAAAAAATCATACATTCTTTTTTTTCTAAGAGTAACCTTCAAACCGACTATCTGACCTACTCGTAACTTGAAATTGGAAATCGCTTTTTTAGATTTAGTTAATAATGGTTTTTGAGCAGAAATCAAAGTCATCTCTTCAATATGCTCTTGAAGGGCATTTTTATCTTTAGCCGCTTCCACTAAGCCCATACTGATAATAATTTTTTTGAGAGCTGGCATCTCCATGATATTTTTATCTGGATATTTCTTTTTCAATTCAGCCAGAATTTCTTTTTTAAACTTAGCTTGTAATCTAGACATCGCTATTTACCCTTTTTCTTTTTCTTTTTATTTTTTAAGGATCTCAGAATCACTTCTTTACCCTTTTCAAGAAAAAACAGTTCATCGTTTTTATTATTTTTCTGTTTAACTCTGACTTTAATCTTCTGTCCTTCTGCATTGCACAACGCAACATTAGAAATATGAAGAGGACTTTCAACTGATATAATCTGAGCATTTTGCGTCGCTTGCGATTTTTTGACATGGCGTTTACGGATATTGATTCCCTGAACTAAAACCCGATCTTCCCTTTTTGCCAAAACTTCGCCTGTCTTGCCCTTATCGTTACCGGCAATAATTAAAACTTTATCCCCTTTGCAAATCCACTTACTCATAATTAAATCACCTCAGGTGCTAATGAACAGATTTTTAAAAAACCCTTTTTTCTTAGTTCTCTGACAACCGGGCCGAAAATCCTAGTGCCTCTTGGCTCATTCTTATCATCCAGTAAAACACAGCTGTTGTCATAAAAACGCAGTTTTGAACCATCAGGTCTTTTAATATAGTTCTTGGTTCTAACGATAACTGCTTTAACAACGGAGCCTTTCTTAATGGCGCCATGAGGATCAGCATCTTTTACTGAGCAGACAATAATAGAACCGACATAAGCATATCTCTTTTTCGATCCGCCCAGAACTTTAAAACACTTAACTTTGCGTGCTCCGCTATTATCAGCCACATCTAATTCTGTTTCTTGTTGAATCATAGTTTTATACATCCTTATTAAAAAAAAGCTGACTTTAACGCTTTTAAAGCCCCCGCCAGCTAGGGTAATCCACTTCGGGGTTGTTAGAAGGAGTTTTTAAACCTGACACACTGAGAGTTTCCTCTCTGTTTAATGGCAGGTCACAGTTGCCACGGACTTGTGGAGCATCCGTAGGTGTGTATGTATCTCTTCCAACTAACTTCTGCATAAAATCTCCTTTTTGCCCCCTAATCAATCCTTGCAAGACACTTTCATGTCCACCTCGTTGTAAGTCACCTTACAAGCCTCTTCTTTTAAGAAGGGGTGATTGATCCTATTACTATCCATCTTTTAGTTTTTGACATTGGACGGCATTCTCTAATTTGCACCGTTTGTCCTTCCTGTAGCCCCTCTTTTTCGTTGTGGGCATAGTATTTTTTACTTTTTTTCACGAGCTTATTGTACTTAGGATGGCGAAACTTACGAGAAACCTTGACCACTGCTGTTTTTTCCATTTTCGCAGAAACTACTATCCCTTCTAAGACTTTACGTTGTTTTCTCATTGCTTCTTAACCTCTGTTTTTTCAGCTAATATAAACATCGCTCGTGCACGATCTTTTTTCTTTTCTTTCAGCAAATGAGGCTTTTCTAATTTGCGTGCAGCAGAAAGCTGATTTTTAAGCTCATAAATTTCTCGGTTCAAATCCGCAAGCATGGATTCCAACTGCTCCTTTGTCAAATCTCTCATCTCTTTTATATGCGACATTGTTTTTCCTCTTACATGTGCTCAAGACGCGCCACAAAACGAGTCCTGATACCGATTTTTGCTGATGCTAATCTTAAAGCTCTCTGAGCATCTTCTCTACTAGCACCACTTACTTCAAATAAAATACGTCCAGGTCTTATCACCGCTACCCACTTATACAAACCGCCTTTACCTTTTCCCATACGAGTTTCTGCTGGTTTTTTAGTCGTCGGCTTATCTGGAAAAACCCGGATCCAAACTTGTCCTTTACGGCTCAGGCAACGGTTGATAGCAACCCTGCACGCTTCAATCTGTTGCGAAGTTATCCATCCTCTTTCCAAAGCCTGCATTCCATATTCGCCAAACTCTACAAAGCTAGCTCCTTTGGTCAAACCGGCAAATTGCCCTTTTTGCTGTTTACGGTATTTCGTTCTAACTGGCTGTAATGCCATATTCTTTCTCCTTTATTCCTTATGCAACAAGTTCTTCGCCTTTATGAATCCACACTTTTACACCAATAGCTCCATAAGTAGTTTCTGCTCTGGCTGTCTCATAATCAATATTAGCTCTCAAAGTATGTAGAGGAACGGTTCCTTTTTTATACCATTCTGTACGCGCAATTTCTGCACCACCGAGACGACCAGAAACCTGAATCTTAATGCCTGCTGCTCCTGCATCCATAGAAGCCTGCATAGCTTTTTTCATGATCCGTTTATGAGGCATGCGGCGAACTATTTGTTTAGCTATACTTTCAGCAACCAGTTTAGCATCCAAATCCGGACGCTTAATTTCTTCAACTTCAATCCAAACTTCAGAACCGGTTAAATCTTTTAATTCTTTTTTCAAAAGATCGACATCAGCTCCTCTTTTACCTATTACCATTCCTGGACGCGATGTATGAATAACCACTTCAATTTTGCCACTCATGCGTTTAATTACGATTTTTGAAGAGCCTACGCAAAAAGGCTTACCTTTCAGGTATTTGCGAATTAAACGATCTTGCGTTAACAGATCTCCGAATTCTTTTTTATTCGCAAACCAATTAGATTCCCATTGTTTGCGGGTCACTAAACGAAAACCCTTAGGCGATACTTTTTGTCCCATATTTCTCCTCTTTACACACTTTTAAGCACAATCGTAAAATGGCTAGTTCTTTTTAAAATCGGTACCTGACTTCCACGACTTTTAGCTTTAGCTCTTTTCATGGTGACGCCTTCATCAACTCTGATTTCAGCGATTTTTAAATTTTCTCTCTTTGCGTCTTCTCTGGTTTCAGCATTAGCAATAGCACTTTTCAAAGTCTTCGTTAAAAGAACGCCACTTTTTAATCCTGAATATTTTAACTGTACTAAAGCGTCTTCCACTTTCAATCCGCGGATCAGATCAGCTGCCAAACGCGCTTTTTTAGGACTGACTCTTACAAATCTTGAAACTGATTTTATATTTTTCATTTTTTAGCACCGCCTTTAGAATCACCAGATGGTTTGTCTGAAACAGTTTTTTTAGTTAGTGGATGGCCTTTAAAAGTTCTAGTTGGAGAAAACTCCCCTAAACAATGGCCTACCATGTTTTCAGAAACAAAAACGGGTAGAAATTTACGTCCGTTATGCACGTCAAAAGTATGGCCAACCATATCTGGCACAATCATCGAACGTCTGGACCAAGTTTTAATCGAGTTCTTTTTATCTTCCCGATTCATCTTTTCCACTTTTCTGGCTAAATGATGATCCACAAAAGGACCTTTTTTTAATGATCTTCCCATATTTTACCTGCCTGATTTCTTCTTGCGTCCTTTAATGATCCACTTTTTAGTTTTCTTAGCATGTCTGGTCTTTCTGCCCTTGCAACCTTTAGCCCAAGGAGTCATTGGATGATTACCTTTACTGCGTCCTTCTCCACCACCATGCGGGTGGTCGATCGGGTTCATAGCTACACCACGCACTGTTGGGCGAATACCTTTCCATCTTTTTCGACCAGCTTTACCTTCGACTCTAAGGTTGTTTTCGAAATTTGAAAGCACTCCAAAAGTAGCCCGGCAATCTATATTAATTAATCGCATTTCTCCAGAAGGCATTTTAATTGTCGCATAACCATTGCCTCTGGCTAACAGCTGAGCAGATAAACCTGCTGAACGCACTAGTTTGCCGCCGCATCCAGGCTTAATCTCTATATTATGAATCACAGAACCAATCGGCATGGACTTCAAACGCATGCAGCATCCAGCTCTAAAATCAGCTGTTTCAGAAGTCTGTACTGTATCGCCAACTTTGACACCCTGTGGTGCTAAAATATAACGCTTTTCGCCATCGACATAATGTAAAAGGGCAATAAAAGCAGAACGATTTGGATCATATTCAATAGAAGCTACTTTAGCTAAAATATCTTCTTTATTTCTGACAAAATCAATCATCCGGTACTGTCTCTTATGTCCGCCGCCACGATGCCGGCAAGTCACATGTCCGTTATTATTACGCCCTGAAATACGCATTTTCTTTTTTAAAAGCGTTTTTTCTCCGCCTTTTACCAGCGGATTCAATTCAGCAAAACTCGGCAAAATCAAAGTTCTTAAACTAGGTGTCACCGGATTAAATTTCTTAGTCATAACTAACCTTTTTTACTCTTCGTCAAGATTGTCGCCTTTCTGCAAGGTAACAATCGCTTTTTTAAAAGCTTTCGTATATCCAATACGCCCTTTAAAACGGCGTTCCTTGGGTTTAACTAGAACTGTATTAACTGCTAAAACTTTGACTTTCTTTTTAGCGTAAATTTTTTCAATAGCTGCTTTAATTTCTAATTTATTAGCAGTTCTCTCTACCATAAAAACATATTTAGGAGTCTCGCATTTAGCTACACAGCGATTGCTCTTAGAATCTTTTAAATGCAAAAGCATATTAGTTTTTTCTGTTACACGTCGGCATTTGATAATCTGATAAGAATCTTTCATATTGTTATTTCCCTAAAATAGCTGTTAATTCGTCCATTGCCGATTCTAGAACTACCAATTTTTGACTATTTGCTAATTCATAGCCATTAATATTGGTCAGATAGACAAATTCTTTTTTCGGCAAATTACATAAGCTCTTATAAAAATTTTCATTTTTATCAGTTAAGCTTCCCAAAATCAGAACTTTTTTTGTATCTATTTTTAATTTCTTAAAAAGATCAGCAGCTGTCTTTGTCTTTGGAGTTTTTAATGCTTTCAGTTTTAAAACTACAGCTTCGTCCCCGTTAATCTTTTCAGTAATCAGACTGCGAATAACCGCTCTTTTAGCTTTGCGGTTAACTTTTACTCGCTGATCAAATTTAGCTCTTGGACCATGTGCTACGCCACCTTTTCTGAACTGAGGAGCAGAAAGAGCTCCATGTCTTGCGCGTCCCAGACCTTTTTGTGCCTGAGCTTTTTGACCAACCTTATTAACTTCACTGCGTGTCTTAGTATGAGCTGTCCACTGACGTGCATTAGCGCGTAAAGCAATAATATAGTCTTTAATTAATTGAGCAGAAACGCTCGTTTTCAACAGACTTTCAGCAATTTCTTCCTGACCGATTTCTTTGCCTGTTAAATCGTATTTTTTAAGCACTGCCACGGACTAACTCCTCTTTTTTTACTTTTTCACGCTGGTTTTTTTCTTCGCTTTAGAAATAGACAAGACGCTTGATCTAAAGCCTGTAACTGAACCTTCAACGATTATTAAATGCTGTTCAACGTCTACATGTAAAACTCTTAGACTTTGAATTGTAATTTGTTTGCCACCCATGCGGCTGGCTCTTGGTCCTCCTGGAAGACATCTACCTGGAGTACTTCTCATACCAGTTGAACCGGCATGTCTATGTGATCCAGAACCATGAGCTGCAGGACCACCTTTAAAACCATATTTCTTCATGACGCCCTGAAAGCCTTTACCTTTAGAAATCCCAGTTACATCTACAAAGTCTCCCACTTGAAAAATAGAAAGGTCGATATTCTGTCCTACTTTGTACTCATCGGTTTTTTCTAAGCGTGATTCAACTAGTTTTCTTTTCAGTTCCAAGCCTTTTTTAGCGAAATGTCCAACTACCGGCTTACTTAAAGCCTTCTCTTTAGCCTTAAAAGCACCTAACTGCAAAGCGCTATAGCCATCTTTCTCTACGCTTTTGATCTGTGTAACAGTCAATGGTTCTACCTGAATAGCAGTGCCTACTTTAAGATCGCCATTTTTATTAAAAAATTGGGTCATCCCCGCTTTTTTACCAATTAATTTTAAAGACATAACTTCTCTCCCAAAAGTAGCAATTTCTCAGCCTTTTAAGATAAACATCCTCAAGGAACTGTCGCTAACAGGTTTTCAGCTCTTGTCGAGCTTTATTTAAACAAAAGAGCTTAGCAAATAAGCCTTTTTTCTCTCAATTAAAAATTCTCAGTAGAATAAATAATTACAAAGAATAAAAGAAAGGCAGATTCTTCTCAAGGTAAAAACTCGGTCTATAAAAGCTAAAACAGTTCTGACGCAATTCAGACAAGTTCAAATATCGTGATTTTATAAATTAAAATATCATTTAACCAAGATTAGAACATGGAAACAGAACTAAAATAAAAACTCTTATCAAAAATAATTTGAATTAAAAAAATAATAAGCATTAACTGGTGCCAAGTTTTTTTTACAAGCTTATTTCTCTACCAGGAGGATGTAATGCGGTGTTCAAAACTTTTCATTAGTTTAGTGCTTCTTTTCACTCTCCCCCCCTTCCTTATTTATCCACAAGCCTCTGTTTCCCCAATTATTTATTCTACTACTGTTTCTGCTCAAGTAGACATAGATACTTCCGAAATAAAAACCCTACAGCCGTCAAACAACCCTCCCTTTTCTTATGATGGCATGCTCTATCTGATTGAAGAGCTTGAAGAGGGAGATCCAGAAAAAACCCATAGTCCGGCAGAAATAGAAAAAATCAATTATTTTTTAGCTACTTTGGCTAAAGAAGGAGTTCTTCCCAACGAGGAAGAAGAATACACCATAGAAGAAGATATTCAAGAGCTCCTGCATGAATACGTTAACTATAACTGTTTATTTTCTTTTGATTCAGAAAAGGGCTATGCCTTTACTCCTGCTATTTTATATAACCAAGGAACAGAAATTATTCTTTGTAAAAGCTGGGTTAAGAAAAGTTGGAATAAGACCAAACATTTTGTCAAAAAACATAAAAAAGCCATTATCATTGGAGCTGCTGTTGTAGCAGCCGCTACTATAGTAGTCTGTGTCGTAGCTGCCTCTGCTGCTGCCGGAGCTGCTGCTACTGGAGCCGCAGGAGCAGCTGGGGCTAAAGCCTCTTCTAAACCTGATCATAAAGACAAGAATCCAGCTCCTCCCCAAAAACCGCAGACAAATTTTATCCTTCCATCTGCACAAGATATTCATAATTCTCCTAATTTGAAAGAAGCTGTAGATGATCATATTTTTGCCTTTAAAGACCTAGCAGCAGAGAAACAGCTTTTTCAAGATCCAAACCCCAAAAACAATGAATTTTCTTTAGGAGAAACCGCCCGAAACCTTGGATCTTGTTTAGCTCATGAGACTTTAGACGGCATTTATCAAATGACTTCTATTATTCCACAGCTAAACGAAGAAATTAAAGCTATTGGTTCTCAATTGATACCAGACGGTCTCATCCAGGACAATCCTATATTATCAATAAATTCAGTGGAGAATTATGAAAATTTAATGGCTTCAGGACATCAGAAGATTGATCAAGTCTTTTTAACAGATTGTGCTGATTGTTATACGCCTGAGTTCAAAGCAAATGATTTAAATAATCAGTTTGCTATAGGCATTCTTCCTCCTCCTGGTAGTTTTGCTAGGAATGTAAAAATTAATAGTTTTAGAAAGCTGATTCAAAACGGCAATCACAATATGGCTCTTGCGCAAGAGTTTGGTTTTTCTGGTCATGATATTATTCAAATGAAAAAAACAGGGATGTTAGATAAGACTGTTGCGGCTACTTTTGAGAATATTGCTCAAGACAAGACCCTGTTTGATTCTATGGTGAAGTCTAAAGTTTCGGAGAATTTTTTAAGACCTTATAGAGGAAAACATCTTCCGGAAATAAAGGTAAGACATCTGATTCATAAATCAGGCATTCAGACATTTCCAAAACCGCAAGGTATTCCTAAAAATTATATGATTAAGATTTCAAATGATGGAGCAGGTATTCATTATGTCCATCCTAAAAACAATCATATTTCCGTAAGAGTTATGCCAGGAAAACCTCACAGCCCATATACTCATCAACGTAACCCCTATGTAATACAAATGAAAGATGGTAAAGCTTTTGATAAATTCGGAAATTTAGTAAATCATAAATCTCCAGAAGCACATATTCCGATTAATGAATTTATTTATAGGAGTAATTGATTATGTATATTAATAGAAAACAAATATTAAATAGTGTTTTAGAAAACATTGCAGGTATTTCTGATAAAGAATATCAAAAAAGAGTATGGATAAAAGCAGAAGGGCCGGAATGTGATAGTTATGAACAAACAATCGACTTTCTTTTTGATGATTTAGAACCTATGTTGAAAGAATATAAGAAGTTTGATATTTCTGAAAATCAATATAACTTTTTAATGAAGTTTTATAAAGAAATCAAAGAGTATGATGATATTTTTGCATTTAAATTAGATTGGTATATTCATCCTGAAAGTAGGGCTATTTCCGAAGCACCTTCTCTTAATTCTCCAGAATGGGAAAAAGTTATTAACGCAGCTAAGGAAGTTTTGAAAGCCTTCAATTATCAAGAGAAAAAAGACTGAAAATTCTCCAGAAGCCCATATTCCGATTAATGAATTTGTTTATAGGAGCAAGTGATTATGTATATTATCTGTTATCAATACGAAAGGATATAACTTACAGACTAGCTACCAAAATCACTATTGAAAAGGCTGAAATACCTGCAGCAGACATAAAATAAAAGGTTCGAGCTCTATTTTCATCTTCTGAAGTAAAACCTTGTTTAAGATAAGTAAAAATGCCTTTAACAAATTGAGATATTCTATTTGCTATTGAACCCTCGAATTTTATTCCTGAAAAAAGCCTACTATTACGGCGTCTTTCTATTTTTGCTTGAAGTTCAGCAGTCCGAGATTCCGTTTCAGTTATAAGCTCCTGCATATCTGTCATATATTGTTCTTGGTTTCTAGATACACCTTCTATTTCAGCTAATTGCCTTCGCATCTCTTCTATATCTAGATGATGTATAGTTGGTTCTACTGCTTCATAATCATCGAATGAAGAAGGGGTTAAACTATTTATTCTAATTTCATCTGTCATAACTTTAACCTTTTCATATTATTTATAATGCCAACATTATACATCGTTTTTAAACATTAGTCTATTCGTAAAGATTTTTTACAAAAAACATTAACTCTTTCTAAACGAGTTATTTAAGTAAAATCTTTACTTTACATGGCGTTGTTGCATAAGTCGGAATTTTGAAAAGATGTGACCTTCCTTCAGAAAGAT
>CAZTYI010000021.1:0-17676 GCA_964618335.1 uncultured bacterium
CCTACCAGGAAAAACTTTTTACCAAAATTATCAAAGCACCATTTGACAGCCGGGATCAACTGTTGATTAGGCGCAGCTCCTGTATAGATTATGTTGGGAGAGTCTTCAAGCCCTTCATATTGGAGTGGGTAAAAAAGCAAATGGTTCTCTTTTTCAAAGACCGGCTTAACTGCTTTGCGGCTGGCTGAAGTCCAGCAGCCGAAAACAACATCTACTTTTTCCTGGGTAATTAATTTTTGCGCTTCCAGGGCAAAGAAATCAGCTTTAGATTGCCCATCTCTGATAATCGGTACGATCTTTTTACCTAAAAGCCCTCCTTTTTGGTTAATCTCATCGATGGCCATTAAAGTAGCATTGACTACTGACTGTTCGCTAGTTGCCATAGTGCCGGTCAGTGAATGTAGAATGCCGACTTTAATCGTACCTCTTGTTTTTCCCAAGTTTGGAAAAACAAACCAATACAAAAAGGCCAAACCCGATAAAACTATTGCAAAAAGTAGAATTTTAGAAACTAAACGCCAATTCAAAATCAAAACACAGCTATTGTGCCGCCCTCTTATTTTGGCTTATATAGAACAAAAACGTTTCCGGGCAAGAAAAAAAGTGAGGTTAAATTTAATTAAGATCTGAAAGCTCTTCAGCAGCTATGAATTCCAACTCAAAATCAGTCACTCCAATCACTTCAGGAGGAGGTAAATAATGTACCTTAACCATGACCTGACTTTTAGTAGCTGAAATCAAATATCCCTCTTGACAACTTTGAATATCCAAAATCCGTTGCCCCGTGCCTAGCATTTCATAGAGTTTAGGATCTTTTAAAATTGCAATAATTTCAGCTTGGCTCAAAGAAAAAGGAGTGACAGGGACTGAAGTTGTTATTGAAGCTGCTCTTGAATTTCCTTCTAAAACTGATAAGGGCTGCAAGACAAAAAAGCTACTCAAAATAACACTGCTGAACAGAAAATTTCTGGAAAATTTTAACATAAAAATAAAATAAATATAAAAATATCCCTCGTTAATTAATCAGGTAGATTTTTTATCAAAAGCAACTTAAAGCTACAACTGAAAATATTAAGAAACAAGCTTTACTGCCTTCAGTTTAAAACCAGTAGATCTGCATAATTAACGAGAGCAAGGTCAAATTAAAACCAGCTAGCTTAATTTAAGATCATAATACCCGGCAAAAACTCTATTGAAATTTGACCTTCTGGCGAATAAGTTAATTTCACTTCATAACGATAACGAGAGCCCCAAGCCCAATAAGTGTCATTCACCTTCCAAACTCCTAAGATGCTCTGGTTTCCTAAAAGAGTCTCTAACTGAGGATCTTCTAAAATCGCCATAAGTTCTGCTTTACTATCGGAAAAATTAGATGCCGATAAATTGTTCATTAAAGGACTAACTGTTAAAAAAACAAAACTGCTGAACAGAAAACTTTTGAAAACTTTTTTTATAAAACTTTGCATAAAAACCTCTTTGGCTGCTTTTAAGGCAGCTGTTTTAAATTTTTCGTGCGGTTATTATGCAGAAACGAAAAGATTCATTCAAAAAAAACTTTAAAAAAATCTTTTAGTTAAAAAGTAGCTAGAAAAAGTTCACTGTTGTTGGATTATAAGAGTAAATACGAAGCAAATCCCAAATAAAGAATCACTGTAAAAATATCTGCCAACATCAAGACCATAGGACCTGAAGCTATTTTGAAATCAAGCTTGCTTTTACTGATAAAAAATGGAAAAAGCATACCGAAAGTAGCTGAAAAAAGAGTCGCTATGATGATGCTAGAACCGATCACGATCATAGAAATATAGTTCCCTTCTAGTAAAAGAGAAGATAGGGCAACTACAATGCCAGCTGTGACCCCTACTAAAAAGACTACTTTGAGCTCTCTCAGACCACGCGCTAAAGAAACTCTAAAGTTGATTTTTGGTCTTTTTAAGTAATGGATAGCACTAGTCATGGATTGAATCGAAATGGCTTCAGAAAGAGCTAAAACCAAAGGTAGAAACATAGCCAGCATTAACATTTTAGATAGAACTTCTTTATTTAGATTAGCAATCCATGCACAGAAAAGACCTCCCATTAAAGAACAGGCAAGCCAAGGCAACCGCATAAAATAACGTTTTAAAATCGTACCTCTTCTTTCATCTTCCAAGGAATAACCGATCAGCTGAAAGACATCCCATTTTTGTTTGTTATTGGTAACTTCGCAGGGTTCTTCTACGTACATATCAATATCGACAATCCCTAAAAGCTTGCCTTTGTTATCAATGACTGGAAAAGCTAACAGACGAAAATTATAAAAAAGCTCTAATGAGTCTCTCAGGCTTTGGTCTTCATCCAGAGTAATTAAGTTGGTGTCCATGATATCAGCAATTTTCGTAGTACGGTCTTTTAAGAGTAGTTTACGAGTTGAAACAACCCCTAAAAGCTGGTCTTGATCGTCGACGACATAAAAATAAGAGATTTTAGGATCGATATTTTTTTCGATCAATTTAGTCAAAGCCTGATCAATAGTATCGCGTACATTAACAACTGTATTAATAGGCTTAACAACTTCTCTAGCTAATTTATCTAAATTTTGATAACTCATTAACTACCTTAAACTATTTCTCTGATTATGTTTTTACAGCATTTAAAATTAAATACTCTTTTACTTTTTTAATAAAGACTTCAAAATAAATAGGCAACTATAATATCCCAACTCTCAAAAAGATGCCACGCAAAAAATTTGTCTTAAAAAAATACTCCTGCTCTTTTATTATCAGTATCTATGTAATCATGAGTATTGAGAAGAGTGATTTTCTTTTATAAAAAAAGAAGTAAAACAGAACCGGTTTATCTGAATCGAGATTTTTAAGGAGTTTTTTGCATGTGTGGAATTTTCGGTTATCTTGGAGCTTTAGAAAATCCTCTAAGCGCTTGTTTAGAAGGTTTAAAAAAACTCGAGTACAGAGGCTATGATTCAGCTGGTATTGCCGGTCTGATCAAAGGCCAACTCTGGTCTATAAAATCTGCCGGAAAAATTACTGCCTTAGAAAAAAACATCAAAGATCAAACCGTCCCGTTAGAAATAGCGATCGGACACACTCGCTGGGCTACTCACGGACCAGCTAATCAAACTAATGCCCATCCTCATACTGATCAAAACAGCACACTAGCGATTGTCCATAATGGCATTATTGAAAATTATGCTTATCTGAGATCTTTTTTACAAAAAGCCAACATCCAGTTTGCGACTGAAACCGATACAGAAGTTATCGCTCAGTTAATTGCTTATCACTATAAAAATAACAATCTGAAAGAAGGAATTGCTGATAATCTTATAGAAGCTGTCCGTATGACCCTTCAAAAGCTCAAAGGAGTCTTTGCGCTTGCGTTGGTGCATAAAGACCACCCCGATACAATTATCGCCGCTTCTAGAGAATGTCCGCTCTCGATCGGCTTTGACGACGCTAAACAAGAAATCCTGCTTTCTTCAGATCCTAATGCTTTTTTAGGACGCAATTTAAACATCGCCTATCTTGGAAATGATGAAATCGCCTGCATTCAAAAAGCCAAGCTGCAAATCTTCGATTCAAACCATCAACTGGTTTTAAAAAAAACTGAAAAACTATACAGCCAAAATCTTTCCATCAACAAAACAGGGTTTGAGCATTTCATGCTCAAAGAAATCCATGAGCAGCCCTTTACCATTCAAAAAACTCTGCTGGGACATCTGGATGAGAATTTTGGAACAGCTCTTTTTAATCAGCTTAATTTCAGTCGTCAGGAACTGCTTTCCACCCGTCATATTATGATCATTGCCTGCGGTACTTCTTATCATGCCGGTTTAATTGGAGCTTCGATCTTAGAAGAAGAAGCGCGCATTCCTACGCAAGCAGAAATTGCTTCTGAGCTGCGTTATAAAAATCCGATCATTTCCAATAATACCCTGGTCATTGCCATTTCCCAGTCAGGAGAAACTGCTGATACGATTGGAGCGATGAAAGAAATCAAAGCTAAGGGAGCTAAAGTCTTGGCGATTTGCAATGTCAAAAATTCTACTTTGGCGAGAGAAGCTGACAGTGCTATTTTTTTAAATGCCGGACCCGAGATCAGCGTCTGTTCTACCAAAGCTTTTACTTCCCAGATTACGATTTTAAGCCTCTTTGCTCTGTTTATGGCGAGGTTACGCCATTGGAGTAAAGAAGAGGGTCAAAAGTTCATTTCCGAACTGATTCGCATGCCTCAGCTAGCTAACGAAGTTTTAAATCAAAAAAATCAGATTCAAAAACTAGCTGTTAAATATAGCCAATACCATGACTTTTTATTTTTAGGCCGCCGCTATATGCATCCTACCTGTTTAGAAGCCGCTCTCAAACTAAAAGAAATTTCCTATCTGAATGCCAACGGCTACCCCGCCGGAGAACTGAAACATGGGCCGATTGCCTTGCTGCATAGCAAGCTGCCAGTGGTAGCTTTTACAGCTAATGTTCAAACCTATGATAAAATGCTCTCTAATCTGATGGAAATCAAAGCTCGCGGAGCTCCAATTTTAGCTTTTGCTACTGAGGGCTCAACAGAGCTAGAAACTATTGCCAACGATATTATCTACCTACCTTCGACTATTGACCAGTTAGCTACTCTTCCCTCTTCTATTGCCGGACAGCTTTTTGCTTATTTCGTAGCCAAAGAAAAGGGTCAAGACATTGATCAGCCCCGTAATTTAGCTAAATCGGTGACCGTAGAATGAAAAAGCCTACTCAGAAAACAGCTGCGATTAAATGTTTTAAGTTTTTCCAGAAAAAGCCAAATATCTTTAAATCCTGGAAAATAAAAATATTCTTAGCTTTAGCTCTCTTCCTCTTTTTTCTGCCGCAAATTCTCTCTTTAAAACCCTTTCAAAATATTTTTTTTGCTCTAATCAAAAAAACCAGTTCTTTTCAAATTGAAGCTGAAACAGTCTCTTTTTCCTGGTTCTCTGCTCAAAAATTTAAAAACTTAGAAGTTAAAACTGCTGAATTCCATCTCTCTGCTGATGAACTGGTATTTAAAAAACCTTTGTTTGCACTTTTATATTTAAAAAAAGCTACGTTTTTATCTGCATCCCCCTCTTTAAAAATCCATAAAGGCAGACTACGTCTTTTCTACGCCAATTCTCAAAAAACCTCTTTAAACCAGATCGAAATCCTCTTCGATGCTAACGAAACTAACGGAGACTTGGTTGTTGAAAACTTTCCTACATTCTTAGTGGATAAGTTTTTTAAATCCCAAGAGTTACTCCAAGCTCTGCTGGGTAAAGAGTTCAATGCTCATATCACTTTTCAAATCGAAGATAAAACCGGCCCTATCGACATTGAGCTGGCTTCTTCCAATTATCAAGGACGACTTTTTTTAAATTATACTCCGTTAGGTATAACGCTCAGAGAAGCGGTTTCTTGTTCTTTTTTGCTAAATTCTACTCAATTTTTGCAAGATTTAAACCTCTTCTCTATTTCCTATTTTAACAGTCTCACTCCTCTGAAAATCTCTATTCCCAAAGAGGGATTTTTTCTACCTCTGCCTTTTGATTTAAAAAATCTGGTTTTAGAAAAAGTATTTTTGGATCTGGGGAAAATCAAGATCAATAGCCATAACAATCTAGCTCTCATTATCAGCGTTTTAAAAGATCATAAATTAGCTGCTTCTCAAGAAATGGAATTATGGTGCGCTCCTACCATTGTAAATCTTAAAGCAGGCCTTTTACAGATTGAACGTCTTGATATTTTAATAGACCAAACTCTGCCGATTTGCACGATGGGAAAAATAGATCTTTTAAACAGTAAAATAGATATGTCTTTAGGCTTAACCGCTGCTGTTTTAAAACATAGTTTCCGGATTAAAAAATTACCTTCCGACTATGTTTTAGCTATTCCACTTTCAGGTTCTTTTAAAAAAATTAAAATCAATAAAAGAGAGCTAGCTTCTAAGATAGCAGCTTTAATGTCTTATCATCAAAAATCTATTGTGAAACAGTTTCCAGAAAGAATTCAGTCTATAGACGAAGAAAAGATTTTTCCTCCGTCTATAGAACAGTTACCTTGGGAGAATTAATAATCTCTACGGCTAAAAGAACGCTGAGAACCACCACGTTGCTCTCTAGCTTTAGGTGGTCTTGCTTCGTTTACTACTAAAGCTCGTCCATCTACTTCTTTACCATTAAGATCTGCAATTGCTTTCTTAGCATCATCATCAGACATCTCAACAAAGCCGAAGCCTTTAGAGCGACCTGAAAAACGATCAGTTATAACTTTTGCAGAAAGAACTTCACCAATTGTAGCGAAGAGTTCTTGTAATTCACCATCTCCATAAGCATATGGAAGATTGCTAACATATAGTTTCATAAAAAAATTCCGTTGTTTTGCAATCGTGAGGAGCACATCCCGAAGTAGAGAACAAGCACCACTAGCAAGAAAGAACCAAACACGATAAGTTAATATCTTTAGAGCCTTATTTTCCTTAAACAGCCCTAAATCTGATTTCAATTATACTGACATTTCCCAGATTAACGCAAAGAAATTTTTCAAGTAAAAATCAAAATAAAGCTTTGATATTAAAAATATAATAAACTTTATTTTAATTTCATTTAACTGTTTTTTTTAGTATAATAATTACTATTAATGTTAAATTAATTTATATTGACAATGTATTAATGCAGGAGATTATATGAGTTGGTTAACAACACCTATATCTAATGCCTTCAAAAATACCTATAACTAAAGTTTAAAAGCTTTAGGCAATCGTAATATCTTTAGCTAAATAAACATCTTGGATAGCTTCCAAAATCTGAACACCCTCTTTCAACGGCTTTTGGAAAGCCTTTCTGCCACAGATCAGACCCATACCGCCAGCTCTTTTATTAATCACGGCCGTTCTTACTGCTTGAGCTAAATCATCCTTACCAGAAGCTCCTCCAGAATTAATCAGACCTATTCTGCCCATGTAGTTATTAACTACCTGGTATCTAGTCAAATCAATTGGATGATCTGAGCAAAGCTTGGTATACATCTCTTCTTTGTACTTACCGAATTTAATCTCTTTAAAACCGCCGTTGCACTCTGGCAGCTTTTGCTTAATAATATCAGCTTGGATAGTCGCTCCTAAATGGTTGCCCTGGCCAGTCAAATCCGCTGCTGTATGGTAGTCTTTTTCCTTAGTCTTAAAAGCGCTGTTTCTTAAGTAGCACCATAAGATAGTACCCATACCTAATTCATGAGCCATTTCAAAAGCTTTTGCTATTTCTACAATCTGACGGTTGCTTTCTGCTGAGCCAAAATAGATTGTTGCTCCAATAGCTTGACAGCCCATTTCGTAAGCCTGTTTAACCGAAGCGAATAAAATCTGATCGTGCTTGTTAGGATAAGTTAAGAGTTCGTTATGGTTGATTTTTAAAATAAGTGGAATTTTATGAGCATATTTTCTAGCTACTATGCTCAGCACTCCAGAAGTAGAGGCTACCGCATTACAGCCGCCTTCAATAGCTAGCTTAACAATATTCTCTGGATCAAAATAAGCGGGATTAGGTGCAAAAGAAGCTCCTGCAGTATGTTCTATCCCCTGATCTACCGGCAGAATCGAAAGATAGCCGGTACTAGCCAGACGTCCATGATTAAAAATGGATTGCAGGCTGTTTAGAACTCTGAGGTTGCGATCAGACGGAGCAAAGATACGGTCTATCCAGTCTTTGCCTGGTAGATGCAGCTGGTCTTTAGCAACTTTGCATTTATGGTTAAGCAGACTTTCTGCTTCTTTTCCTAGTAATTTTTCAATTTCGGCTTTCTTCATAAAAAATCTCCCTTAAAGCTCTTTCTACCCAATTTAGGCTTATAGATCAAAAGATTTTATTGTTTCAATAATGTAATTAATTCTGGATATTGTTCTTTGCCAATAGCGTTGATCTTTGTCTGATTGAGTTTTTTCAAATAAAGCGATTGCGAAATCAAGTTTATAGTTTTCATTTTTCTCTTCTAGAAAAGATACAAAGTCTCTTTTCATATCTTTACATCGTGCTTGCATAAAACTTTGCACCGCCACGTTTTGATTTTTTATTAAAACATCCCTGGCGATACGTAAATCGTTCATACAATCTAAAACTAAACTATCTTTATAACCTTGCTTTATTTTAATGATGTCCTCAATACTTGTTCTAAAAACTTGCTCCACCTTACAACAAACGTTTCCCATCTCAATGATAGAATAATCACTCCCATTTAAAATTGGAGAAACACTTCTTGCTTCTGCACTAATAGGACCAAAATAACGAAGGCTTGGATCAAATTGTGTTCTATCTATTCTCACAGTAATTGCAGCACCAGACATAAAGAAACCCCTTAGTTTATTAGAACTAATTACTTGACAAAGAGAATAATTATGCTCAAAAACATACAAAAAAGAAAGGAATTTTACTAATTTTCAAAAATGAACTTACTTTAAAGTATTTTTTTAATTCAAAAATTTTTACAACAAAACGATTTTGGATTTTAAATTTTTACCCTTTAATTGTATTATCAAAAAGTGTTATGAAAGTTTTCATACTGCTTATAAAAAACTTTGAGGGAAAAATGAAAAATAAACATTTATTTTTGATCATTATATGGGCATGTCTCGCTATTGTAAGCAGGTCTTTTAAATTTAGCATTCCCATTGGAGAACAATCAGCAACTTTTAGCTGTTTTGTTGCAGTTCTGCCTATAATTGCTTATTTTTTTCCTTCACGGATCTATCTTATTGGTCTTTTTTGGTTTTTGACGCATCTTATACATCCGATTCCATTGACAGCAGGAATCCCAACTCTGCTGGCTACACTTTCATGGAAAGCTTCCAACAATCGGGGTATTTCTAATTTGTGGATGCACTTTGCGCTGCCCTTATTGGCCATATTTCTTTTTATCTTTTCTCCAAATGGAAAAGAAGCCTGGCCTTATGCTCTTTATTGGTTCATCCCGATTGTATGCGCCTTTGGCCAGCCTAACTTATTAAAAAGAGCCCTGCAGAGCACCTTTGTAGCCCATGCAGCAGGAAGTATAATGTGGGCTTATCTCACTCCGATTGCCTCTTTCCAGTGGCTTGCTCTTATTCCTATTGTTGCGCTTGAACGAGCGACAACAACTCTTTTTGCTATAGTGGTAATTAAGGCACTGTCACCGCTATTTATACAATGTTTTGCAGTAAAGAAAGTAAAGAATCCAACAACACCACTGTTTACAGAACACTAAGCTCTTTGACCTTTGAAAGCTCTTTTTTTTTAACTTTCTTTTTTTTTCACAGATTTGTTAAAATTTCGACTTATTTTCTTTAAAATTTAAAAAACTATAATTATGGCGCTACCATTTGCTCCTACTTCAGCTGCTCATCGTCCACCGCCTACGACTGACCTTTCTCTGCCAGAGCCTCCTCGTTTTATCAACCCTTTTCGTTCTGGAGGTCCTGTCCGTCCTTCCAAAATGATATCGACATCATCCAGCGCATCGCCAGTTAATGCACTAACAGACCTTCTTCATAGCTCTTTTTTGACTTTACCAACAAATCAATATATTCTAGGAAATTTACAAATAGAATCCTCATTGTTGTACAAATAGACCAAAAAAACAAAGAAACTTTGGAAGCCAATCCTCGAAGCTCTATCAAAATGGAAGGAGAAAATATTTTCCTAAATGACATTCCTCTTGAGCCTCTTTTTTCAATTAAAGAAGTTTTGCCTATTCTACAAAGTCTATACGGGAGTTTAACTAACTTACACGCCCTTCATCAACAATTGCAGCCAAGACCGAGAGCTCTTGCGGTAGCGGAAAGACCGCCTCTTTGTCCACACAAATAACTTCTTCGATGGTTTTTACGCCTAAATTTTGCAAACGCTGCACACATCTTTGTACAACAGCTTCGGGTGTCGAAGCTCCGGCAGTTAAAGCCATAACTTTGACACCTTTGACCAGTTCTTTAGTGATTTCTTCTTCTTTATGGATTAAATAAGCGCGAGTTTTTTCTGCTGCCATTTCTTTTAAGCGGTTGGAATTAGAAGAGCTGGGATCTCCGATAATAAAAGCCGCATCAATCTTATCTAAGACTGAAAAAAGCACCTTTTGACGGCTGGTTGTAGCATAACAAATTGAAGAAGAAGAAAGTGTTTTAATCTGAGGATATTTTTTTTGCAAAGCTTGAACTAGCAGTTTGGTTTTTTCTACATTTAAAGTGGTCTGCATTAAATAAAAAATCTTTTCTGCTTTGGCAAAATCAAGCTTAGCAACGTCGTCTAAAGACTCAATCACTGTCGTAGCTTTCGGTGCCTCTTCTTGAATGCCGATTACTTCGATATGTTTTTTATGGCCGATCAAGAGAATTTTGTAGCCTTGCTCGGCGTATTTTTTAGCTGCTAAATGACTTTTCGTTACTAAAGGGCAAGTAGCATCAATTTCTTGCAATCCTCTGACTTTTGCTTCATCTCTGACTTGGGGAGAAACTCCATGCGCAGAATAGATAATTTTGGAACCCTTAGGCACTTCTTTCAAATCCTCGATAAAAATAGCGCCTTTTTTCTCTAGTTCTTCTACCACATGGCGGTTATGGACAATCTGGTGTTTGACATAAACGGGTGCGCCGAAATGCTCAAGCGCTTTTTCGACAGTCTGAATGGCTCTTTTTACGCCGGCACAAAAGCCGCGGGGTCTTAATAGAAAAAGATGCATATATTCCTCTTAAAAGCCAGATACAAATCTGGCGTATCTGTATATATATATTTTAAAAAAGATGCAGACAATCATAACAGAAAATAGGCTTATTGGAAACTCTGCTATAAGAATTAGATGAATGACACCAAAAAAAGAGTTAAGAAACATCCGCAGCGCATCTAAACCCGTAAGTGCTATTGAAAGCGCCAGGGTTATTGCGATGGCGATGAGCTGAGCGCAGATCCTCTTTCAGACTTTTCCAACAACCCCCTCTTAAAACACGATAGACGCCCTGTAAAGGGCCTTGGGGGTTTTCTGGCTCTTGGACTGAGGTCTCATAATAGTTATAAGCATACCAGTCCTGGCACCACTCATATATGTTGCCAGCCATATCGTAGAGGCCATAGCCGTTAGGCGGATAACTCATAGCTGCTGTTGTATCAGAGCTAAAGAAATTAGCTTGCGTATGTTCGATTTTTTGACCGGTCGGATAAATGGCTTCTTCTAAGCCTCCTTGCGAAGCCACTTCCCATTCAGCTTCTGACGGGAGTCTTTTACCAATCCATTTTGCGTAAGCAACCGCACCATACCAGGTGACTCCTACAACAGGGTGTTTCAAATAACCGGATTCAACGCATAATTTACCAGCAGTTTTCCTAATTCTAGAATCACGTAAGCGGATTACATCGTTGTTATTGCCATCTTTTTCTCCGCCGAGAGCTTCCAAGAAACGAATAAATTGATCATTGGTAACTGAATGAATATCCAAAGCAAAAGAAGAGATTTTAACAGAATGAACCGGCATTTCATCTCTAGCTCCGCTAGACGAACCTCTTTTATAGGCTCCTCCAGGAACAATCACCATTTCAGTTAGAAGAGGTTCTATATCCTTAATTTCTACTTTGGTTGGCTCATAATGAGAGACATTCAATTCTTTTTGAAAAATAGCTCCGGGATCAGGCTCATACTGAGGTCTTTCAATTTGAGAAGGGCTGATCACAGGCTTCAAAGGTTTATTCTGACTGCCTTGGCTGATATTATCTGTACTATTTGATTGAGCAGAATTAAAAGTAGAACTAGAAAGAACATCAGTAATATCGGTATCATCATTAACAATATGCGTAGCACTCTCTTTTTCTTCTTTAGGTAAAAACTCAAAAGACATCTGCATAGCATTTTCAACTTTTCTTTCCACTTCTTCCCAAGACAATATGTCTAAAGAAGCCGCATGCGAACTTTCTTCTGAAAGCAGCATATTCATCGCTTCTGTCAATCTCTCTGGACGGCGGCGATAATCGCTATGCATGCATTGGCAAATTAACCGGTTCCAATTCAAGCGATATTCAGGTGCAATATTCGAAGGTAGATCGAAATAGCCTTCCGGTACCTTACGTGCAATTAAATAATAAGCTAAAACGCCGAAAGCAAAGACATCGCTTTTAATCGTGATATTGGCAGAGGCTTTTTGTTCAGGAGAAAGAAAAGCTAAATTCTGTAAAAAATTAAGATCATTATTAGCTAAAAAGCCTTCAAAGTTCTCTTTTAAAAGTTTCTTTTCGCCTAGTAGTCTAGCTAAGCCAAAATCAGAAACAAAAACTTGCAGTCCTTTGTCGTCTTCTCGAAGAAAAATATTATTAAGTTTTAAACCTCTGTGAATCAGCTTTTCACCTAGAACAGTTAAATCATGTACATAATCTAAAGCTGAAGCAATTTGTCTTAAAATAGTTTCAACTTCTTTTTCTGGTAAAATGCGATTTTTTTTGGCTAAATATTGCGGTAAAGTAGAGGCTTCTAAATTTTGATCAACCACTGCATCTAAAACTAAAAAATAACGACCTTCATCACAAGAAATATTATGCAGCTTTAAAATAGAAGGGTGATCAAGAGCGGCTAAAACGCCAATTTCTTTTTCGAATTTAGCAATAAAGTTTTCATCTTGAGAAAATTCATCAGACAGCAATTTCAAAACATATTTCTTTTTCAGAAAACGATGTTCTGCTAAATAAACCAACCCAAAAGAACCTTTACCAATCTCTTTTAAAAGGCTGTAATCTCCTAATAATTTTTCATCCATAAACCTACCCAATACAATTTACACCCATTATATATGGGTCTAATTATGGATCATAAAACTCAACTGGTTTTATTTACAAGATACTATTTCCAAAGACCTAGAAATCGAGCGAAAAGCCAAGCAAAAAAAAGTAGAGCTCCGGCAATCGAAATCCAAAAAAGATTAGTGCGCCATTTCTGACCTTGTCCTCGCTGATTACGTACGTCTAAAGTGCCAAGACCAAAATCAAACTCAGGTCTAACAGAAGAAAACATAAAAGCACGCGGATTTTGCTTAATAATTTTTTCAGCGTCGATTCCTAAAAAATTAGCATACTGTTTAATGAATCCTAAAACATAAATTCCGCTTAAAAATTTTTCAGCACAGCCCTCTTCAATAGCTTGAAGATAAGACATGCGAATCGAAGTGGCGTTTTCAATTTCTTTTAAGGAAAGATGCATCTCTTCTCTTTTTTCTTTAAACATTCTGCCTAAACTTATTAAATCAACGCTCATAAAATGAACCTTTTTTTTTATATAATTCAATTTTCCACGAAATCCTTGTTTTTTTTCTATAAAAAAGCATATCTTAAGCTCATATGTCTAAGAAAACTTCTTTCACTACTAAACTGGATTTAACGCTTAAAGAAAAACTTTTAAGCGATTTACAAGATCAGGGCTTTGAAATTTTCAAACCCCCTTACACTTTTTTTTCAGCTAAAAAAAGCGGTCTGGTCTGCACTTTTTATGAGTCTGGTTCTTTAGTTGTCCAAGGCGGCAAAATTCAAGAATTTATAGAGTTTTATTTAGAGCCGGAAATTTTAAAAAGTTTTACCTTTACCCATCCTGAAGCAACCATCGATCTAACCTCTAAAATCGGCGTAGACGAAGCCGGCAAGGGAGATTTTTTCGGTCCGCTTTGTATCGCTTCAGTCTATGCAGATGCTAAAGGCATTAAAGATCTTTTAAAAATAGGCGTTGCCGACAGCAAAAAAATCGCTGATACCAAGATTGTTAAATTGGCTGTTCAAATCAAAAAAACCGTACCTTTTTCCGTTCTCGCCTTATATCCCGAAACTTACAACGATCTCTACCAGAAATTTAAAAATCTAAATTCTCTCCTAGCCTGGGGCCATGCGACAGTCATCGGTAATTTATCTTTAAAAACCGGCTGTACAAAAGCTCTTAGCGATAAATTTGCTTCTTCACATGTTTTGGAATCTGCGCTCAAGCGTAAAAATTTAAAAATAGATCTCGAACAAAAAACCAAAGCCGAATCTGATCCAATTGTTGCAGCAGCCTCTATTTTGGCTAGAAACTGCTTTTTAGAAGGCATGGAAAAACTGGAAAAAGAATTTCAAATTACCTTACCAAAAGGTGCTTCAAAAGAAGTCATTAAAGCTGGACGCAAGATTATTTTAAAAATGGGAAAAGAGATTTTAGGTAAAATCTCCAAAACTCATTTTAAAACCTATCACGAAGTCTGTTCTTCAGAATAACTTATCATTTTAAGATTACGACAAAAAAAGGGAAAGTTACGACTTTAGCCGTTAGAGTATGTCAAACTGTAGAACTAGCCCCTAGTTTCATTAAAATCAAACTGACTGTTAAAGCTAAAAGGAAAAATAATAAAAAGCCCAAGAAGAGATTGACTAAAGTTTTCAGAATAGAAAAACGCTGAACCTCACTGAGACTGATAATATAGATAACCAAACCCCACAAAGAAAAAATCAGCTGAGAAAAAACAGCTCCGATTAATAGCATAGAACTGCCCTGTGTCAAAATACCCTTCAGAGCTGTTTCGGAAAATAGGCTGCTTTTAAAAACCGCTATTAACAGTATCCACAACAAAGCATTCACAATCAAAGGTACATTGGACCAAGCATAAGCAGATCTAACCTGTCGATAGGTTCCCTGCCCCTTTAAAAGCTTTCCCATTATAAAGACAAACCAAGAACTAAAAGAAAAGACCAGATAGCCCCAAACCGGCGCTAACAGCAATAAAGGCAACATGGTAAACAGCATTTCTTTTTTGTCGCCCAACCCAAAATTTTGAGCTACGCCTAAAAGAGAACAAAAACCATAAATTGCCGAAAGCACTAAAAGACGAAAATTAGGATTAAAATCTACAATCGCTCTAATGGTCTTGCGTGGCTTCACAAAAATTGTTAACCAAGGATTAAATTCAAATCTGCCGCCCATAATTTCCTCCCCAGGATGCTCCCGGTTCTACCCTTAGGTTAGGATTATTTAATTAAATATTCAAGTTAATTGTAATTATTACTAAAAAAAACACTAATTTAAAAAGAAACGATAAATAAAGATGATAGAAAAGATAAATAAGATAATTACAGATATTAATAGTTACTAAAGGAGAGAAAAAAGCAAAACTACTCTACTAGAAAACAGAGTCAACAAAAACAAAATGAAAAAACAAAAACAAAAAAAAGGGACTATCAAGCTAAAAATAACTCTCTAACCCCTTTTAAGAGAAAACTTTACTCTTTATTGCTATTCTTTATTGCAATGATCTGAATTGCACTTGCATCCATAGATTTCCGGAACAAAAAAGAAGGAAATACCATAAATACCGGCAATGCCTACTGCAATATAAAGAATTCTAGCTATGCTAGATGTATTGCCGCCAAATAAGTCAGCTATCAAATCATACTGGAAAAAGCCCCAAAGGCCCCAGTTTAAAGCGCCAACAACGATGAGCAGCAACATGATAAATCTAATTACTTTCATACCAAGCTCCATTTAATAAGTTATCTATTAAACCGCATCTTATGCAAAAAAAAAATCGCTGTCACTATTTTTTTCTTGGCATTTGTTTAATTTCATGCTATTTTTTTAACAAAACTCTGCCTATGAACAACTTCGATAAACAAAATTTCAACGATTTAGAAAAACTCTGCCGCATTAAATGCAGCCCTGAAGAAGAAATCAGCCTTCTTGAAGACTTTCAAAAAATTCTTAATTTCGTCGAACAGCTGAAAGAAGTTGATACTGAGGGAGTTGAAACCCGTTCTTTTATTTTACAAGATCTTCTACAGAATGTATTTCGTACTGATGAAGAAACTAAAACTATGCCAACAGATCTTTTTCTTTCCAATGCTCCGGATCAAGTCGCCGGCATGGTAAAAGTGCCCTCTATTCTTAAATAACTTTAGGACAATTTTAGGTGATTATGGAACTTTTCAAACTCTCTGCTCTGAAATTGAATCAGCTTTTTTTAAGCAAAAAAGTCTCCGCTGAAGAAATTGCCAACTACTTTTTAACCAGAATCGAAAAAAATGATCCTAAAATCAAATCGTTCTTAGAAGTCCTCAAAGACAGAGTCTTAAAAAAGGCACTAATTTTAGACCAAAAATTAAAAACAAAACAGCCGCTTGGCCGTTTAGCCGGCGTACCGGTAGCCATTAAAAACATCATCCATATCAAAGGCACAAAAACTACTTGCGGCTCTAAAATCATGGAAAACTATCGTGCTCCCTTTTCAGCCACTACTGTTGATCTTTTAGAACAAGAAGATGCGCTCATTATCGGCACTACCAATCTAGACGAATTTGCCATGGGCTCTTCCACTGAAAAATCAGCTTTTTTTCCGACCCGCAATCCCTGGGATCTTTCTCGTGTGCCAGGCGGTTCGTCTGGAGGTTCAGCTGCTGCTGTCGCCGCCCGTTTCGCCCCTTTAGCCTTAGGCACTGACACCGGCGGTTCGATCCGCCAGCCTGCAGCTTTTTGCGGCATCCCCGGTTTCAAACCCACTTATGGAAGGGTGTCACGCTACGGCATGGTAGCCTTTGGCTCTTCTTTTGACCAGATCGGCCCTTTTGCCACTTGCTGCGAAGACTTAGCTCTGGCGATGGAGATTCTAGGCCGCAGAGATCATAAAGATTCAACGACTCTAGATCTGCCTGCAGAAAGTTTTTCAACTCATCTTTCAAAATCTTTAAAAGGTTTTAAAATCGGTGTTCCGGTCTTTAAAGATTTAAAGGGAGAGACGGCTAAAAATTTTGAAAACTCTCTCGAAATCTTAAAAAAACTTGGTGCAAAAATTATCGAAGTAGAGCTGGATATTTTAAAATACGCTATTGCTGTTTATTATATTTTAGCGCCAGCCGAAGCTTCAACCAATCTGGCCAGATTCGACGGCATCCGTTTTGGCTATCGTTCGCCTAAAGCCCAAGACTTAAACGAAGTCTATGAACTTTCCAGAGAAGAGGGTTTTGGCCCAGAAGTCAAGAGACGTATTTTCATAGGCACTTATGTTCTTTCTGCCGGCTGCCAAGACGCTTTTTACAAAAAAGCCCAAAAAGTACGAACACTGACTATAAATGCTTTTGATAAAGCTTTTGAAGAGTGCGATCTGATCGCTACTCCTACTACTCCCTCTCCTGCTTTTGAAATCGGCGGTTTTGCCAACAGCGATCCAGTTCAAATGTATTTAGAAGATCTCTTTACTGTTCCAGTCAATATTGCCGGACTGCCCGCTATCTCTCTGCCTTCTGGTTTTGACGGCAAAAAGCTCCCTTTCGGTCTACAGTTAATTGGACCTCAGTTACATGATACTAAAGTAATCCAAGCCGGTTATGCTTTTGAACAGGCAGCGCCAGAAAATTTTAAAATCCCTCCTCTTTTTAACCAGGAATAGCACTATGAAAGATCTACCTTACGATTTATGGGAAGCAGTCATTGGTTTAGAAATCCACGTCCAGCTCAACACTAAAACCAAGCTTTTTTCTGCCGCTCCTAACCGTTTTGGAGACGAACCTAATACCAACATTTCAGAAGTCTGCACTGGACAGCCTGGCTCTCTTCCTGTTTTAAACCAAGAAGCGGTCAAAAAAGCTATCGCTTTTGGATTGGCCATCAATGCTAAGATCTCTCCGCTTTCTCGTTTTGACCGTAAATCCTATTTTTATCCTGACTCTCCACG
>CAZTYI010000022.1:0-17653 GCA_964618335.1 uncultured bacterium
AAATTGGTTTCGAAGCCAAATGCCATCTTAAAAGCTGTTTCCAACTTTTGGCTAATGGATCCTTTAGTATTCTACCTACCAGATTCAATTTAAAAAAAGATCAGGGCGATGCTGTTCGAACTGTAGCTGCATTATGTGGTGCCACAACCAGTGCTTATTACAAATTCGTTTTAAAAGAAAAATTCACTATGTTTAATCCTAACATCGGTGTGCAACTGGGTGCCGGTTATGGCGATTGCTTTTTTAAACACTATTTTTTAGGCCTTTTTATCTCTTATGAAATGCAATACTGGTGGGCTCAAAACCAAACCCGCCGTTTTATCACCAAAGAGAATTTTGCTTTAACAACACCATCGCGCGGTGATTTGATGTTACATGGTTTAACAGCTTTTTTAAAATTTGAATTCTAACCTTTAGGAAGAATATGTTTAGATTTTTGATGATTTTTTCTTTTCTTTTCGTTCTAACAGCTTTCACCGACAGGCCTCCTTCTACTTCTTCTAAATCTGAGTCCTCAAAAAATTCAGCCAAAAAAGAGCTTGTAGCTTTTTCTGATAATCAACAAACCGTTCTTAATCAAAATCAAATCGAAACCAAATCTCCTGCTTCAAATGTAAATGAATGTCCGCTACTGCCCTCTGCTCGGCCTTGTATTAACAAATGCGAAGACAATAAATGGGGTTACTTTTCAGAGCTTTCTTTTCTTTACATGCAGCCTAAAGTAGATAATATTCCGATGGCTTTAGTCGATACCAATCTTGGTTTTTTTGAAACCAAGGTTATTTTTCCTCAATCTAAATTTAAACCGGGCTTTAAATTACTGATCGGCAGCTATATTCCCCGCTTAACTTGGGACATGACTGCTGGATGGGCCCAGCTCTATTCCAAAACCAGCAAAGATCTCTCTTCTGACGAGCATAAATTCCTACCTGTCTATTATGACGAAACCTATGCTGCTACAATTTCCCCCCGTTTTAGAACGGTTTCTGCTACCCATGATTTATATTTCAACAGTGTATACATAGATATGGGCAAGTCTCTCTGGCTTAGTTCTCATTTGGCTCTGCGCATCCATGGAGGCCTCGAAGCAGATTTTATTAAACAAAAGTTAAAAGTCAAATATGACAATGGCAATGCCTATTACTATAGTCCTGAGCCGTTTACTATAACTTCCGATCATCTCTTCCACGACTACGAAACTTTCACCAACACTTCAAAAGGTGCTGGTATTAGAATCGGCTTTGATTCCAAATGGCAGCTTTTTTCTTCTGAATTTTCTTTGCTGGCCGCCCCTACCGTCGCTTTTCTTCTGACCTCTTTTGATATGCGGCAGCAAATTGAAAATCGACGCGATTATGCTCTAACTTTTTTAGTTCCAGTTGCAGACTATAAATACTATTTTACTACTAAAGTTAAAGAACATCTTTGGGTTCTTCGCCCTAATGCTCAAATCCTTCTAGGTCTGAATTACGGCCACTGTTTTAAAAACTATCAACTATCTTTCAATGCTGCTTATGAAGCCCGTTACTTTTGGGAACAAAACTTAAACCGCCCTAGTCATATTCAAAGAAACAGCTATCCAACTAAGGGAGATTTCTTCCTGCAAGGTTTAAACTGTTCTTTACGTTTAGAATTTTAAAGAGGAAAAACTAATATGCGAAAAACTATTTTTTTAATTTTGTTTTCTTCACTACTTTTAGCTGTAGAGAATAATGTTATAGAAAACAATTCAGATTATCATCAACTACCTATACCCTCCTGTATAATGCAAAAAGACGCCCACTATTACACCTCTTTTCAACTTCTGATCACTGAAGCTAAAATGCGCGGACTAGAGTATGCCATTAACAACAGCGCCACTAATTCCGATGTCAATGGAACTATGGAAGATATAGATTTTCATTTTAAATTCGGCGGTAAATTATCTTTAGGCTATCTCTTTGATTATGACCGGTGGGATCTGCGTGCAACTGGTTCTATTTATTATTCCTCAGCTAATAACAAAGCTCACCAGCCTGTTATTTCCGAATCGACAGCTAGTGCACCAACTGCTTTTGACGGACAAGGTTTAGTCCCAGTGTGGATTCATCCTAGCGCTTATACCCATCCTATTAATGCTGGCGCTACTGGAACCGCTCCTTATAACAATCTTCGTTTTTCCGATGCCAAAGCTAAATGGAATTTAGATTTTTATAATGCTGAATTAGAACTGGGTAAATTTTTTAAAGTCGGAGAAAAGGTGGTTTTAAGACCTGCTTTCGGACTGAAAAGTATTTTCACCTATCAAAAATTCAGAGTTGAATATTTAAATAGCAAAACCTATTGGCCTGATTCATCTGACTATGTCATTCCCTCAAACAGCGACATTCACCTGCAAACTAACGGTAGTGGCGTAGGACCCAAAGTAGGCATTGAAACCAGGTGGTTCATTAATCCTAATTTCAAATTGATCTTCGACGCTACTGGATCCCTGCTCTATACTTTCTTTAGAACCTCCAGAAGAGAAAGCGACAATTATACTTATAATTCATCTGGAACCGCTACTTTTTATCAAGAAAATTTCAATGCTAGAAGCTCCTTTACCTCTTTAAAACCTTATGCCGGCATTAACATCGGTGCTGGCTGGGAAAAATGTTTTGAAAGAAAAAACAGTTTCCCTTGGAAATGCACTTTTGACTGCACTTACTTTTTAGAAAACTATTGGAAAATGAATAACATGATCAAATTCAATGACGATCATACCGACGGCACCTATCTCTCAGATAATACCGATCTGCAAATGCAAAGTATTGTGATAGCGTTTAGCTTTTCTTTTTAGAGACATCGACAGTTTTTAAAACAACTGTGGTTTGTGAATGTGAAACTAACTCCCAGGTTCGATGTTTCCAAACAATTTCTCCAGCTCTAATTTCACAAGTAGTCGATATATGTTTATATAATCTAGCAACGCGAACTATCCTTTTTGTCTTGTCTGTAGATTGAAGTTCCAAAAATTTTTCTTCTTTTTTAAATTTAGAACTTTTTGGTGGTATGACCTTCATAAATATCCTCATTTTAAAATAAATAGGGGTAAATTTTAGATCTTATTTAAATAAAATTACAGAGAATATTTAAAAGGAATAGTTGTCTGATCTTAAAAAATCATCTATCGACCAATCAGCAATCCTAAGATCAACCCTGCTCATAATCCTGCATGATATATTCAACAACGCGTTCAAAGCCTAAATCATGCAGATCTAACCAACGGAAATGCGGCTCTTTTTTAAACCAGGTAAACTGCCTTTTGACATAATGGCGTGAAGCTTTTTTAAATTCTAAAATAAACTTCTCTTTGGCTCTCTCGCTTTGGTCTGTCTGTAAGTATTCCAAACATTGGCGGTAGCCAATAGCTTGCGAAGCTGTATAATTCCGCCTCAGCCCTTTTTTTTCTAACTCTTTGACTTCTTCAATAAAGCCTCGTTTAATCATTTCATCACAGCGCATCTCTACTCTGGAATAAAGCCGTTCTTTAGGCATAGAGATAAACCAGAGTCTGAAATCATAATCTCCCTGCTGGATTTTATCAGTCTTCGGAAAATTAGAGACTGGATGACCGGTGAGAGTAATGATCTCCAAAGCACGGACAACTTTATGTTTGTCTTTTTCTGAAATAGTTGCAGCGTACTTAGGATCTAAAAGCTGCAGTCTCTCATAAAGAGATTCTACCCCTATTTTTTCGACCAACTCTTCCAGTTTTTGGCGTACCTTGGGTTCTGAAGGAGGCCCTTGCGGCGGCCCATATAAAAGAGCATGCAGATAAAAGCCGGATCCTCCGCAGATAATCGGCACCTTGTTTTTCAACAAAACTTTCTTGATAGCTTGATAAGCTTCATTATAGTAGCTAACAACGTTGTAATTTTGAGAAATCTCACAGACATCTACCAAATGATGAAAAACTTTTTTTCTTTCTTCTAAAGTCGCTTTAGCTGTTCCAATATCCATGCCTTTATAAACCTGCATGGAATCTGCAGAAATAATTTCTCCTTCTAAAATCTGTCCAATAGTCAGAGCCAGTTTTGTTTTACCAACAGATGTGGGTCCAGCAATGACAATGATGCGCTTTTTTTTTTGCCCTGTACTTTTCTTTTGTCTCTGCGTCAAATAAAGATGAGAAAAAGGACTAGCTTGCTCGGTTTTATCTAAGGGCAGATAAGTTGATCCCATTGATATAAATTAACCCTCGTTAAAAGTACTAGGATAGAACAAGCTTTTTTTTTCGACTATAACAAATTCATCCAGTGACGAACCAGTTCTACTTCGGATAATTTAAAAAAAGCAACTAAGGCCGACATTAAATAAATCCAGCGGTAATTGCGGACTAAGGTTGGCTTGTCCAGCTCATAGTCTTGCAGCCCTTTTAAGGCATCGGCCATAAAAGTAGTAGCCAAGGTAAAGGCAATGCCGATTTTTTGAACTAGGAAATCCCCGCAAAGATAGTTATTAAGTGCCAGAGAGACCGCTAATTTGGTGTAGTTTAGATACCATGGCAAAGTCTCAATTTTAAAATAAGAGCGTAAAATCGTGGAAGCTACCGTATCTACTAGCGAAGCCGTACAGGCTACCGCAGCCATCTGCAGACCTAGGCTGACATTGCCAAAGGATAAAAGCGTAGCGATAGCTGCAGAATAGAGAAAACTCTCCTGGGCTTTTTGCAGTGTCCCCTCTGGGAGCTGTTGATACAAAGCCCTGACTAACGAAACAGCCATTAAAACCTCTGCCTTTTTTAAAAACTAACTTCAGAAAAAATTTAAAAAAATAAAGATCATAACTAGAACAAAGATTAAGACAAAAAGTTTTTTTAAACCTTTCTGCGTCAACCTTTTACTTTAATAGAACAAGTTAAACCCTTAAACCTTAAAAGAATCGGTCTGATCTATACCAAAGCTCTTGAGAAGTTTTTTAGTTACAATTAAAGTTTTTAGTAATATAATTAATTTAAGACAGTTTTTAATTTATCAATATTATGTCAGTATATTTTAATAACATTAATTACATAGCAGAACTATCAGAGTTTTTTTACACATCTTCTGATATCGAATTTTATGCTACCCAGATCATGCTGCGTTATCTAACTTCTGCTCATTTGAACGAGTTAAAAAAACAGTCCGTCACTAAATTTTTAACCCTGTTTATTTGGATTGGCAAAAGTGAAATTCTATCTTCTAAAGGTCGTTCTTTTCTAGAAACTACTCTGAAAGAGATCTTCGATAGCTTCCATTTAAAAGAACTTCCTCGGACTTTAAAACAGCTGCTTGGCTCTCTTAAAAACCATAATTCAAAAATCCATATCTTAGAGCATTTGCTAGATTTAGAAGATATTTTTCATAGTCAAAATAATTTTCCAGAAGCTGACAAAGAAACCCTTTTAGCCAAACTCAATCTTTTAGCCAAGAGACTCAAAGATCTCACTAGCTCAATCCAAATCATGCAGATAGAAAGAGCGCTAAGAGAGCTCAAAAAGTTTACCAGCCAAGATCTACAACCAATAAATCTAAAACAGGCAGATCAAAAGATCAACCTGATCGTCAATCATCTGGCCGCTTAACCTCTCTTCAATCAATAAAAGCTAACTTGGAAATTCTCAGATCAACCACTTTCGGCTTGAAATAGACCACAGAAGAGCTACCCGCCCCTGCTTTCAGCTGCTTTTGATAATCTTTTTCCATTTTTTTTCGCAGTTCAAAATAATTGGCCAGCTGCTTAGCGTAATCATCAGGACTAAGACGTAAAATTCTAGGAAAAACAAAAACTGCTTGGCGATTTTGATTTTGATCTACCAGACCATCATTATTGGTATTCATGGTTTGATATTTTTTATTCATTTCCTCATCGATGATCAGTACAATTTCTCGCTTGCCAAAACTCTTAGAAAAAGCCTGCGAAGTATCGATTCTTTTGACTTGTAATTTTAAAGTTTTAAGTATTTTTAAAAGATCGAAAGCTAAAGTTAGGTTTTTACTTTTCAAGGGCTCTTTAAAAAACTCTTTTTTTTCTGCCAGCTCTGGTAGATCCAAATATATTTCTGGCAGATTTTTAGGAGAAAAAAAGGGGAACAGTGGAAACAAATAACCTTCCTGATCAAGTGCGATATTAGGATAATCATGTAAAAGAGCGATCGGCTCTCTGAGAGCGTAATCTACATATACAAAAGAGGGTTTAATTTTTTTGAGTTTAGCCCTTTTAATCAGCGGATTATTTAAAAGCTTGGACAGAGCTTTTCTTTCACTAAAATCAAAATAACTAATCGGCCGATCTTGAGAAAGACCTAAAATCTCTGCTAAATACATCGTTTTCAAAGTCTCTGTTTCTCCAGTCTGAACGATCATCTTAAGTGTATATTTTTCACCCCTGGTCAGATAACCATGCCAATAATGGAAAAACCAAGCTGCTGCAAACAGAAAAACAGTACTTAAAAACCCAATTAAAAGTCGTCTGATAATCTTTTGAAATTTTAATTTAGACGATATCATATTACAAAAGCCCTCGCACAAATTCTCTGCCGGATTCAGAAATATCTCCAGCACCTAAAAAAAGCACTAACGCATCTGATTTTAGTCTACCATGTAAAAAAGAAAAGAGCTCTTCTTTAGCTGCATAAAAAACCATTTTTTGTCTTTTAGCAATCGCTTGCGCCAACATTTTTCCACTAACATCTTTAGTTTTAATTTTATTTCCTTTTTTATCTTTTAGTCTTTTTTCAAAAGCCGCATAAATATCAGTCACAATCACTTCATCTGCGTTTTCAAAAGAGCGTGTAAATTCAGTAAAGAACTGCCTGGTACGGCTATAGCGGTGAGGTTGAAAAACACAGATAATCTCTTTTTTACCATAAGCCTCTCTCAGCGTTCTGAGCACCGTCTGAACCTCTGTTGGATGATGTCCATAATCTTCCAAAAACAAAATCTTTTTCTTCTCAGCTATCGTTTGCAAGCGTCTTTCTATACCCGGAAAACTTTTAAAAGCTTTTTTAATCTGCTCAACTCTAACCCCCAGAGACAACGCCAGACCGAAAACAGCCAAACTATTTAAAACATTATGCCTGCCGATTAAGCTGATCTCTATATTTTTAAATCTTCGGCCTTG
The DNA here is from genome assembly GCA_964618335.1 of uncultured bacterium. Lineage (GTDB taxonomy): Bacteria > Chlamydiota > Chlamydiia > Chlamydiales > SM23-39 > CAZTYI01. The sequence continues at coordinate 7,123 of CAZTYI010000022.1, forward strand.
AAATTCTACCTGATAACGAACAGAAGAACCTAGATGTTGGATTTGACAGGCCCGCAAATCCGCTTGTTTTTGAAAACCATAGCTCAGGCCGGCTTTGGTCAACTCTTTTAAAACTGGGTCTTCTAAACACCAAAACAGTTTGTTTTTATCACTGATACTATCTAAGAACTTTACAAAACCCTTTTTTAACCGGCTCAGCGATTTCCAATATTCCAGATGATCTGCTTCTACATTAGTAACAATAGCTCCTATCCCCTGATAATTTAAAAAAGAACCATCGCTCTCATCAGCTTCCGCTACAAAATAATCTCCCCGGCCTAAATGTCCATTCAGTCCACCCCCATTAAAAATCCCTCCTACTGCATAAGAAGGATCCAAACCTGCTTTTTCTAACACAAAAGCTAGCAAAGAGCTAACTGTTGTCTTCCCGTGGGTACCGCCAATTAAAATAGCTTTTTTTTCTAAGATGAGCTCTTTCAACAGTTGCGAGCGGTGGATAATTTTAAGTTTTAGTCTCTTTGCTTCTTTTAATTCAGGATTATCATCGCCTACTGCACTGCTATAGACAATCACTGACCCCTTTTTAATCTGTTCTTTTTTATGGCCCAGAAAAACTTGCGCTCCCCGTTTTTCCAGCTCTTTTAAAATCAGAGAAGGAAAGAGATCGGAACCGCTGACTTTAAGACCTTTTCCCAACAAGAGAAAAGCTAGTGCACTCATGCCAATGCCGCCCAGACCAATGAAATGATAATTTGGATCTGTTTTCATTTTTATTTTTTAATTTTTCACTATTGTTTGATTAGTTTCCCACCAGACTTTCAAAATACTTAATTAATGCTCCACTGTTTCTAGAACCATTTGAGCTAGACTCTTTCTTTTTTGCATTTGCACCTTTCTTTTAAACTCCTGTATTTTTTTTTGAAAGTCTTTCTCTTGATTTAATAAAAAAAGCAGCTTTTCAGAAAGAGCTTTGATTTCAATTTCGTCCTGTCTGATTTTTTTTCCTCCCTGAATCTCTTTTTCAAAAAAATCAGCATTGATTTCCTGATGATTATCCTTAGCAAAAGGAAAAGGAATTAAAACAGCCGGCTTCTCAGTAAAAATAAGCTCCGAAAGCGTTCCTGCTCCTGCTCTAGAAAGCACTACGCTGGCTGCAGAAAACAAAAGTCCCATCTCTTGAGAATACTCTTGGACATAAGCTTTAATAGAAAGTTTTTCTAAAAGTTTTTTTATTTTCATTTGCGTTGTTATTTTTTCAGCAGCTTTTTGATGACCAGTTAAATGAATGATTTGAAAGGGTTTTTCTTGATCTCCCAAAACAGTACTCCAAAAAAAAGCCAACTGACAGGTTAATTCATTTAAAAAAGCAGCTCCCTGCGAGCCTCCAAAAATAAAAAGCACAGGTTTATCTTCTTCCAACCCTAGTTTTGTTCTAGCTATTTTCTGATCGATCAGCTGAAAACTTTTTGACCATGGCAAAAGAGGCGTAAAAGAACTGTTAGCATAATTTTCAAGTCTGCCTTTATTTTTAGGTTTGTTTTTACGGCTAGGTTTATCTTTATTTTGCAAAGCGAATTGCAAAGCCACAATTTTTGCTCTTTTAGCAAAAAAACGATTGACCTGCCCTAAAACCGCATTAGACTCGAAAACAATCAGCTTTTTTCTTAAGACAGCCGCTGCTAAAAGCACCGGAAAGCTATGATAACTGCCAAATCCCACTACTACATCCGGCTGATATTTTCTTAAAAAAGCCCAAGCTTGTAAAAAGCCTTTGCACAGCAAATGTATTTTTTTCAAAGGTCCGCTAGAGATCTCTAGAAAAGCAAAACTCTTTTGCTTAAAGTTTTTGTTCTGCTTCAGCCCTTGAGCGGCAAAGCAAACTTTATTTTTGTCTTTAATCAGCTCTTCTGCCAATTGCTGAGCAGGTAGTAAATGGCCGCCAGAACCGCCAGCAGCGATCACAATTTTATAAACATTCTTAGTTTTATAATTATTTTCAAAGGAAAAAAGATCCTGTTGTGCTGAGATCCTAGAAGAGTCCAAAGAAGAAAAATCAGATTTAAGCGGCATAACGTTTATCTACAATAGCAATATTAATCAGCAAAAAAAGAGCTGCGATGTTCACTACCAAAGCGGTGCCTCCTAAAGAGAAAAAAGGCAAAGTCATTCCCTTGGAAGGCAAGAGTCCGGAAACTATCCCTAAATTCAAAAAAGCTTGGAGTGCAATCAAAAAGGTTAAGACAGCAGCTACGTAAAACCCCTCCCTATGCCTAGCTGAAAAAGCAATGAAAAATCCAGCAAAAGTCATTAACATATAGACAGAGATTAAAACTAGCATCCCTAAAAAACCAAACTCTTCAGCATAAATAGCCGCAATGTAATCAGAACGCGCTTCTGGTAAGTAATTTAATTTTTGCAAGCTTTGTCCTAAGCCTTTACCAAAAAGTCTGCCAGACCCCGCTGCGATCTTAGCTTGGTAAGGCTGGTGGCCTTTGCCTCTAAGATCTGATTCAGGATGCAGATAAATCTTAATCCGGTCTTTGACATGCGGCATCTGTGAAGCAGCTCCGACGCCGATTAAAAGAAAAACTGCTAAAGGTATAGCCCAATAATTAAAAGGTACTTTATAAAGAAAAAACAGCACAATTAAAGTCAGAAATAAAATTATTGTCGTCCCGTTGTCCGGCTCTAAAAAAATTAAAACAATCGGAACTGCTAAAATCAGTAAAAGACGCAGAAAAAAACGGAAATCAATTTGTTCTCGGTTTTTCTGAAAATAATCAATCGTATAAAGCGGGATCAGATACTTCATAATTTCAGAAGGCTGAAAAGTAAAGCCTTCGAAACCGATCCATCTCTTCGCTCCATTAATCTCATGACCGATTTTAGGTATAAAAACTAAAATTAAAAAGATGGTTCCCAAAAACATCAAAGAAGGAGAAAGGCGCAAAATGTTTTGGTAACCCAGTTTATAAACACCGACTCCCAGAAAAACACCCAAGGCTGCATAAATAATCTGTCGCATCAAAGGCTGAAAAGTATGCACTTCTAAAGCTCGATCGATCGCTTCAGCCGAAGTGGTATTAAAAACCATTAACAGCCCGATTAAAAAAACTAAAAAAGCGCTGGTGATGATTACCAACCCGGTCTTCGGCATCTATCTAACCCTCAGCTTATCTCCCGGTCTTAATCTTTTAGCCTTTCTGTTATCCAAGTTATTCATTTTTAACAGATCCCCGACTTTCAGATGGTGCTTCATAGCTATAGTCCAAGGGCTTTCACCTGGTTTAACAGTATAGTATCTAGAACTAGAACTAGCTTCAATTTTAGCTGCTCTGCCTGTTGTGACAGGAATCTTCAAGTTTTGGCCCTGTTTCAAAAAGCTATTGGAAAGATTATTAGCTTTTTGAATTTCTTTAATAGTGACATGGTATCTTCTAGCTAGCCTATCCAGCGAATCTCCGCTTTTAACTTTGATTTCTATGCATTTGACTTCGCTATTGGCACTTTCTGTCAAAACATTTTCTGGTGAAACATTTTCTGATGGCGTACCTGTCTCCAAACCAACATTCTGATCTCTTTGCATTTCCTGCGGCATTGCTAAATCCACAGTCACAGATTCATTATTTTCAACAGGTGCAAAGGCCGCTTCCGGCAGCTGATGCACAACCCCTTCTAAACCAAGATTCTCTTCGGCAGACATCGCAAAACCCTCTTCTGCCACAGTTGTCTCCACCATGCCTTTAGCATCTTTTTGCAAAATATCGGATGCTACTTTAGCAGATGAAGATACCAAATAACTCTCTCTTGAGGTCAAAGCGCTAATCAATAAGATCACTAACAGTCCGGCATTGACTAAAACCGAGATGACCACAATATCTTTTTTATTCATCCCCTTTCTTCTCCTTCTTTTCAATCTGATCTACAAACTTTTTAAATTCCTGCCCTCGATGTTCATAATTTTGAAACTGATCAAAACTAGAACAGCCTGGAGAAAGCAGCACTATATCTTTTTCTTTGGCGAGTCCATAAGCACGCAAAACAGCACTTTTGAGATTCTTGATCTTCTCTACCCCGTATTGACTTTTCAACTGCTGAGCAATTTTCTCTTGACACTCGCCTATAGCTAAAACTTTTTTAACTTTGCCTTTGAAGGCCGCATTCCATTGACTGAAAGAAAGACCTTTGTCTTTCCCTCCAGCAATTAGGATAATGGAACCCCCCAAACTATTAATAGCATAAATCACAGAATAAATGTTAGTAGCTTTACTATCATTATAAAAAGTAACGCCTCTGATTTTAGCGACATATTCGATGCGATGTTCAGGTCTTTTAAATTGTTTTAGAGCTGCTTTAAAAGTTTGTAAATCAATCCCAAACGTTTTTAAAAGACTAAAAGCTCCCATTAAATTTTCTTTTTCTAAATTAGATAAATAAGAATCTTTTAAAAAATTACTTTCATTAAAATCATAAAGATAAAAACCGCTCTTTAAAAAATCCTTCCAAGTTTCAGCAACCTCGTTAGAAACAAAAAACTTGCCCTCTTTCTTAATCAGACTTTGCAGACTGCATTTAGCCCGTGCGTAATTCTCCAATGTTTTATGACGGTTTAAATGATCCGGCGTAATATTTAAAACTACCCCTGCCATAAAAGCTTTTTTTCGCATCTGCTCTAATTGAAAAGAAGAAAGTTCGACGACTAAGATTTCGTTATTGTTATTCTGTTTTGTTTCCTCTGTTTTTATTTTATTTACAGTCTTTTTCAAGTCTTGTGCTAAAAGAACAGAACTCAAACTCTTTCCAATATTACCAACCGCCCGCGCTTTTTTACCTGCGTAATTTAAAACAAAAGTAATCAAAGAAGTGACAGTAGTTTTACCATTAGTGCCAGTCACTGCTATCGCTGGGTTTTTCAAAAACCTTAGTGCTAGCTCGGCTTCTCCGATAATTTCTATTCTTTGTTTTTGAGCTTTTAGAATTAATGGATGGTCTGGTGCTATTCCAGGGGAAACAACTAACAGACTAATGTTTGTTGTTTTATTTTTGAAATCCAGCTTTTCATTTAAAGTTTTTTGATCATCTAAAACAAAGCTTAAGTTGTTGTTTTCAACCTTATTTTTAGTTTTAGATTCGTTTGTATTTGTTTGTTTTTTTTTATCGACAACTATTACTCGATAGCCTTTAAAGCAAAGATATTCAGCTGCTGCTTTTCCTGAAACTCCATAACCTAAAACCAGTGCTGTTTTCATTTTTTCACATTAAAATTTAGAGCTCTTCAACTCTTTAATATTTAATTTTTAAACACTTTTTATTGAAATTTCACAGAAACAATACCGATTAGAGCCAACAAAAGTCCAATAATCCAAAACCTCAACACCACTTTAGTCTCAGCCCATCCCTTATATTCAAAATGATGATGCAAAGGAGAACAGAGAAAAACTCTCTTCTTTTTATAACGAAAAGAAATCACCTGTAAAATCACTGAAAGAGCTTCGACCACAAAGATCCCTCCAACTAGCGCTAAAAGCAGTTCTCTTTTTAATAAGACTGCTGCCACACCGACAATGCCTCCTAAAGCCAAAGAACCGGTATCGCCCATAAAGACCTGAGCAGGATAGCCGTTATACCATAAAAAGCCTAAAGCAGCCCCGCAAAGAGCAAATAAATAAACCCCGATCTCTCCACTCTCTTCAATGTAGAGAATATTCAGGTATTTAGAAATTTCAATATTATTAGAGACAAAGGCAAACAAAGCCAAGACAGCAGCCACTAAAATTAAACAACCTGTCGCCAACCCATCTAACCCATCCGTTAAATTCACCGCATTAGAAGAACCCACAACTGTCAGCAAAATCAAAATAAAAGCTAAAAAAATCCCGATATGCAAAGGCTCTTTATAAAAAGGTACATACAGTCTTTGAGTATACTCTTGAGAAGGCAATGTAATGGTTTGAGTAACAATTCTGTTTTTCATTTTATATTTAATCAGTTGTTCTTTAGCCACCGGTGGTTTTAGCCCAAAAAACTCTTTTTGAACTGCTTCGCTAGACAGTAAATAAAAACCAATGGCAGCGACTACCACTATTTGTAAGCCGAATTTTACCTTAGCTCTTAGTCCTTTACTGTTTTTGTGTTTAAGTTTTAAATAATCATCCCAAGCACCTATCCCCCCTAAAGAAACTGTCGTAAACAGTAAGATCCAGGTAAAGCTGCTGCTCAAGTCCATCCACAGCAATAAAGCCAGCACCATCGAAAACAAAATCAGCACTCCTCCCATAGTCGGAGTCTTGGCTTTTCTTTTATGTAATTCAGCTAGTACTGGGCACTCTTTAGCGCTTCTCACGGGCTGTCCAATTTTTAAAGCGTAGAGTTTTCGAATAAAAAAGGGCCCGAAAAAAATCGTAATCACCCCGCTGGTCAAAGCAGCTAGAATCATTCTGGTAGAAGAGTAAGCAAAGACAGCAGGTATTTTTAAAATTAAATGCGTTTGTAAATAATTCAATAAAAGAAGCAGCATTTTTTAAAAAACCTTAAAATCAGTATTTTTTAATCTAAATCAAGGAGATACTTTTTCAATTGTCAGTATTTTTACTATAGCTTTTGCTAAAAAATTAATCAAAATAAAAAATTGCTTTTAATACGCATTTTTTACTTTTATTTTGAACAAGAAATGCTAAAATATTTTGCATTAAAATAGAGAGGATAAAAATGAATGAATTTACAATCAGACGTGCTAAAAATGGATACATAATTAAAAATGCTGAAGATGGTGAAATAGTTTACCAAGAAGATGAAGAAGACGGAGAAGAAGAAGAATTAGAGGCCTTTGCTAATTTTTTAAGAGAATTAGATTTTCACTATGGACCCCATACTAGTAAATATACACGACAAATACGAATATCAATATTCCCAGGAGATGAAAGTAATGAAAAACTTAATTTAGAGGAATGTCCGTTGTGCTACTCTAAACTAAAACCTTTAGGTAAAGTAAAACAACTTAAAGAAGATCTTTCATATTTATCTTCCAAGGACTTAAAGACTTTATTAAAAGAAATCATTGGGTTGCAAAAAGAAGCCTCTAACTTGATCAATCACCCCTCCTAAAGAAAGGGATTTTCTTGTAAATATAGGACTGTACTCCATATTTACTTGCTATTATTGGAGTACACTCCTTAAAAAGGTCTTCTTTAGTGGTTTGGGCTGTCCATTTTATTTTAGGCCTTGTTTCTCAAAGACTTATGTAAAAATACCTATTTTTTCACCGGGCTGTTCAATAAAATTACCCCTTACTTTATCCACTTAATCAACAAAAACACCCCTTATTTTATAGACTTAAATTATTTTTTTATTAAAATTAAGATAAAAAGGAAAAACTCTATGAGACGGAATCAAACAGCATTTCTTATTAACTGGCTAAACTCCACATCCAGAAAGCCTTTAATTATCCGCGGCGCCCGCCAAGTAGGAAAAACCTGGCTTATTCGAGACCTTGCCACTTCTTCGCAAAAAGAGTTGATCGAACTAAATTTTGAAAAAAGACCCGATTTGGAATCTCTCTTTAAACCAAACGACCCCAGGGAAATCCTTTCCAATATTTCAGTAGCAATGAATATTAAAATTAACTTCTCAAAATCAATTTTATTCCTAGATGAAATCCAGGCAGCCCCACGCCTTTTCGAGAAGCTTCGCTGGTTTGCAGAAGATCTTCCCGAACTACCGGTTATAGCAGCGGGTTCTTTATTAGATTTTGCTCTTGCCAAACATGAGTTTGGCATGCCTGTTGGACGTATAGGCTATTTATATCTGGAACCGCTTTCTTTTGAAGAATTCCTTGATGCAATTGGACAACATAAATTGCGTTTATATTTAAAAAACTACAATTGGAACATAGATATTCCAAACGCAATTCATTCCCAGTTAATGAAATTAATAAAAGAATATATTATCGTAGGCGGAATGCCCTCTGCTGTTTCCAGTTGGGCAACAAGTAGATCCCCTGACACCATTAATCAATTACATATCGATTTACTGACCACCTATCGCGATGATTTTACAAAATATAATGGGCGGCTCTCTACTGAATACTTAGAAAACATCATGAATTCAGTTCCTAGACAATTAGGGCAAAAGTTTACTTATAGCGATGTCAATTCTGATGCAAAAAGCACCCCACTAAAACAAGCCCTTGATTTACTCACAAAAGCCCGAATATGCCATAGAATAATAAAAACATCTGCAAATGGATTGCCCCTCGGAGCAGAGGCCAATGAAAAATTTTTAAAAATAATTTTATTAGATTGCGGATTGTGCAATGCATCTTTAGGCTTATCTTTGCACCAACTTGAATCAGTATCTGAAATTTCCATGATCAACAGTGGTGGTATGGCAGAACAACTCACAGGACAATTATTGCGTACCATACATCCTTTTTATATTGATCCCTCTCTTTACTACTGGGCAAGAGAAAAAACTGGTTCTCAGGCTGAAGTTGACTACGTCATTCAACATGAAAACCAGATAATCCCTTTAGAGGTAAAAGCTGGTACTACAGGCACTCTCAAATCACTCCATCAATATATGAAAGAAAAAAAGAAGCAAATTGCAATCCGCATTAATTCAGACAGCCCCTCATTGGTTCATATTAAACTTAACAATCCTCCAAACACTAACTATACATTACTATCACTCCCTTTTTATCTATTAGAGCAATTACCTCGTCTTATTAATAGCTCCCAAAAACAGAATAGCTAGTATTACAGTGATGGCCTTTATGATGCGAAATACATTTATAAAAGATCTTTGGTAGAAACAGCCTTTTATCGATGGAAGCAGTTGCTTGAAAGTGCTCTAATATTTAAAACAAAAGATCAAAGAGTTTTTCCATTTCTAACGATCTTGATCCTTTAACCAACACCAGATCATTTGCTTGCATTTTACTTTTCAAAAATTTCGCTAGTTTTTTTTTGTTTTGAAATAAAAAAGCTTTTTTCTCTAAAGTTTTTTTTAGCTTCAAAGAGTGTTTTGTTTGAGCCAGTTTTCTTTGATTATCTTTTTCATTTTCGTTTATCTTTATTTTTCTAATTTTATTTTTTTCTTGTTCCTTTTGAAAACATTCGACCATAAACCGACTCTCTTTTCCCAAACAGATCAAAAGATCGACATGTTCAAAAGCTTTCTTCCCTACTCTTTGATGGCATCCCTTAGAGAACTTCCCTAGCTCTTTCATCTCCCCTAACACAGCGATAGTTTTGCCTTTAACCTTCGGTAAATTCTCCAAAGCAGCAACAACTGATTTTTCATTAGCGTTATAGCAGTCTTTAATAAACAGAACCTGGTCTTTTTCAAACTTTTCAAAACGCATTTTTTCATTTTTAAGATTTTTGACTTGTGCTTTGATTTGAGCAATTTCCAGACCTAGCTCTCTGGCCACTACAAAAGCTGCTAAAAAATCTTCTAAAAGATGGGTTTCTGTAAAGAGCTCCCCCTCTTCAAAAAAAGCAATTTCTTTTCCTTTTTCAAAAATAATTACACCTGCTTTTACGGTCTTATCTTTAGTCACAGCTTCAGTTACGACTTTAGCCACACTCTTTTTTTCTAAAAAATAATCCGCTTCTTTATTTTTTAGAGAAAAGCTCAATATTTTTTTTTCTTTAAAATATCTAAGCAATTCGAAGTTGACTATTTTAACTTTAGTATTTTTTCCAAAGATGGCTTGTTTTTCTAAAAAAATTTCCTCTTTATTTTTAAAATTCTCGGCATGGACCAAGGCCACATTAGTAATCACACCCACATCTACATTTGCTATTTCAGAAAGAGTTTGCATTTCCCCTTTTTGAGAAACCCCCATTTCCAAGACCACTACTTCTGCCTTCTTTGTTTTTATATTTTCTTTCGTATCTTTTTTCATATTGAGAATGCTTAGTGGCAGACCGACTTGAGAGTTTTGATTAGCAGGGGTTTTTTCTACCGCATATTTATCATCTAGCAAGGTAGCTATGAACTCTTTCGTAGTAGTTTTACCGACAGAACCGGTAATGCCGACCACCTGCGTTTTTTTAGCTTTTTTAGTTTTTAGGGTTTGTTTAGCCCAAGCCTGTAAGGTATTAAGCACGTTTTCTACTCTGATCAGTTTAAGTCCAAAGTCAGGACCTTGGTAGTTTTGGTTAACAACAGCTATGTTAGCTCCCTTTTTTGCAGCTGTTTCTAAAAAGCTATGGCCATCTTGTTTTTCACCTTTCAGGGCAAAGAAAAGGTAACCGGGTTTGAGGTGTTGGGTGTTGGCTGCGAAGCCTAAAACTGGGGGAATTGTTTTTATCATTTTCAAGGTCAGCTGTTTAGTTTGATAAAGGCTAGTCTTAACTAGACTAATATATATGTTGATTAAATTCAAAAAATGGGTTAGTTAGTAATTTAAATAAGGGTATTGGTTATGGGCATTCCTAGTAATCCTACTTCTGGTGCAGGTCCTTCGAAACCTGGGTAGTGTAACATTTTGTCTGTAAATTCAAGATCAGAAAATCTTTGAAAAGAA
>CAZTYI010000023.1:0-16519 GCA_964618335.1 uncultured bacterium
CGAATCCCTCTGCCCCGATTTTCTTTTTTGATTTCAAAATTATCTAATACTGAACAATCTTAAAACAGAACAGCTCTTGAGAAAGAATCGATGATCTATCAGCTTTCAAACTGCATATAACGAATCTTCTTTCCCTTTCCTCTAAACAGCTTCTCGAAATAAGAGCTGCCATAGCCTGTTAGTTCTTCTGAAAAATAGGGTTTGGGGAAAAGAGGCTTCCAGCTGCTTTTTAAAGCTGATTCAATCATAAACAAAGCCATTTCTTCATGGTCAGTCACTAAGGTTGCTTTGCCTAAAGGTTTAATCTTGGTTTTGACAGCTTCCATAAAAGTAGCGTTCACCAGTCTTTTTTTGAAGTGGCGCCTTTTCGGCCATGGATCGGGGAAATTAACAAAAAAGCCATCTAAACTCTGATCTTTCAAATAATGCAGTGTAAAAGTCAGCGCTTCGCCAAAGACTAAAAAAAGATTTTTTAAATTTTGTTTTTTAGCTTTCAGCCAGATCTTGCGGGCCCGGTCAAAGTCTTTTTCGACTCCGATCCAATTTAAATCAGGATTTTCTTGAGCTTTAGCTGCAATCCACTGGCCATTGCCACTGCAATATTCAATTAAAACAGGGTTCTCATTTTGGAAAATTTGCGCAAAATCCAAAACAGGACCATGCGTTCCTACGTCTTCATAAAAGCCAGGAATAAACAAAAAACCATCTTGTAAAAGAGGGCGTCTGTTTTCAAAAGAACAAGGAATTTTAAAATCACTTGGTTGATGCATTTTAAAAATTATACCCCAAAAAATAAATAAATTTCGAGAACCAAATTATCTGACAAAAAAATCAAAAAAAAATAGATTAATGTGAAATAGTATTTATAAAATATAGGTCATTTTATAAATAAAATTCTTGAAAATTTCTATTCTTAGAGCTACTCTCAAAAAATAAGTATAACAAAGGAATTGGACTGCTGTCAATAACCCACGACTAAAGTCGTGGGCTTGAAATATAGCCCAAGTTGACAAGGGAGCTAAGGAAACTTATGCAGAAGTTGGTTAAGAGAAATACATACACACCTACGAATGTTTCGCAAGTTCGTAGCAACTGTGATCAGCCATTAAAAGACCTGAGGGAAAGGGTCGGTGTGGTTGATTCAAAAACCTTTTCCAACAATCCCGATGCGACCCTAACCGCTACAAGACAGGCGGAACAGAACACGAGTGTATCTGTTGTTTATGTCTTGAACAAACGAGGTCAGGCTTTAATGCCGTGCAAACCCCAAAAAGCTAAAAAACTATTAAAAAAAGAAAAAGCTAAAGTTGTTAATTATGCGCCTTTTACCATCCAACTTTTAAGATGGTCAGGCGAAACTGTTCAACCTATAGCACTAGGTATTGATAGCGGATATTCACATGTTGGAGCATCTGCTATAACTGAAACTAAAGAGGTCTATTCCTCAGAATTTCAATTAAGAACTGATCTTGTCAAATTAAATGCAGAAAGAAGGCAATATCGAAGAGCCAGAAGATCTCGCAAAGCATGGTATAGAAAAGCCAGGTTCTTAAACCGCGGGAACAAAAAAAAAGGCTGGTTTGCTCCATCTATTCAACATAAACTGGATTCCCATATCAAAATAATTGAAAAGATCAAAAAGATTTTGCCAATTGCAAAAATAACTATTGAAGTTGCCTCTTTTGATATTCAAAAAATTAAAAATCCAAAAATTGAAAAAGAAGAATATCAAAAAGGAGAAAGTCTAGGGTTTTGGAATGTTAGAGAATATGTTTTATATAGAGATAAGCATAAATGCAAAAGCTGCAAAGGAGCTTCTAAAGATAACATCTTAAACGTTCATCATATTGTTTCCAGACAGACCGGCGGCGACTGCCCTGACAATCTTATTACTCTTTGTAAAACCTGCCACCAAAAATTTCATCAAGGAAAAATCAAGATTAATCTAAAAACCGCCAAAGGTTTTAAAGCCGAGACTTTTATGTCAGCTATCAGATGGCAGCTTGTCAACAAACTTAGAGCTGCTAAAAATAAAGTATTTCATACTTATGGATATCAAACTAAGTCCAATCGCATTTTATACGGACTTGAAAAATCTCATGCAACAGATGCTTTTGTTATAGCCGGAGGAACCAACCAGTTACGGCAATCTTATATTTTAAATATCAAACAGGTTAGACGCTCCAATCGGAAATTATATAAAGGGATTCGCAGCCATATTAAAAATACCGCATCCCGGTTTATTAGCGACTTTCAAAGGTTTGACAAAGTATTGTTCAATGGAATTGAATGCTTTATTTTTGGAAGACGAAAAACAGGTTATTTTGACCTAAGAAAATTAAATAATTTAAAAATACATGCTTCTGCAAAAGCTGCAGATTGTATTTTATTAGAAACTACAAAAACATTTTTAACAGAACGGAGGGTCGGCATTTCCTCCAGCATCTAAAGATGTTGGTTTCCATGCCGTCATTTTTTGCATGAAAAAGTTATTTTTATTTCTGGCTTTAATAACCATGGTCAGTTTTTTAACTGCCAAAAACACAGCTCCTAGTAATGCCAAACAAACTTTACAAACAGCTCTCTCTCCTCTTGATCAAGAAATGTCAAAAAATACAATAACTCTAGCAGAAACAGAAACCCCCACAGCTCCTGTCCAGCTGAAAACAAAAACCAGCTTCATTGATATAAAAGAGGTTTTTTTGGCTTCTCCTGTGATTTACTCCGTTCTCTTCTGTATGTCAGTTATCGCTTTAATGATTCTGCTTTATAACTCTTTTAGCTTCCGCCCTCAGCATTTAATGAGTCAAAAACACATTGAGAATCTTAAAGAGCATCTTTATCAGGAAAAATACCAAGAAGCTTTGATTTACTGTGAAAAAAACAACAATCTACTTTCCTCAATGATTGCTGCTGGAGTGGAAGCGCGTAAACATGGCCCTCAGTATATGATTGATTCTATGAAAGACGAAGGTCGCAGAGTCACTGCTGAATTCTGGCAAAAGCTCTCTTTATTAAATGATATCGCTGCGATTGCACCCATGCTGGGTCTTTCTGGAACGGTCATTGGTATGTTCTATGCCTTTTACGATGTTAATCGCTCTATTGACAGTATCGCAGCTCTTTTCGATGGTTTAGGTATTGCTGTGGGTACCACCGTAGTAGGACTAATCGTTTCTATTTTAGCGATGATTTTCCACACAACTTTAAAATACCGCATGACCAAATCTCTGCATTTTGTTGAATCAGAAGCGGCCTCTTTAGCCAATTTGATTAAATCTAACAAGGATTAAAACTATGCAGCACCTGGTTGGAGACGATAAATTAAAACCTTCTTTGCATTTAAATTTAGCGCCGATGATCGATTTTCTTTTTTTAATGCTTTCGCTGTTTGCGACTCTAACTATTACCAGAGCTACTCTTTTTGATACTAAATTAGATTTGGTACATTTAAACAAAGAAAAAGACGCTTCTCTAGTCTATAACAAAGAAGAGGTTTATCAAATTAATCTGAGTATCGACAAAAGTGGCCTTTATAAATGGATCACTGAAATCCAAGACTATCCTATGAATAATCTTGAGCAAATCCAAAATGAACTGGTTCATCAATATAACATGGGGCTGCTTCCAAAGGATAAAAACAAAACTGAAGTACTTTTACATATCGACAAAAATGCTACCTGGGAAAAAGTCGCCAAACTTATTTTTTCAATCCGTCAAGTAGGTTTTACTGCTAAACCTATTTATAAACCACAAATGGAAAAATAAAAAAACTGACCCCAGATTTTAGCCATAGAGCGTAAGTCAGCACGATCTTTCCAGATTAAATTCTTCTTATTAGACCCCGCTTGCTAGAAATGCTGAAAAAGCTTAATCTTAATCCAGTTCCTCGCCCATGTGGTGGAATTGGCAGACACGCCAGATTTAGGTTCTGGTATCGTAAGATATGTAGGTTCGAGTCCTATCATGGGCATTCTTTTATTTTATGCACGCCCAAGTGGTGGAACTGGCAGACACGCTAGATTCAGGTTCTAGTGCCTTCACAGGTATGTAGGTTCAAATCCTATCTTGGGCATGCTTTTTTAAACTTTTGTTTTTTTTCAATTTTCTTTTCATTTTTTTTTGATTCTTATAAAACAGACAGACGGACAGATAAAAAGAGAGAAAAGGAAAAAAACGTGTATGTCTATGTGCTTTCAAAAAATTTCTTGTTATTAATTGAAAACAGATGAGAAAATCTACCCATTAAAAAAATATATTCAAGATTATGACGGGTATACATCCATTAGCCACTGTATCTACTGCTGATGATGGTTATCTTTCCCCTCCACCATCTTTCACTTACGACGACAAACCAACCCCTCCTACCCTTTCTCTACCTATGGAACCGAAAGATTCAGCTTCTCCTGCTCTTTACTTTAAAACTTTGGTTAAGATTATTCGTTTTGTTAGATTATTTTTTGCTTATGTCGCTAAAAAAACTTTTAAAACTTTTAAGTCTCTTCCAAACAGAATTTTGGATTTTTTAGTCCTACATTTCCCTAAAATGTCTAATTTTAGAAATACCTTAAAACCAAACATTGATCCTAATATTTTAGAGCTTCAGCTGGCTGATAAATCAGAACGTCATGCAGATAATCTACGAACAAGATTGGATATACTTAGAAATCTTTTAAAAACCGATGGTGTTGCTCTTCAAAAGGGTGAAATAAATCTAGAAACCCATTTAATGCGTTATTTACAAATTGCTGCCATGCTACTAGCTGATTGCCTTGATGAAGCCGATCCTTATAATCCCGAGCATAGAATTCCGCTGCCTTATCCTTACTTACAAACAAACTTAGATTTAAATGATGTGCAAAATTCTTATACTATAGATTTAAAGATCAACTACAAAGGACTAGTCGCTCATGGGTTAGAACCTCCAGAAGATTCCTATGCACCACCACTTTTACTGATCAAAGGCACCAGCACTACCAATCTCTCTCAAATTCAAGCTGATTTAAATGAAAATATTGGATCTAAGATTTTTGAAGCTAATTCAGATAAACTCTACCAGTGGATTAGAAGGCATACCGAAACTAAAGTGATTGTTACAGGTCACAGTCTTGGCGGCACAATCGCAAAAATTGTTGGTTGCATGTTTCATGCCTTAATTCAAACCATAGTTCCTTTTGATGCCCCTTCTCCTGGTGCAGAATTAGTGACTAAATTCAAAAAAATGAAGAAAAAAGAAGAAGAAAAAACAAAAGCATTAGAAGAGCCTCAAATACCTACCGTATGCAAGTTTATCTTCAAAGGAAGCTTAGTTTCCTATCTTGGAGGTCCTGATATTCCTGGCTCTACTTTAGAATTAGAAGTACCAGACATTCTCACTCCTAAAGATCAACTTAGCCGCCCATATACTATCACTCTCAAAAATCGCCATAGTTATCCATTTATTCTCACTCCTGCAGAGCGGCTTAACTATCTAGAATTTGAAACCAATCAAATAACCGATCAGATTTTTCTAGAAGATCAAAAAATAGAAAGACGCCGTTTACTGCGTATGACCTTAGAAACAGCCCGATGGGCATTTAGTTTTTTTCTAACCTGGGCTGTTCGTTTTTTAGCCAAAAAACAAACTCGAACTTTAACAAGAAGCGTACAAATGAGAAGATTCAGCTTTACTCCTTCTCAACTTCCCTCACCATCAGCTCGAAGATATTCTATGTATTAAAAAAAAGTTATTTTTTATATAACACTTGCCAACTTTAAAAAACCTCTCTATATTTTTTATCTTTTAACCTTGTTTTTAAATTATGACTACACCTAATCCAACTGCTACAGACAATTTCGGAACTAACTGGTTGGCAACTATAGATGCAAAATACAACGCTTTGGATACTTGGAAAAAACGAATGGGTTCTTTGGCTGCAACAGCTTTCATAATTAATGGTCTGTTTCATTTTGTGGTGAAAACCCCTTTTACTGCTACTTTAAGTATCATTTTTGGTTCTGTTCTTTTGACAGAACATCTACTACTAAATCTTTATATTGGTTTTCACAACCGTCATAAAACAGTTGATCGTTGGAGTCTTTCTCACACAGAAAAAGTAGTTATTACTATTGCTATAGGCTTTTTAGCTGCCGTTTTAAATCTTAGCATCATTAATATCTTTTCAAATCCTTTAGTCTATCGGGCTATTCCGCTCAGTTGGGCGATGGGAATTGGTTTAGCTAGCGGAAATATTATCGTTGATGTTTTAAAAAGTTATTAACGACTATCGTTTATCACTTTGATAAGCGATTTTTCTATTTGCGCCTGCAAAAAATCCCTACTCCAAAAACTAACCATAAAACCAAAAGAGAACTGCTGACAAAAAATCTACAAGGCCAGAACAGGCAAAATAAAGAGATCGCTAAAATACCAAGTAAAGAAACGATTATTCTTCTCTTAGTTTCTATCTTATGTATTTGATGATTATGAGATTCTTGAGGCAAAAAGTTAAACTTAAGACCAACAAAGCATAAAAGAGAAGCCAGGCTGAAATTTAAAGCAAGCTCCGTGCCACCCGGAGAGCTATTTAAAAAATTCATCAAAAAAGCTACTACCTGCGCTAAAAAAAGCCCTACTAAAAGAGAGTGCTTCTTTAAAAAATTTTCGATTTTAGGGAAAAGATAAAGATAAGCTAAAAACAGCCCATAACCTAAAACCAAACCACCGGCAATATCTGAGAAAAAATGCAGACCTAAATAAATTCTAGAAAAAGCAATCAACACTATATATATAAAAGCAATTAAATAACCCCACCATTTTTTAAGATGGTGAGCAAACACCAGAGCAAAAAGCAGAGCGTTTTGCGCTCCTCCAGAAGGAAAGCCAAATCCATCAACTGTAAATAAAAGAGCGGCTTTAGGATCTAACATAAAAGGCCGCGGTAGCTGAAAAATTATTTTGGCAAAATCGTTAATAAACGCACTGATCAGCAACAGGAATAAAATCTTAAACCCAGTTTTCCAACCAAAAATAATCCAAATAACTAAAATTAATAGCAGATAAAAATAGTGCGTATCAAAAAAATTAAAAAAGCCAAAAAACTGATTCCAAAAAGGAGTTCCCCCTTTTTGCAAAGCATAAATTAAATCAAGTTCGTTTAAATGTAGGTCGTACATAACTTTTTTATAGCAAAAGTCTTCTTTTTTCGTTACATTATAAGCCAAAGATTAAAAAAAACATCTGAACCTATCAAAGTTTGGAGACAAACATGAAAGCTGCAGTTATTTCTTCTTCAAGTCTAGGCGATGGCCTTTTAATGCTGATTGGAGCTTTTTACCTAAAACAAAATGGTTATCAAGTAACTGTCTTTCATCGCTTAATGAGCGAAATGAGTTCTTTTTTTCCAGATTATGATTTCCAGCCCTATCCTGAAAAAATGAGTGATTTAAAATCTTTTGACCTAGTCGTTATGGAATATCAACCTCCTGCTCCGATTGCAGATTTTAAAAAAGAACATGCTTCTTTAAAAAATATCTACCTTCTCTGCCCCCGCCCAATAGATATACCTGCTCATCCTAGAAACATTCTTTTTCAACCTGACAAAAGCATGGCTCAAAATATTGCCTTAGCGATGGAGAAAATCTTAAACCAAAAAGAGTTTTTTCCGATCAATGGCATTGCTCCTCCTAAAGATCTGACTCATCAAAAATATCCCGAAAGAATTCTGCTGCATCCTTTGAGTAACAGTCCCTTGAAAAATTGGCGCAAAAAAAAGTTTCTCCAACTCTATGCCCAACTACAAAACAGAGGTTTAAAACCAGTTTTTATCATGGCTCCGCATGAAGAACATATGTGGAAAAAAGAAAAAGTTAAAATCAAAACCTTTCCCAACTACCATGAATTAGCCGCTTATATTTATGAATCCGGTTTTTTAATCGGCAACGATTCCGGTCCAGCTCATTTAGCTTCTAATCTAGCCATTCCCAGCCTAGTGGTGGCTGGCAACCGGCGTAAAATGCAGCTTTGGCGGGCTGATTTTTATCCAACACGTTTAATCTTTCCCACTCCCTTTATCCCTAATTTTAAATACTTTAAAATCAAGGATTACTACTGGCCCTACTTCGTCTCTACCAAAAGGGTCTTTAAGGCCTTCACAGCTGCTTATAATCAGTTTTTTTATCAAAAATATTGACTGATATAACTTATGTATTTGCTTAAATTATCTTCATTTGATAATTAATCAAGAAAAGGAGATATTTTATGCCACATTGCAAAAGCCTCAAAAAAAACCAAAAAATGATCTGTTCTGATTGCGGACTAGAATTTTTGGTAATTAACGAGTGTAAAAATAAAGACGATCAAGAGTGCTGCTCAAAAGACAATCCAACAGACTGTAATTTTACCTGCTGTGGTAAAAAGATGAACTTCAAAAAGTAAGAACTAAGATTTAATAATTTTTATAATGAATTACTTTTTCTCTTTATTGAAATAGGTCTCTAGAATTTTTGGAATTTGATCGGTTGTGACTTGCGGATGAATATCTTCATTAATTTTTACAACCGGAGCTAAAGCGCAAGTACCTAAACAGCGAGCTTCTTCAAGCGTAAAAAGAGCATCTTTGGTCGTTTCCCCTATCTTAATACCCAGTTCTTCTTCTAGTTTTTGAACGATTTTATCAGCACCTTTGACATGACAGGCTGTGCCCATACAGACAGAAATCACATATTTACCTTTCTTTTTTAAATTAAAGAAATGGTAAAAAGTAGCCACTCCAGAAATTTTAGCTGTAGGGATCTGCATCAAAATCGAAACAGCATCCATCGCTTCTCTAGAAAGATAACCGAACTCTTCCTGGACTCGGTGCAAAACAGCAATTAGTAAAGAATCCGGATGTTCGTCTTTTAGACATTTTTCAATAAAAGCCACGATCTCTTTGGTTAAGACTTTTTGAGCTTTTTGTTTAAGTTCTTCTTTGGTGCCGGTAAAAACCATCAGACCCCCCTTGGAAATTTTGGCTGATAAGTCGTATGTAATAGTTTATGGGCTATTTCAGAACCTGGTTTTTTTAGGAAATCACGGTAAAGCTTTTGAATAGTCGGATTTTCTGAAGAAACCCTAATTTTTTTATTTTCATCAATAGCGTACAGAGCGCTCGCTCTCTTGGCGATCAGAGCTGGGTCTAGGAAAGTATAGCCTCTTGGCGGATAAGGCTGTCCACCGCCTCCAATACAGCCTCCAGGGCAGGCCATGATTTCAATCACATGAAAGACTTTTTCTTTTTTAATGACTTTATCCAAAAGGATTTTAGCATTGGTCAATCCGTTAGCTACTCCGATGCTCAAAGTTAAATCACCAATTTTAAGCTCTCTTTCTCTTAGCCCTTCCACAGCTCTGACATCTTTAAATTCCACTTCTTTCAAAGTTTCTCCGGTAATTACCTCTGCTGCATTACGTAGTGCAGCTTCCATCACACCGCCGGTCGTGCCAAAAATATCTGCTCCGCCGGAAGATTCTCCTAGAGGATGGTCAAAATCCCCATCTTCTAATTTAACAAAATTAAGGCCATAGCTTTTGATCATCCAAGCAGCTTCTCTAGTAGTCAAGACTGCATCAGTCAGTTTCATGCCATCTAAGTAATGTTCTTTACGATCCATTTCATATTTTTTAGCCACACAAGGCATCACGCCAACCACAAAAATCTTTTTAGGATCAATGCCTTTCTGTTTAGCATAATAGGTTTTGATCAAAGCCGAGAGCATGCTCATAGGAGAGCGGCAAGTAGAAGCTAGAGGAATTAATTCTGGATAAAATTTCTCCATAAAATTAACCCAGCCAGGCGAACAAGAAGTAATGAGCGGTAGATCTTTCTTTTCTTTTAAACGGCGGATTAATTCATTAGACTCTTCGATGATAGTCAAATCTGCGCCTACATTCGTATCAAAGACCGCATCAAAACCCATTTTTCTCAGTGCTGTTACCATTTGACCAGAACAAGGTGTTCCAGGCTCATAGCCGAACTCTTCTCCAATCGCAGCACGGATAGAAGGTGCTGTTTGCACGATTACATGCAGATCAGGATTAGCTAGCGCTTTCCAAACCTCGCGAGTGTGTTTTTTCTCAGAAAGAGCCGCTGTTGGGCAGACATTAATACACTGGCCGCATTGAATGCAGACCGATTCATCCATGTTTATTCCGTAAGCTGGAGTCACTATAGTCTTAGCTCCCCGATGATGCTGGCTTAAATTATAAATTCCCTGCACCTGCTTACAAACCCTGATACACCTACCGCATAAAATGCATTTTTCCGGATCACGTACTACTGAAAGCGAAGAATCTTCCACGGGATAAGTTTTTCTCTTACCTTCAAAACGTCTTTTACGGACACCTAAAGTATAAGATAAATTCTGTAATTCGCAATTTCCATCGCGCTCGCAGAGCTGACATTCTTTCGGATGGTTGTCTAAAATCAGTTCGATAATATCACGACGGGCTTGTCTGATCTCAGGTGAATTGCTTTCTACTTCCATGCCTTCCTGCACTTTACCTGAACAAGAAGTTACATAATAATCAACCCCCTTGACCTTAACGATACAAACTCGGCAAGCACCTTCAATACTCAAATCAGGATGATAGCAAAGACGCGGTATGTGAATGCCAATCGTTTCTGCCGCTTGCATAATACTCGAATTTTCATCTGCTGTAACTTCGATACCGTCAATTTTTAACTTCACCTGCTTCATAATCTTTCTACCTTATCATTCTATTTTGTCATTCTACCTTAACTTTTTTTCACAGCCCCGAAACGGCACACTTCAAAACATTTTCCACATTTAATACATTCGTCTTGATTGATGAGATGAACTTTTTTTCTTTCTCCGCTGATGCAATTCACTGGACAATTACGGGCGCAAGCAGTGCAGCCGATGCATTTTTCCGGATCAATTTCATAATGAATTAAACTGGTGCAGCTTTTAGCTATGCAGCGCTTATCTTTAACGTGGGCGACAAATTCATCTTTAAAATATTTCAAAGCGCTTAACAGAGGGTTAGGCGCTGATCTACCTAAACCACAGAGTGAAGCCTTTTGAACTAAATGCGCTAATCTTTCTAAATTTTCTAAATCAGTTTCTCTGCCTTCTCCCTCGATAATCCGGTCTAAAATTTCTAACAAACGCAAAGTACCTTCTCGGCAAGGAGTACATTTACCGCAGGATTCCGATTGAGAAAAGCTCATAAAAAACCGAGCAAAAGAGACCATGCAGTCATCTTCATCCAAAACAATTAGTCCTCCACTGCCCATAATAGATCCGACAGCCTGCAAACTTTCGTAATCAACTACCGTATCGAGTAAATGAGCCGGAATAGCTCCCCCAGCAGGGCCTCCTGTTTGGACAGCTTTTAGTTTTTTGCCATTCGGAACGCCGCCGCAGATATCAAAAACAATTTCTTTTAAGGTTGTGCCCATTGGCACTTCGACTAATCCTGTCTGCTGAACTTTTCCAGTCACAGCAAAAACTTTGGTGCCACCACTTTTCTCTGTACCGATTTTAGCAAAATTCCCTCCTCCAATACTTATTATTACAGGCAGATTGGAAAGCGTCTCTACATTATTGATGATGGTTGGTTTACCAAAAAGCCCTCGCACGGCTGGAAAAGGCGGTCGAGGTCGAGGCTGCCCTCTTTCTCCTTCGATCGAATGAATTAACGCGGTTTCTTCTCCACAGACAAAAGCACCTGCTCCCAATCTAATTTCTAAATCATAATCAAAACCCGAACCTAAAATATTCTTACCTAAAAGACCTAAACGTCTGCACTCTTCCAAAGCAAAAGTAATTCTTTCTACGGCTAAGGGATATTCTGCTCTGACATAAAAATAACCTTTTTTAGCTCCAATGGCAAAACCAGCTATAATCATACCTTCGATAATACAGAAAGGATCAGATTCTAACATTGAGCGATCCATAAAAGCACCTGGATCGCCTTCATCGGCGTTACAGATCATATATCTTTCGGTTTCTTTATTACCTCTGGCAAAGGTCCATTTTTTACTGGTCGGAAAGCCTGCTCCTCCGCGTCCTCTCAGTTTGGCTATTTTAACTTCATTCAAGATTTTTTCCGGATCTTTTTCTGCTAGCACTTTAGCTATAGCAGAAAAGCCTCTTAAATTAATGTACTCATAAATATTGGTCGGATCGACCACGCCGCAGTTTCTCAGCGCTACTCTAGTCTGTTCGCAATAAAACGGCAGTTCTCCGTAAAGCTCGAAAAATTCATGGGTGATCGCTTCTTTCTCTAACTGCTCTTGAACAGAGATAAACTTTTTAGAAGAAACTATTTTACAGGAGCCATCCAGTAAATATTTCTCAACTGGTTTTCCAGTTAAAACATGGTCGACAAAAATTTCATGAATCGTATTGCGATTAACCTGTTTATAAGAAACTAATTTTTTACCAGGCATCTGAATAGAAACAATAGGCTCTAAACTGCAACGGCCTGTACAGCCGACTAATTTCAGATAAATATTTTTTTTACCCGAAGAAATAATATGTTTCTGGATTTCCTGATAAATCTCTTCTGCGCCTGCTGCATTTTCACAAGTCGCTGCGCCCACTTGAATTTGAATAAATTTTTCTTTATCGGTTTTAGCTAGTTCGACTTTAGTTTTTTTAACTAAAGTTTCATAATTTTTTCTAATTTTGCCTGCCATTGCGTCTTCTCCCTACACAAGATGTTCATATCACAAAACATCTTTCAGTCGCATTATTTTTTTAAAAAAAATACAAAAAATTTCCTAACCTCAAATATTGCTTTTTTTATTATTAACATTAATATTATCATTCGTTATTAATAGTCTTAACGGTAAAAAAAGTTTTTTTCTCGATAGAAAGAGGGTAATTTTGATACCCACACTATGCGAGTAACATACGGGGGTACAAAAGAAATGTTCTGTAGAGTTTTTTTTCTTATAATTTCTTTTTCTTGGCTTTTTGCTCAAGGACAAACAGAAGGATATGATTTTTATGGCCAGCATTTAATTGCTAGTTATTATGAATGCGATAAAGAGGCACTCTTAAATTTACCCATGCTAGAAGAAAAGATGCTAGAGGCCACTAAAGCGACTAACGCTACAGTTTTGAGTTATACTAAAGAAAAATTCCCTGGAAATGGTTTTTCAATGGTGATCTTAGTCTCAGAGAGCCATTCTTCCATTCACACTTATCCAGAACATGATGCTTGTTTTGTCGATATTTTTACTTGCGGCACTTCCTGTAAAGTAGAAAACTTTGACAAAGTTTTAAGTGCATATTTAAAACCGGCAAAAGTAAATAAAGAAATCCTCACCCGCGACTAATTTTTTTAACAGCTTCAATCACGCTATCAGGATTAAGCGAAATAGAATCAATCCCGCATTTTACTAAAAATTTAGCAAAGGCTGGATTGTCTGATGGGGCCTGTCCGCAAATACCAACTTTACGTCCTTTTTTATGCGCTGTTTTAATCAGTTCTTGAATAGCTTTTTTGACCGCTGGGTTATCTTCCTTAAACAAATCTACCAGCTCAGTCGAATCACGATCGATGCCTAAAATCAGTTGAGTTAAATCATTAGACCCAATCGAAAACCCATCAAATCTTTTGGCAAATTCTTCTGCTAAAATAATATTCGAAGGAATTTCCGCCATCACATAAACTTGCAACCCCTTCTCTTTTCTTTTCAGGCCATTTTTAGCTAAGGCTTCTAAGACTCGATCCGCTTCTTCTAAAGTCCTACAAAAAGGAATCATCACAATCAAATTATCAAAACCCAACACTTCTCTGGCTTTTTTGACCGCTTGGCATTCTAAAGCAAAACCATCTTTATATTTATCATTGTAATAACGGCTAGCTCCTCGAAAACCCAGCATAGGATTTTCTTCTTTAGGCTCAAAAACAGAGCCTCCAATCAAAGCGGCATATTCATTAGTTTTAAAATCGCTCATCCTTAAAATCACCGGCTCTGGATATTGCGAAGCAGCTATTTTAGCAATGCCCTTAGCTAAAATATTAACAAAATATTCTTTCTTATTGTTATAACCAGCCGTTAATTTTAAAATCTCTTTTTTGGCTTTTAGATCTGTGACTTTTTCTGGATGACAAAGAGCCATCGGATGGATTTTAATCAAATTAGAAATAATAAATTCCATTCGGGCTAGCCCAATGCCCTTAGCCGGCAGAGCAAAATATTTCAAAGCTGCTGAAGGCGAAGCGATGTTCATCATAATTTTAGTTTTTAAACGCCCAGTTTTTTTAAAGGTCACCGCTTTTTCTGTATACTTAAGCAACCCAGCATAAATCACCCCTTCTTCCCCTTCTGCGCAATCTAAAGTCACAGGCTCTTTATCCTTCAGTCGTTTCGTAGCTACCTCGGTACCGACTATCGCTGGGATATTCAGTTCTCTGCTGACAATAGCCGCATGAGAGGTCCGACCTCCTTGATTAGTAATAATACCCACAGATTTTTTCATGATCGGCACCCAATCCGGCGTCGTGGTTGTAGTCACTAAAATGCTACCAGCTTTAAATTTATTAATTTCTCTCACATTCTTAATGATCTGCACTGGAGCAGCAGCAATCTGAGAGCCGATAGCCAGCCCTTTTAAAAGCACTTTTCCTCTTTCTTTTTCTTTTAAAGACAAAGAGAAGGTTTTAAAAACATCAGCTTTTTTATTAGAAAAAACTGTTTCTGGACGGGCTTGAACAATGTAGAGTTTTTTAGTAATGCCATCTTTGGCCCATTCGATATCCATCGGTTTTTGATAATGCTTTTCAATTTCCACAGCCCATCTAGCTAAAAATAAGATCTCTTGATCCGAAAGCACAAAGCTCTGCCTTTCTTTTTCAGTTGTCGCTACATTTTGCGTCCGTTTTTTACTGTTATAACCGCTACTGCTATAAACCAGCTTTTTATCTTTAGAGCCTAATGTTTTTTCAATGATTGGAATTTTTTGCTGATTTTTTAAAGCTGATTTTTTTTTATTTCCTAAACTTAAAAAGGGCTTGTAAACCTGATATTCATCAGGATTAATTTTTCCGCCTACAACATATTCTCCCAATCCAAAAGCAGCGTTAATAGTGACAATATCCCTAAACCCGCTCTCAGTCTCTAAAGTAAACATGACCCCAGCAGCGCCTTTATCCGAACGCACCATTTTTTGGACGCCGACAGATAAAAAAACTTTTTCATGCGCAAAGCCTTTTTCTTCACGATAAGCAATGGCACGATCAGTAAATAACGAAGCCATGCATTTTTTGACATATTCTAAAAGAGCACTCAGTCCCTGGACATTTAAATAAGACTCTTGCTGCCCGGCAAATGAAGCTGTCGGTAGATCTTCAGCAGTAGCGCTAGAACGGACCGCTACAGCTACATTGCTAGTTTGATAACGTTTAGATAAACGAGCGTAAGCTCCACTGATTTCAGAGATAAGTGCTTCAGGAAAAATACTCTTTATAATTAAACGACGGATCTCTGGTCCCGCTTTTTCTTTTTGGGTTTTTAACAACTGATAGATAGTTTTTTGCAATCCGCTTTGTTTTAAGAAAAACTTATAACCTTGAGAAGTAATAGCAAAACCTTCTGGAACGGCGATGGCTTTCTTTTTTAAAGTCCTGACCATTTCTCCCAGCGAACTATTTTTACCGCCGACTAATTTAACATCTTTTTTACCTACTTCTTCAAAAAAGCGAATGTATTTATATTTCATTAATCAGCTTCCCTCACATTGATTGCTTCAGGGCCTCTAGGGCCACGGATTTGTTCGAATTCTACTCTCTGTCCTTCGTATATCTCATGATCTCTAGTTTGAATATTAGGCCTTTGCACAATTAAATCTCTCCCTTCAATATCCGGAGTGATAAAACCAAAGCCCTTGTCTTCTGAAAACCAGGTAATAGTGCCTTTCACAAAAAGTCTCCCTTCTTTTTAAAAACTAAAAAGAATATTCATAAAAACATTTATTAAATTAAAAAATAACAGTTTTTCCATTTAGCCAAAACATTTTTAAAGAAAAAAAATAAGAAATAAAGATAAATGAATTATGAAAGAAGAGCTTTTTTCTTTATTTTTGTCTAAATCAAAAAGCTTAAAAATTAAATAACCAAAAAATAAGCGATTACTGATCGCCAGTAGTAAATCCGTCTTCTGTTTTTGATATAGAAGGAGCATCTAAACCGGCTCCAGATGGAAAGACCGGAGATACCTGTGGTGAGAGATCAGTCTCTCTCCAAACCGCAGTTGGACGATGTGGTGGTTGCGTTGAAGTTTGCACATCAGACGGAGGAGGTGAAAATGCTGGAGGAGGAGACATTAATCCAATGCTTCTAGCAGAAACAGTGCCAATCACATCAAAAGGCGTTGCTGAAGCACGTCGATATCTTTCAAAGGCCGTTTGAGCTGCTTCTGGATCATCTGGGAACTTCTTTAAAAAATCAGCCAGTGTTAATGAACGTTTTGACATACTCCAACGGCTAAAGCACGTTGGATTCTAGCTTCAAACAATACTC
>CAZTYI010000024.1:0-5556 GCA_964618335.1 uncultured bacterium
ATCTTATTTTGAGATAAAAATTCTCCAGAAGAAGAGACAAAAATAAACAAAAACTAAAGCAACATCAAAAAAATCATTAAGAAAATGATGACATCTTCTCGGCATTAAAATACCGATGATTACCAAGAATTATCCTAAAAATAAAAGTTCTAAAAAACTTACATCAGCCTTTGCAAAATACTATCCACTGTAAAACCAAATTCCTGAGCTAAGGCCGAAGCCGGCGCCGACATCCCAAAACTCTCCATCGCAATCGCAATACCGTCTACTCCAATAAACTTGTGCCAGCCTAATTCTGCAGCAGCCTCAATACTCACTCTTTTACCTAAATCCCCTTCCAAAATCTGTTTTTTGTACTCTTCATTCTGGTTTTCAAAAAGCTCAAAAGAAGGCACTGAAACCACTCGGACATCTTTCGAGAGCTTTTCTAATCTCTCGGCTACAGCCAAGGCTAATTTAACTTCTGAACCAGAAGCGAAAAGCGTAAAATCAGGTTTTAGTTTTTCTTTTTTAATAATGTAAGCGCCTCTGCCCAAACCATGTTCATAAGAAACTTTCAATTCCTCAATAGCAGGCAAGTTCTGACGCGATAAAATTAAGGCCGTCGGCCCTTCATAAGTTAAAGCTGCTACCCAAGCCATTTTAACTTCATAGCTGTCAGCAGGACGGATAACTTGTAAGTTAGGCATCGCTCTTAAGGCTGCTAATTGCTCGATAGGCTGGTGCGTCGGACCATCTTCTCCTAACAAAATAGAATCATGCGTTAGCTGATAAATAACTTGTAAAGAAGAGAGCGCGGCTAACCGCATAGCGCCACGCATATAATCTGAAAAAACTAAAAAAGTACCAGCATAAGGCAGAATAAAACCAGAAAGAGCTAAACCGTTAGAAATTGCGCCCATGGCAAATTCTCTGACGCCATATTTAAGGTTACGGCCTTTAAAATTACCTTCGTTGATCACCTCGGAATTTTTAATTGAGGTCATGTCCGAACAAGACAAATCTGCAGAACCGCCATAAAGATAGGGCAGCTTGCCAGCTAAAAAGTTAATGATTTCACCTGAAGCTTTTCGGCCGGCAATCGGCTCTTTAAATTCTAAATTAGCAAGCTCATTTTCTAGATCTGCAGGCAAAGTTTTTTTCAGCATTAGCGCCAGCTCTTTTTTCTTTTCGGGATAGTCCTTAGCCCAACTTCCGAATTTTTCTTCCCAGGTTTCGGCTGCGGTTTTTTGTTCCAAGTTTCGTTTAGTAAAAAAGTCTTTCACAACTTGCGGAATATAAAATTCTTCTTCCGGCAGATTGAGAACTTTCTTAGTAGCTTGCATCTCTTCTAGGCCCAAAGGAGCGCCATGCACTTTGTGCGTGCCGGATTTATTAGGAGAGCCTTTGCCGATGGTAGTCTTAGCGACAATCAACGCCGGTTTGGTCTGTTTTTCTTTTAAAGAGGTGAAAACAGAATGCAGTTCTTCTAAATCATGTCCATCGACTTCAAAAATTTCAAAACCGTAAGCTAGAAAACGAGCTTTGACATCTTCCGAAAAAACTTCGCTAAGCGGACCATCTAAACAAATGTTATTGGCGTCGTAAATTAAAACTAGGTTGTTCAGATTCCAATGACCGGCCAGAGAAGCAGCTTCATGGGCTACGCCTTCCATCATGCAGCCGTCGCCGGCTAAACAATAAATCTTGTTATCAAAAAGAGAAAATTCGGGAGTGTTAAATTTTCCAGCTAAAATTTTATAAGCTAAAGCTAGTCCGACAGCATTACCGATGCCCTGGCCTAACGGACCAGTCGTTGCTTCAATACCCAGCTGGTGTTGGTTTTCTGGATGACCGGCGGTTTTGGAATTAAGCTGGCGGAAGTTTTTTATGTCATCGATATCCAGATCAAAGCCGGAAAGATGAAGAAGAGAATAAAGCCAGATAGAACCATGGCCAGCTGATAACACAAAACGGTCGCGGTTCAGCCAAAGAGGATTTTGCGGGTTATGTGTCAACGCTACTCCATATAAATAAGCGCCGATTTCAGCACAGCCAAGTGGTAATCCTGGATGACCTGAATTAGCTTTTTGAATCGCTTCCATGGAAAGTCCGCGGACAGTAGTAGCAATCTTTTCTAAAATGGCTGAATCCATTTAGTTCTCCTCTAATTTTTTTGTTTATTTTAGGGTAAACAACTTTATCGGGCAATTCATTAAGAAACAACCGCAATTGACATTTGCTCAAGACTTCAGGTAAACTAAACCTATTTTTAGTTAGAATTTATTAGGGTTTAAGGTTATTTTTATTCCATTAAGAGGTTCATTAAGAAGGTCAAAGGTTAGAGGATCACTATATGCTATCGCAAAAAATTAGAAATGAGTTTCTAGAATATTTTAAAAAACAGGGACATACTATGGTTCCCTCTTCTCCCGTTGTGCCTTTGGAAGACCCGACTATTTTATTTACCAATGCAGGTATGAACCAATTCAAAGATGTCTTTTTAGGACAAAGTAAAAGAAGCTATCAACGTGCGACTTCTTCACAGAAATGCATCCGTGTCGGAGGTAAACATAATGACTTAGAAAATGTCGGCCACACTTCCCGCCACTGCACTTTTTTCGAAATGCTCGGTAATTTTTCTTTCGGTGATTATTTTAAAGAAGAAGCTATTAAATTTGCTTGGGAAGTATCTACGCAGGTTTTTGATTTTAATCCTGATAAAATCTGGGCCTCTGTCTTTCAAGAAGATGAAGAAGCTTTTCAGTTGTGGCAAAAGCATTTACCTCCTTCCAGAATTATTAAAATGGGCGAAAAAGATAATTTTTGGGCTATGGGCGATACCGGCCCTTGCGGTCCTTGTTCTGAACTTTTATATGATCGCGGAGCTAGTTATGGTAATGCTCTTTCTCCTTTGCAGGATTTAGACGGCGAGCGTTATTTAGAATTTTGGAATTTAGTCTTTATGCAATTCAATCGCGGTACTGATGGAAAGATGACTCCGCTGCCAAAACAATCAGTTGATACCGGCGCGGGGCTGGAAAGAATTGTCTCCTTAAAAATGAATGTCGATTCTGTTTTTTTAACTGATATTCTTTTTAGTTTGATTCAGATGATCGAAAAAATCAGCTCGGTTAAATATGATGAAAAAAATAGTGAACTGGCACCAGCGTTCCATGTTATCGCTGATCATATTAGATCGTTAGCTTTTGCGATTGCTGACGGCGCTATTCCTTCCAACGTAGATCGCGGCTATATTTTAAGAAAGCTGATCCGTAGAGCTACTAGATATGGACGCAAGCTAGGCCTTCATAAACCTTTTATGGGCAAACTCCTTCCTAATCTAATCGCTACAATGGGCTCTGATTATCCTGAATTAAAAACTCAGCAAAGTAAAATTGAAGAAATTCTGACTTTAGAAGAAGAAAATTTTATCCGTACACTTCAACGCGGCGGTACGCTTTTAAACGATATCATTGAAAACAATAAGAGTAATAAAATTTCCGGTGAAGATGCTTTCAAATTAAAAGATACTTATGGCTTTCCTATCGAAGAAATTCTCTTGATGGCCAAAGATGCTCATTTAGAAGTAGACCTCGAAACTTTTAATCAGTTAGAAGAAAAGGCTAAATTAAAATCCAAACAAGCCCATAAATGCTCATCGCCAGATTTTGCTAAAAACGTGTTTACTGATTTTGTTAAAAAACACGCAGCCTGCCAATTTACCGGTTATCAAAAAACTACTGACGAAGTTAAAATCATCGCTATTTTCAACGGCGATAAATTTGTCGATACTTTAAAAGCCGATGAAAAAGGTTATTTGATTTTAAATTCCACTCCTTTTTACGCAGAAGGCGGCGGTCAAATAGGTGATACAGGCTCTATCTCCAAAGAAGACAATCTATTTGAAGTAGTTGATACGGCTTCGCCCTATCCCGGCGTTATTTGCCATCTGGGCAGTCTTAAAAAAGGCTCTTTAAAAACTAACGACCAAGTTACCGTTACTGTCGATCCCGAAAGACGGCAGTTAATTTCTGCTAATCACAGTGCTACCCATCTTTTGCATTTTGCTTTAAACCATATCCTGAAAGGACAAATCAAACAGGCTGGATCTTATGTCAGCGATAAAAGATTGCGGTTTGATTTCAACTACCACAAAGCGCTGACCTTAGAAGAAACCCGTCAAATTGAAGATTTAGTCAACCAGCAAATCAGAAATGATCAAGAAGTCAAAATTTATACTTTAAGCTATGCGGAAGCCCAAAAAGAAAAATCTATCAAGCAATTTTTCGGAGAAAAGTATGGCGATACTGTCCGTGTGATTGAAATCGGTAAAGCTAAAGAACTTTGCGGCGGCACACATGCAGTCAGAACTGGAACGATCGGCCTTTTTAAAATTTTAAAAGAGCACTCTATTGCTGCAGGCATTAGAAGAATCGAAGCTGCCAGCGGTCCTGAAGCTGAAATGTTTGTCCGCGAAAAAGAAAATCTTCTCACCCATCTTTCCTCTCTTTTAAAAACCCAAGAGAGCAAACTTGATACAACGCTTTTAAATCTAATCGAAGAAAATAAAAAACTCAAAGAAGCCAAGAAAAGCCAGCGTAAAACCGAGCTGGCAAATCTGCATCAAACCCTTTTGAAAAAACAGGTCAAAATCAAACAAGGACCCAATGCTTATCTTTTAGCCGAAACCGATTTAGAGCCTTCTGAACTAGCTCATTTTTCAGCTGGGCTTTTAAAAGATTTAAAATCTGGTATTGTAGCCCTAGCCACCAAAACAGCTGACAAATGTCTTTTCCAGATCGTAGTCTCTGCCGATCTAGCTGAAAAACATCAGCAGCTTGGCGCCAACACTTTAATTAAAGCTATCGCTCCGGTGATCCAAGGTGGTGGCGGCGGAAGCAAAACTTCTGCTAAAGCCGGCGGTAGCGCTAAAGCTAAAATTCCGGAAGCTCTGAAGCTGATTGAAAAAACTATTCAAGAGCAATCATAAAAATGCTTTGAAATTAAATTTTAAATAGGTTTTTTTATGCCCCTTCATTTTGAATTACCCAAAATTCCCGCAACCCCTCCATCATCAATTACCTGGCTGAAAGCCCAAGGCATTGGAATGGCAGTTTTAACCGGCTTAAAACTTTTTCCTATCTGCAATTCCCACCTGGGTTTTACGATTGGTTCTGCAACCTACATGATAGAACAAGCAGCTCGTTATATTTTTTGCCAGCTGTTTGGTAAAAATCAATCTTTTTGGGAATATAGCTATGCTTTAATACTTTCTACTTTTTGTCTGCATAATTTTATACATTTAGCCTTGCCTGCCATGGATAATCTTTTACAATTTGATCTGAACTATATGCTCTTGAGAACTGCTGTGACCATTGTCTATATTGTAGGAGAAGCGCTGTTTCAATGGTATAAGCTCCGTCAAACAAGTCTTTAAATTGAACCTCCCTCGCGGTTCTCAGATCCGATAAAAATCCAAACCGATTAAAAAACGAGCCAAAAAAACTAGCTTATTTTTGAAGTTTAAAGTTCTTCAGTTTATTTTTTTTTAGGGCCGAAAGGCAGATTGCGATG
>CAZTYI010000024.1:5656-16265 GCA_964618335.1 uncultured bacterium
GTTGAAATTTAAAGGTCTTTCTTTCAAAATATTAACTAAAGAATAAAGGATTTACCCCTATGTCTCAAGCGTCAACTAGTGAAATCAAACCAGGTATGAAAGTAGAATTAGAAAAAAACCCTTATCTAGTTATCAGTAATGAATTTATCAAGCCTGGTAAAGGACAAGCTTTCAACCGTATCCGACTAAAAAATATTCTAACTGGCCGCGTAGTAGAAAAAACTTATAAATCCGGCGAAAAAATGGATTTGGCTGATGTAGAAGAAACTTATATGCGTCTGCTCTACGTCCAACAAGACGAAGCTGTCTTTATGCATGACGAAACTTTTGAACAACTAGAAGTGCCCCTTAGTAATATTGAAGACACGAAACAGTGGCTAAAAGATGATTTAATCTATGAGTTAGTGCTTTACAAAGGACAGGTAGTCGAGGTGGTTCCTCCTACTTTTATGGAATTAAAGATTACTGAATCTGATCCCGGCATCAAAGGCAATACAGCTTCCGGCAGAGTTTTAAAACCTGCCACATTAGAAACCGGCGCTAAAGTCCAGATCCCTATTTTTGTGAATGAGGGCGAAGTGATTAAGGTTGATACCCGTAATTCTGCCTATGTCTCCCGCGTGCAATAGCTGCTTTCTGTTCTAAATAGAGGGTATTTTACACAAACAACTCTTAAAAAATAAAAATGTTAAATAAATCTATCTTGCAAGACCGTGCTTTAATGTTGAAAAAAGTACGCTCTTTTTTTTCTAAAAAAAATATTTTAGAAGTAGATACGCCGGCTCTTTCTCAAACAGCTTCTATTGATCAACATATCGAAGTTTTAAAGACCTCAGCTTTAAAAAACGAAAATGCTTATCTCCACACTTCTCCAGAATATGGTTTAAAGCGTCTGTTAGCCGCCGGTAGCGGTGACATCTATCAGATGTCGCATGTTTTCCGTTTTGAAGAGCTAGGCCCCTTGCATAATCCTGAATTCACCATGATCGAATGGTATCGCGAAACCATTTCCTACCAAGCTTTTTTAAAAGAAGTTCTAAATCTCATCTTTCTTTTTCTGGATAAACTACCCT
Source organism: uncultured bacterium (assembly GCA_964618335.1). GTDB lineage: Bacteria > Chlamydiota > Chlamydiia > Chlamydiales > SM23-39 > CAZTYI01. Next base: position 6,730 of record CAZTYI010000024.1, read on the forward strand.
TTAGCCGCAGTTCTTACCGCCAAATCTTTTTAAAATACACTAACCTTGATCCTTTTACCGTTGACGCTTCAGATCTATACAACTTTTCTGTTAAGAACAAACTGGCTTTATCTGCTGATGCAGCACATTGGGACAAAGACACTCTTTTAAATCTGATCATGTCCCATTTCATTGAAAAACACTTAGGCTTAAAAGAGTTGATGGTCATAGACGAATACCCCGCTTCTCAAGCAGCTCTTTCCCAAATTAAACCAGTCAGCGGTTTTCCTGTTGCTGAACGTTTCGAAATCTATTACCAAGGTATAGAGCTTGCCAATGGATATCACGAACTGACAAATGCTGAAGAGCAAGAAAAGAGATTAGTAGAAGCTAATGCAAAAAGAAAAGCGGACGGTAAAGAAGAACTGCCGATCGATCAGAAATTTATTGCAGCTCTGAAAAAAGGTCTTAAAGACTGCTACGGAGTAGCTGTTGGTTTTGACCGGCTGATGATGTTACGCCATAAAAAAAAGGAAATTAAAAAAGTTATAACTTTTGCTTTTGACGAGACATGAAAATCAAACTCCAGGGCATTACTCCCTTTTCAGACACTATCACTCCCCCTCCTTCTAAATCCCAAACCATGCGCGCTTTAGTCTTTGCTTTACTGGCCCAGGGCCGATCAACTATTTTTAATCCTCTCATTTCTCCTGATACTTTGGCCATGATCAAAGCCATCCAACAGCTAGGAGCTAAAGTAACTTTACATAAAGAAAAACATCAAAATAATTATATCAATAAAATTTCTGTGATTGGTACCAATAGTCATCTAAAATCCTACTCAAAAACTATCGACGCTCAAAACTCTGGTCTCATCTTGCGTCTGATTGGAGCTCTTTTAGGCCTGCTGCCAACTACTACTACTCTTACAGGAGACGAGTCTGTTCAAAAAAATCGAATCGTAGCGCCTTTAATTTTAGGGTTAAGAACTCTTGGAGCTACAGTGGACTGTTGTAATCATAATCATCAAAAATCTCCATACCATCAAAGACCTCCGTTAAAGATCAAAGGACCAATCAAATCTGGAAAAATCACAATCGACGGTCAAGACTCTCAGCCGGTCTCAGCTTTTTTAATTGCGCTAGCTTTTTTAAAAGGCCCCTCTGAAATATTAGTTAAAAACGCAGGCGAAAAGCCATGGATCGACCTAACTCTAAGCTGGCTAGATTTTTTAAAAATTTCTTATCTAAGAAAGGGCTATTCTTATTTTAAACTGTTAGGAAACGCTCAGATCAGCGGTTTTAATTACACTGTCCCCGCAGATTTTTCTTCTCTGAGCTACCCGCTAGCTTTAGCTTTTTTAACTAACAGCCATTTAAAAATCAACGGCCTGAATTTTCAAGACCAGCAAGGAGATAAAGTTTTTATTTCAACTCTAAAAAAAATGGGGGCTGATTTAGCCGTTGATAAAAAAAATGGCTTTTTAGAAATCAAAAAAAAAGCAGAAACTGCAAAAACATCTGTTTCTAAAATTAAATCTACTGCTTTAAAACCTCTCAAAATAAATGCTGGTTCTATGATCGACATGGTGCCTCTTTTAGCTGTTATCAGTACTTTTGCCAAGGGTAAAACTCTTATTTATAATGCTCTTTCCTCCCGTTTTAAAGAATCAGACCGCCTCAAGTCTATCTGTTCAGAGCTTAAAAAAATGGGAGCTAAAATCGAAGAAAAGCCAGATGGGCTGATTATTTATCCCTCAGTTTTAAAGGGCGCTGAACTGATATCTTACCAAGACCATCGGATTGCTTTGGCCTTAACTATCGCTGCTCTATCTATTCGATCAACTTCTATTTTGAATGGAGTAGAATGCATAGCTAAAACTTATCCTAATTTCATAGATAAACTAAAACAGTTAAATCAAAAAATTAAATTAACAAACTTATAGCATTGTCATAAATCAATAGATTCAGACACAATATTGTCCCCTAATTTATTAACAAAATCGTAAAAATAGACAGGTGAAGTTAAAATAAAATCAATCAAGGCAAAACTTATGAACATCATTTTATTTGGCTTTAAAAGCAGCGGCAAAACCTTTTTAGGCCGCTTGTTAGCTCTAAAACTCTCGCGTCCTTTTATTGATACAGACGAAGCACTAGAAAGGCTTTATTTTCATAGAGAGAAAAAGACTCTTTCCTGCAATGAAATCTTTCATAAAGAGGGGGAAGATTTTTTTCGCTCTTTAGAAAAAGAGGTAGTTTTTTCTTTAAAAAGTTCTTCTAATGCAGTGATTGCTCTTGGCGGCGGATCTTTAAATGAAAAGGTTTTTCCTTTTCTTTCCCGGATCGGGGATCTTTTATATTTAAGAGCTTCTTTAGGTTTAATCTTAAAAAGAATCAAAGAGCAAAAATTACCAGCTTTTGTCGAAAAAGAAAAAGAGCCTTTTCAAACTCTTCAAAAACTTTTTTATGAAAAAGAAGTTTTTTTTCAAAAATTCAAAGCTCAAGAGCTCTCTTCCGATCTTTTAGAAGATCCTAAAAAATTAACTACCACTATCCAACAGCTCCAAGAAACTTATGGCAGCCAATAGCTTTGGAAAGCTTTTCCAAATTACTACTTTCGGAGAATCTCACGGCCCAGCGATTGGTGTCGTTATCGACGGCTGTCCGGCAGGGCTAAAAATTACCGCCCAAGAAATCAACAAAGAACTGCTCAAAAGAAAAACTACTCAAAAAAACTTCTCTTCCAAACGAAAAGAACCAGACCAAGTCCAAATCCTCTCTGGTCTTTTTAAAGGCCAAACTACCGGTGCACCGATTGCTCTTCTGATCCCTAACCAAGATTTGACTTCCTCTTACGATAAAATAAAAGATCTCTACCGTCCCGGCCACGCTAATTACACTTACTTAAACAAGTATGGTCTTTTTGATTTTGCTGGAGCTGGAAGAGCTTCGGCCAGGGAAACTGTCGCTAGAGTCGCAGCTGGCGCGATCGCTAAAAAACTCTTAAAAAAATTTAAAATAGAATTTTGCGCTTTTCTTTTTCAAATTGGAGATTTGAAGCTTTCTTCTGTTAACTCGTCTTTTAATTTAAATTCTCCAAGTTTTTTTAAACTAACTTCCAATTTAAAAAACTTTAATCATTTCCAGAAAAAGATCATCAAAAACCCACTTTTCTGTCCTGATTCAAAAACAGAAAAAGAGTTCTTACAAAAACTAAAAAAAATCAAGCAGGAAAAAGAAACTATCGGCGGAGTCGTTCAGCTAATTTCTACTCCTCTGCCTATCGGTTTAGGCGATCCTATTTTTGAAAAGCTCTCAGCTAATTTAGCCAAAGCCATGTTTTCTATTCCATCCGTGAAAGGGTTTGAAATGGGCGAGGGTTTTCATTCAGCTACTTTAAAAGGTTCTGAGATGAATGATCTTTTCACTTTGGAAAAAGCAGCCACAAAAGAAACAGTAAAAACAAAATCCAAAGAAAAAAATAAAAAACAGCTGGTTTTTAAAACCAACCATGCTGGTGGCACACTTGGTGGGATTTCTAACGGTTCTGGTTTAGATTTAAAAGTGGCTTTCAAACCGATTTCTACAATCGGCAAAACACAATCTACCTACAATTTAAAAAACGAAAAAAAAGAACTGATTTTTGAAAACATAGAAAAGCATGATCTATGTGCTGCTATTCGAGCTGTACCAATTGTCGAAGCTATGACTGCTTTAGTGCTGGCTGATGCGCTTTTAATAAGCAAGGCTTATAGTCCATTATAATTAAAAAAAATACTTTATATTATAAATCACTTATAATAAAACAGATAATTAATAAATTTACAATTTTCCAAAAAACATCTAGGTAATTACATATTAAAAAAACAAAAAATGGTATAATTGATGTGTAAAAACTTCAAAAAGGACATAACATGAAAAAACTATTAATTATCAGTTCTTGTTTAGCAATGGTTCTATGTTCATATGGGTTTAATAGACCTCATAATCAACACAGAACAGAACAAACAGATACAAATCCTCGAGGAGAAGAGAGACCTCATGATGGCAGAGGACAGGGAAGAGGCAATGGAGGACATCGAGACGGCACTCATCAAGGTCCTTGCAACGAGGATGGACCCGGTTATGGTCAAGGTCAAGGCCAAGGTTCTGGACAAAACAGAACTAAATAAATAATATTGAAAATATTAAGTCTTCTTCGCTGTTAAGCAAGGAAGGCTTAATTATTTTCTTAGTATTTTTTAGATAATTTTTTAAAAATAGAAACTTAAAAAACTTTAAACATCCCCAATCGTTGAGACCATCACTGCTTTAATCGTATGCAGTCGATTTTCGGCCTGATCGAAAACTACTGAATGCTTGCTTCTAAAGACCTCATCAGTGACTTCCATTTCCTTTAAGCCATATTGCTTATGGATTTGCTTACCGACTTCAGTATTCAAATCATGGAAAGCAGGAAGACAGTGTAGAAAAACCACATGCGGATTGTTAGTTTTTTTGAGCATGTCCATATTGACTTGATACTTTTTTAAAAGCTTGATCCTTTCCGCAAATTTAGTTTCTTCGCCCATGGAAACCCAGACATCGGTATAAATCACATCAGCACCTTTAACAGCTTTAGCAATATTATCTGTAACTTCGATTTTACCATCTGTTTTCTTAGCTTCTTTTTGCATCTTTGCAACTAACTTTTTATCAGGAAAAAGAGCCTTAGGAGCCAATGCGACAAAATGCATACCCATTTTAGCTGCGCCGATCATGAGTGTATTACCCATGTTATTACGAGCATCTCCCGCAAAAACAAACTTTACTTTTCTGAGTGGTTTTTTAACATGCTCTTCCATAGTCATAAAGTCAGCTAGAATCTGAGTCGGATGAAATTCATCAGTCAGTCCATTAAAAATTGGTACGCCTGCATGTTTGGCCATAGTATCGACAGTCTGTTGTTTAAAACCTCTAAATTCAATACCATCGTAGTATCTGCCAAGCACTTTGGCTGTATCTTCGATAGATTCTTTCTTCCCCATCTGGCTGCCAGAAAGATAAGTCACACAGCCGCCTTCATCAAAAGCTGCTACTTCAAAAGCACAGCGAGTACGTGTCGAGGTCTTTTCAAAAATGAGGACAATGTTTTTTCTTTCTAACGATACGCCTTTAATGCCAGCTCTTTTCTTAGCTTTTAACTCGTGTGACAAATCTAAGAGATAGCGAATCTCTTCCGGTGTAAAATCTTGCAGATCTAAAAATTGGCGCCCTTTTAAATTAACTGGCATTTTTCTCTCCTCTTCTTATTTGTAAATCAAAGTACCGCTTTTACCTTCCAAAGCTTCTTTAGCTTTTTCCAAAGAAGTGATGAGAGCTTTTCCGCCGGCTTTAGCAAACTGGATAGCTGCTTCTACTTTTGGCCCCATGCTGCCCTTTCCAAACTCTCCAGCTTTTAAATATTTTTCGGCATCAGCAATTGACAACTTGTTTAAATTCTTTTGATCGGGTTTGCCGAAGTTAATGGCGACAGCTTCCACATCGGTTAAAATCAATAAAATATCCGCTTTAATCTTTTGCGCTAAGACTGCTGCCGTATGATCTTTATCAATAACCGCTTCGACGCCTTTTAAAGCTCCATCAGAAGTCTGTATCACCGGAATTCCACCACCGCCACAGGCGATTACAATTTTGCCGCCTGCAAAAAGCTCTCCAATGGCTTTGCCTTCAATAATATCTTTCGGATCAGGTGAAGGAACCACTCTTCTAAAACCTTTGCCTGTTTGAAAAACCATCTTCCATTTTTTTTCTGTTTTTAAAGTTTCTGCTTCTTTTTCATTATAAAAAGGCCCAATTGGTTTAGTCGGTTTTTTAAAAGCAGGATCATTCTGATCAACTAAAGTCTGAGTTATTAAACAAACCATTTCTTTATGCACTCCGGCTATTTTTAACCGGCTGAAAAGCTGCCGTGCAAGCATATAACCGATGAATCCCTGGCTTTCAGCTCCACAAACATCCAACGGCATCGAGGGCAGTGTCTCTTTAGCTATTTCATTCTGTAACAGAATAGCTCCTACCTGTGGACCGTTGCCATGTGTGATAGCTAGTTGATAACCGGCTTTAATCAGTTCTAAGAAATGGCTGCAAGTCTCATGAATACGTAAAAACTGTTCGCCAGCGGTTCCTTTTTCACCAGCTTTTAAGATCGCATTTCCGCCGAGAGCAATTAAAAGTTTTTGAGTCATGGTTTATAGTTTACGGTTTATGTTTTGTTTTTTTATCTTTAAGTTTTTGATTCTTTTTTATCCTCTGGATAAAGCGCAGGTCATGCAGTGAGCTGCACCAAAACCACCGGTTAAATTTTTCAAAATAATCGGATAAGCTTCTACTCCTTTGGAATAGAGTTCTTTTTTATGTGGAAAAAAGCCCCCTTCGTTTTTCAGTTTGTCAAAATCCATCCGGGCTTGATCATAGAGTTTTCCATAACGCATATGATCTCTCTGTGCTTTACCTTTAAGATTGGTTAACACATCTCTGACCCCTCTTTCTATTTCCACCGCTAAAATTCGCCCATCGCTAATCGTTAAAAAATTAGAAGCGTAAGAGAGCTGCTCTAAAGTAGTAAGTCCGGCAATTTCAAAACCTTTAGATTTTATATATTCTTCTAAAAAGGGCTCTTTAGCATCTTTGACAAACTTTCCACTTCCCTCATTATGATACACTTCTACTTTGGCATGTTTTAAAAGCAGTTCGCAGCCTACAACTACCTTACTGCTGGCCACGTTAAAATAAGTATCCAAATGCATATCGATCATAGGATCAGGTGTATCAGACGGAACGAGCGGATGCATAGGCTGGTGAACAACTGCCAGCTCTTCAAAATCAAAATTAATTTGCAAAAGCTGATCTATTGCCGCCCGATTGGTTCTATCGCCGATCCCCACCATCGCAAATTTACCCATCGGCAAAAACTCACCGCCTTCGATGGTGCCAGGAGCTTCTATTTCTTTAGCGATTGGCAGTTCTAAGACATCTTCAATTAAAAAACGGGTAATATTCGTCTCTCTTCTACGTGATGGTTTAGCCATCCGACAAATCACTGCTCCCTTGTCAGTCACAAACTGCTGGTCGCGCATGAAGTAAAGATTGGCTAATGGTTGGCGCAGATTGACAGTTTGTGCTATGTTACGCGCTCCCTCTGCCCTTTTAAAATCAATCTCAGGATGGACTAATAACATATAGAAAAAATGCTGCGTATCTAGATGAGGTATATTATTTTCAAACTCTTCTTTGGCTCGTTTGACAGTATTTTCATCGCCTATATAATCTAGCGATTCACGCGCCATCTGAATTAGCTTTTCTCTCACCCGTGGTCTTTTTAAAGCCGCTTCTAAGATTAAATCTTTTAATCTAAAAACCTGAACTCCTAAAGCATTTTTCAAAATATGCACTAAGTTATCATGCTCTTCTCTGGCTCCTTGCCGAGAAAAAGCTCTTTCATACAAAGAGCCGTAAGGATCAAGCAAGCCGAAAAACATTTCCATGCCCGGTTTATGCACTACAATCTTTTTTAATGTATCCCATTCGGCTTTAATTACTCCGTCCATTTTTTTTCTCCCTTAACTTGATCTTTAATTTACCTATATTCCCAATCTCTATACTCAAAGAACTTCAAAAATCAGCACCGGCATCTGTGCCTGGTTGCTGATTCTTGAGTTTACTTCGATATAAAGCTTTTTATTTTTTAGTTCTAATGATTTATTAAATGCCAGGTTCTTAAATTTTTATCTTTTTACTTTCCGTCGGAGGATAAGTGCTATTTACCCTATAAGCCCATTCAAAAATACTGATTCCAAAAATAGCCAACACTACTAAATCCCAAGGCATAGGCAAAAGTCCCAAAGGCTCGAAACTAGTAAAATTACTAGAAGTAAAATGTGAATCCCCCAGCATAGAAACGATTAGCACTCCTGCCAGATAAACCAAAATCCACAGATTACGTTTAACTTCAAACTTATGTTTTTTGACTAAGATAAAAGCTGGATAGCCGGTTAGCAGTAAACCAATACCGACTGCTGTCCAGGGCCAAGCCGCCCAATACATCAAAAAAGTTGCTAGTACAAAACCAACAAGAGAGATCAGTTTAGCGCAAGGCAGTCTAAAAGGCCTTTTCACTTCCTTTTTAGTTTTTCTTAAAACTAAGAGCGAAACAACTGCCGCTGCATAAGGCAGGATCACCGTGACGACAGCCATTAAAGCAATCGCCGGAAAACTGGTAATCGTTAGTAATACTACCGTACTTAACAACGAAGAAAAGAGTAAAGAAGCTACTGGCGTACCATACTTAGGATGAATATTTCCCAGCTTAGACCAAAAGAGTTTGTCTCTCGCCATAGCAAAAGGCATACGGCCTTGGATTAGAACCCAGCTTCCGCCGGATCCTCCTGTAGCGAGAATGGCGCCAAGCCCCATCACAACTGCTAAAAGTGGCAGTTTTAAAGCTTTTGGCACTTCTGAAAAAGGCGAAGAAAGTTGAGAGACAGACTGCCAGTCACCCACTTTAAAACTCAGACTTTTCCAATCCAGCATACCGACAAAAACTACTGAGATAATAGTGTAAATTGCAATCGAAATCAAAATAGTTAAAACCATACTCCAAGGAATTGTAAAAGAGGGGTTTTTAACCTCTTCTGATGGAACTACGATCGCTTCAAATCCGGTATAGGACCAAAAAAACAAGGAAACGGCAATCGGAATACCGCTCAAACCATAAGGCAGAAAAGGAGTGAAATTTTTACCCTGCATAAAAGCTAATCCTACCAAAACAAAAATCAGTAACGGAATCAACTTACCAACGGTCGTAATTTCTGCGTAATAGCCTCCCCACTTAACCCCAAAGATATTAATCAGCGTAAAAATCCATAAGAAAGCCACCGATACCAAAACACCTAGAGTGCTTAATGAGCTGCCGAGAACCAAAGCTGGAAAATAAAAACCTAAATAAACCACAAAAATATTAATAATTCCTGCAGTACCGATAAACAGATATAAAAAATATCCCCAGCCCATAAAAAACCCGGCAAAATTACCGAGCGCCAATCTAGGCAAAGAATAGGGTCCGCCAGTAATTGGAAAAGCAGCTCCCAGCTCGGCATAAGCAATACCTAAAAAAAGAGCGATCACTCCTGATAAAAAGATTCCTAAAATCAAACCCGGTCCCGCGTAAGCACTCATCGTTGCTGGTAGTACAAAGATACCCGAGCCAATCATGCCTCCGACACCTAAAGCTACCAAAGAAAAGAGCCCCAGCTCTTTTTTTAATCCTTTTTTAGCCACAAAATTCTCCTTTATTAATTCTTAGGAATAGAAAAAAAGACAATTAAAATCCATGTTATTTTTTCAAAATTTCCATTTCAGTTTGTAAATCAAAATTAAACCCAGCCCTGAACAATTGGAAAATTACGCCCTTTGCCAAAAGCTTTTTTCGTTACAATAATACCAGGCGGTGCCTGCCGTCTTTTATATTCAGCCAAATGAATTCTCTTAATCATTCTTCTTAGCAATTTTTTATCT